>NZ_JBIAYX010000005.1:0-412922 GCF_042898365.1 Streptosporangium sp. NPDC000509 | reverse complement strand
GCACGCCGCCAGCGTTCGTCCTGAGCCAGGATCAAACTCTCCAAACAATGTCTGAACAGTCCTTACCCAGCTGAAAGCCCACCACCGTCACACGGTGGCGGATATTCAACCAAAGGAATCCATCCCCCCACCGAAGCGGGTAGGACGGGGTTGTGCTTCATGCACTGGCTTTTAACACACTGTTGAGTTCTCAAGAAACGGACGCGTACACCATCACCCTGACCCGACCAACCGGTCCGGCAGAACTCCGGGGCGTTCGTTTTATTCTGTTCTTTCGTTGTGCCTTTATTCTTTCAGGCCCGCTTTTTCGTGTCAAACCGGCTCGTTTTAATCCGGTTGATTCGATCTGGCAGATCCTGATGGAATTCAGGCGGCTCCGTTTCCAGAGCAACCCCTCAAACTTACCAGCCTCTGAGCGGCTCTGCGAACCGATCTCCGAGGCCGTTGGCTTCAAAGGGATTGTCGACGAACACGACACAAGCCATACGGAAGTCACCGGAGTGATTGGAGTGGTTTGCGCCGGACCTCGCCGACACCAAAAGATTAGCAGCCCTCGCGGACCGCTCAGGACACAACGACGAACCTCGCGGCCGTATTCCCCGGACTCCCCAAGCCGGGAGGAGCCGGCGAGCCGGCGCCCCGGGGGCTGGGGGCCCGGCCCGTGTGGCGGCCTCGGCCCCCAGCCGAGCGCGCCCGCACGGAAGGGACCGGCCAAGCGAGACGGGCAGCGCCAACGAGACAGGCAGTGCCAAGGGGGCCCGGCGAAACCGAATGGAACGAAGCGCCACGACCGAGCGGGTACACCCGAACAGGCACCGGCGGAAACATAGACTCGGCCGAGTGAGCAGCCAGACGCCGCCGACGGCGAAGAAGGTTCCCAGCGAGCGCGTGCACCACGGGGACACCGTGGTCGATGACTACGCGTGGCTGACGGTCAAGGACGACCCGGAGGTGGTCGCCTACCTGGAGGCGGAGAACGCCTACACGCAGGAGGCGACCGCCCACCTCAAGCCCCTGCGGGAGACGCTCTTCCAGGAGATCAAGGCACGCACCCTGGAGACCGATCTCTCGGTTCCCACCCGCAAGGGCGGCTGGTGGTATTACTCGCGGACGGAGGAGGGCAAGCAGTACGGC
Source organism: Streptosporangium sp. NPDC000509 (assembly GCF_042898365.1). NCBI lineage: Bacteria > Bacillati > Actinomycetota > Actinomycetes > Streptosporangiales > Streptosporangiaceae > Streptosporangium > Streptosporangium sp. NPDC000509. Next base: position 411,788 of record NZ_JBIAYX010000005.1, on the reverse strand, counting down.
ATCCAGTGCCGGGTGGCCGCGGACGGCGAGACACCGCCCGAGCTGAAGGCCGGGGAGTCGCTTCCCGGCGAGGAGGTCATGCTCGACGGCAACGAGCTCGCCGGAGACTCCGACTTCTTCTCGATCGGCACCAGCTCGGTCAGTCCCGACGGCACCCTGCTGGCCTACTCGACCAACTTCACCGGCGACGAGCGCTTCACCCTGAAGGTGAAGAACCTCGCCACCGGCGAGACCCTCCCCGACGAGATTCCCGGCATCTTCTACGGCGGCGCCTGGTCCGCCGACGGCACGACGTTCTTCTACACGACGGTCGACGACGCGTGGCGCCCCAACCAGGTCCACCGGCACACGATCGGAAGCCCTGCCGAGGACGACGTGCTCGTCCACGAGGAGTCCGACGAGCGGTTCTGGGTCGGTATCGGGCTCAGCCGCAGCGAGCGCTACCTGGTCCTCTCCGCCGGAAGCAAGATCACCAGCGAGGTGCGCATCCTGGAGGCCGACAACCCCTCCGGTGAGTTCCGCGTCGTCAGGCCCCGGGAGACCGGTGTCGAGTACGGCGTCGACCATGCGGGCGACCGCTTCCTGGTCCTGCACAACCGGAACGCGGAGAACTTCGAGCTGGCCACCGCGCCCCTCGACGCCCCCGGCGACTGGACGCCGCTCATCGAGCACCGCGCCGACACCCGGCTGCTCGACGTCGACGCCTTCGAGGGCCACACCGTCGTGCACTTCCGCAGGGACGGCCTCACCGGCATCCGCATCCTGCCCCGCGGCGGGGAGGCGTACGAGATCCCCTTCCCCGAGCCGATCTACGACGTCGCCCCTTCCGGCAACCCGGAGTTCGTCACGGGACGGCTGCGGCTCGGCTACACCAGCATGATCACCCCGCCGTCGGTCTACGACTACGACCTGGGCGCGGGTGAGCTGGTCCTGCTCAAGCAGAAGGTGGTACTCGGCGGTTACGACCCGGCCGACTACGAGCAGTTCCGCGAGTGGGCGACCGCCTCGGACGGCACCCGTGTGCCGATCTCGATCGTGGTCAAAAAGGGCACGGAGCGGCCCGCCCCCACCGTGCTGTACGGCTACGGAAGCTACGAGATCTCGATCGACCCCTCGTTCTCCGTCGCGAGGCTCAGCCTGCTCGACCGGGGCTTCGTCTTCGCCGTCGCGCACGTGAGGGGCGGCGGTGAGATGGGCCGCCACTGGTACGAGAACGGCAAGTTCCAGCAGAAGAAGAACACGTTCACCGACTTCGTCGCCGCCGCCGAGCACCTCTCCGCCTCCGGCTGGTCGAGCGCGATCATCGCGAGGGGTGGCTCCGCGGGCGGGCTGCTGATGGGCGCGGTCGCCAACCTCGCACCGGAGACCTTCGCGGGCGTGGTGGCGGAGGTGCCGTTCGTGGACGCGCTGAACACGATTCTCGACCCGTCGCTGCCGCTGACCGTGATCGAGTGGGACGAGTGGGGCGACCCGCTGCACGACCCCGAGGTGTACGCGTACATGAAGTCGTACACGCCCTACGAGAACGTGGACGGCCGGGTGTATCCGCCGATCCTCGCGATCACCAGCCTCAACGACACCCGGGTCTTCTACCACGAGCCCGCCAAGTGGATCGCGAGGCTCCGCGAGGTGGCGCGCGGCGGGCCGTTCCTGCTCAAGACGGAGATGGGCGCCGGACACGGCGGCCGCAGCGGCAGGTACGACTCCTGGCGCGAGGAGGCCTTCACCCTCTCCTGGATCCTCGACACGGCAAAGGTGGCTCAGTGACGTACATCGCGGCGAACGACAGGTACGACGACCGTCAGCCGTACAACAGGGTCGGCAAGAGCGGGCTCAAGCTGCCCGCCGTCTCCCTGGGGCTCTGGCACAACTTCGGCGACGACAAGTCCTTCGAGGTCCAGCGGGACATCCTCAGGAGGGCCTTCGACCTGGGGGTGACCCACTTCGACCTGGCCAACAACTACGGCCCGCCGCCCGGGAGCGCGGAGACCAACTTCGGGCGGCACTTCCGCGAGGACTTCGCCCCGTACCGGGACGAGCTGGTCATCTCCACCAAGGCGGGCTACGACATGTGGCCGGGCCCGTACGGCGAGTGGGGTTCGCGCAAGTATCTGCTGTCCAGCCTGGACCGGTCGCTGGAGCGGATGGGGATCGACTACGTCGACATCTTCTACAGCCACCGGTTCGACCCGGACACCCCGCTCGAGGAGACGATGGGCGCGCTGGACCACGCGGTCCGGTCGGGCAAGGCGCTGTACGCGGGCATCTCGTCCTACTCGCCCGAGCACACCAAGGAGGCGGCACGGATCCTGCGGGAGATGGGCACGCCGCTACTGATCCACCAGCCCTCGTACTCGATGTTGAACCGGTGGATCGAGGGCGGGCTGCTCGACGTCCTGGAGGAGGAGGGCGTGGGCTGCATCGCGTTCTCGCCGCTGGCGCAGGGCATGCTGACCGACCGCTACCTGAACGGGATCCCCGAGGGGTCGCGGGCCTCGCAGGGGCGCTTCCTCACCCCGGAGATGCTCACCGACGAGACGATGCGGCACATCCGCATCCTGAACGAGATCGCGAACCGGCGCGGTCAGTCGCTGGCGCAGATGGCGCTGGCGTGGGCGCTGCGCGACAGGCGCGTCACCTCGGTGCTGATCGGCGCGAGCAGCGTCGAGCAGCTGGAGAACAGTCTTTCCGCGGTGGAGAACCTGTCGTTCGACAACAGGGAGCTGGAGACGATCGACAAGGACGCGGTCGACGCGGGCATCAACATCTGGGCCAGGTCCAGCGAGGCCTGACCCCGTCCCGCCCGTCCGCGCGTTTCCGAGGAGGCCGCCGGTCCAGGTGACCGGCGGCCTCCGCCTGTCGGAACCGTTCTCGGAAGCCGTTACAGAGGCCCGAGACGAACGCGGATCGGGTCAGAGCGCCTCGTTTCGCTGCAGGTACGTGAACGAGGCCCAGCCGGGCAGGACCGGCAGCCAGAAGGTGAGCAACCGGAACAGCAGCACGGCCGGGGCCGCCACCTCGCGCGGCACACCCGCCAGGGTGAGGCCGGCCGTGAGGGAGAACTCGACGGCTCCGAGCCCGCCGGGGGTCGGGGCGGCCGAGCCGATGGCGTTGCCCGCGAGGAAGACGATGGCGACGGCGGCGAAGTTGATGGAACCCCCGAAGGCGCGGACACAGGCGTCCAGGCACATCACGAAGGACAGGGTGAGCATCAGGGTGCCGCCGAAGCCCTCGATGATCTTCTGAGGTGACTGGAGGATGTCGAGCAGACGCGGGACGACGCCGGAGAACAGGGAGCGGAGCCGTGCGGTGATCAGGCGGCGCAGGCGCGGGACGCTCAACACGACCAGGGTCAGTACGGCCACGGCGAGCAGCGTGATCACGAGCGTGCGCGACGGGGTGAACGACGAGGCGGTGTTGGAACCGGTGACGTAGGCGAAAAGCAGCAGCAGGCCGACGTGGGAGACGAGCCCGATGAGCTGGGAGGCCCCTACGCTGGCCACCGCCTGTCCCGGAGGGATACCCCGTTTTTGCAGGTAGCGGGTGTTGACCGCGACCCCGCTCACCGCGGCGGGCGCGACGAGCTTGACGAACGACCCGGCGAACTGGGCGAGAACGGTACGGCCGAGGGGCAGCTTCTCCGGGACGAACCCCCTCAGCATGAGGGCGGCGGCGACGTAGCTCAGTATCGCCGCGGCGAGCGCCACTCCGGTCCAGCTCCACTTGGCCGACGTGATCATGTTGAGGTTGATCTGGGTCAGGTAGTAGACCAGGAAGTACGCGGCGAACGCGGTGCCGATGATGGTGATCAGGGTCCGGGGACGGAAGCGCTCCAGGCGCACCTCCTCGGCCTCGACCTTCGGCTTGAGCTCGACGATCCGGTCGCGGATCTCGGTGAGCAGCTCCTTGTTCCTGGTCAGCGCGGCCCTGGTCTCGCGGGTCAGCGCGATCCGCTGGAGCAGGGGAAGCGCGTCGGCGAGCACGCCGGACCCGGCCACGGCCGCGGCGGCGGCGACCGCCCGCTGGGCGCCGACGCGCAGGCTGAGGTAGGTGAGCAGCTGGGCGACGTCGAGACGGAGCAGCAGGTCACCGGCGGCGATCTCGCCGCTTCGGGCGTCCATCAGGACGACCCGGCCGTCGCCGTCGACATGGATGCTGTCGCCGGTCAGTCGCCGGTGGGCGAGCCGCTGGACCTGCAGCAGCAGGACCTGCTCCCAGATCTGGGCGAGCAGGTTGTCGCCGATCTCGTTGTCGGGGATGCTGTCGAGCGCGCGGGTGGGAACGTGCTCGTAGGCGAGCAGTGCGGCCTCGCTGCCGATCTCGCTGGTGGCGACGAGCCTTGGGGTGCTCGCTCCGGCCGCCTGCGCGGCGTACGCCATGAGGGCCTCGCGCTCCAGCTCGGCGCGGAGCGAGCGGATGGCCTTGCGGCGGGTCTCGGTGTTGAGGCGCATGCGCCGCCAGAGGCGGTAGAGCACACCGGCGACCTGGCGGTCACGGTCGAGGACGGTGACGTCGAGACGGCTGCCGTCCCTGAGGTCGACGGCGTAACGGCGGCTGCTCTGGTGGTCGTCGTCGAGCCTGCGTGCCTTGACGGGGACGAAACCCAGCTTGCGGAGCGCCGCGACGACCGTGCTGCCCGGAGGGCGGGTGTTGGGGCTGCCCACGCCGTACAGGGTGGCGTAGCCGACGGCCAGCCCGATCAGGATGGAGACGACGATGCCGAGGATCGTCGCGGCGAGCCCCGCGAACAGGGCGACGGCGTTGAGCGCGACCGCGCTCCACAGGGCCGCCCGCCAGGTGGGGCGGCGGGATATCCGCACCGCGGTGACGTAGGCGATGATCGGGGTGAGCAGGGTGTTGATCGGCTCGACCCCGGCCCGGCCGCCGGTCAGCAGGACCCGCAGGTCCTCGGGACCGGCCTTGAGGATCCACTCGCCGAGTGCGAAGGAGAACACCATCGCGGCGATCGCCGCGAAGAGCCCCTCGGCCACCCTGAGGCCGTCGCGGTGCAGCACTCTCTCGATGGCGAAGGCGACGGGCACGCCGAGCATGGCCGACGCGCTCAGCACCCCGGCCAGACCGCTGAGCAGGAACGGTGCCCGGCTGGTGCCGTCGGCGACGTCGCCCTCCAGGCCGTTCAGGGTCTTCTTGGCGACGAGGGCGAGCAGGACCACGGCCGTGAGCACGAGCAGGGTCGCCAGGAATCGCAGCAGGTCGGAGGGGCGGCGGATCCGCTGCGGGAGCAGCGGCTCGACGACGTGCACGGCGAGATCGCCGTCTGCCGGCGGCCGTGTGCCGTCGACGGACGCCGTTTCGTCCAGTTCCTTGATTTCCGTCACCGCCTGCGATTCTGCATGTTCCGCATTACAGGTGCGTCACCGATCTTCTCTTTGAGTGTTCACAATCAGAGTCATGCGCATCTCGGTCGCCTCTGACAGTCTTGACGGTGTGGCCTCCATCTTGGTCTCCGAAATCGAAAAACGAGGCCACATGGTGATACCTCACGGCGCCCTGGCCGACGAGCGGGCCGACTGGGCGTGGTGCTGCGCGCGTGCCGCCGGAGACGTGGCCTCGGGGGTGGCCGATCAGGCGATCGTGTGCTGCTGGACCGGGACGGGCGCGTCGATCGCGGCGAACAAGGTGCGCGGCGTACGGGCCGCGCTGTGCGCGGACGCGGCCACGGCGGACGGGGCACGTCGCTGGAACGACGCCAACGTGCTGGCGATCAGCCTCCGGTTGATCTCCGCCCCCCTGCTCGGGGAGATCCTGGACGCCTGGTTCGCGGGGAGTCCCAGCCTCGACGAGGAGGACAGGGCGAACACAGCGTACCTGTCGCAGATGGAGAATTGACCGTTCTACCTGCGAGAACAATCAATTCGATGGGTGAAGGGCTGGAAGGCTGAACACCATGTTCCGTCACCCGCTCGCGTCCCGCCGAGTCGCGTCCGAGGGGCGGAAAGCCCCTTCCGTCGTCCCCAGGAAGTTGATGACCGCGATCACCGCGGTCTCGGTCCTGTCCCTGGCCGCGGTGTCGGCCGCGACCCCTGCCCCGGCCGACGCGGCACTCGTCGCGGGAGGCCCGGGACCCGTCATATCCGCAGCCGTCACGGGAGGCTCGGGACCCGTCGTGGCCGACGCGGCACCTCTCGCGGGAGGCGACGACTCCGAGAGAGCCGCCGGGTCCGTCATCCCGGCCGGCGCGGCACCTGTTTCCGGGGGCGGCGGCTCCGCGCCGCCGGCCGGGAGCCCTCTGCCGCCGGAGGCGAAGGCGTTCGGGGCGTCGATCAAACTCGCCGCCCTCAGGGGGCACCTGGAGAGGCTCCAGAGCATCGCCGACGCCAACGGCGGCACCCGGGCTGCGGCCACACCCGGCTACGCCGCCTCGCTCGCCTACGTAGCGGACAAGCTCCGCGAGGCCGGATACCGGCTCACCTCGCAGGAGTTCAAGATCTCCTTCTTCCGCGAGGTCGCGACACCCGTGCTCAAACAGACGCGGCCCCTGGCCAAGAAGTACGTGCCCGGCACCGACTTCAGGACCATGACGTACTCCGGCTCGGGGGAGGTGACGGCCCCGGTGCAGGCGGTCGACCTGGTCCTGCCTCCGAGGAAGGGGCAGGAATCCACCTCGGGGTGCGAGGCGAGCGACTTCTCCAGATTCGCCCGGGGCAACATCGCGCTGATCCAGCGCGGCACCTGCAGCTTCCAGGCCAAGGCGGAACGGGCCGAGGCCGCAGGCGCGTCCGGTGTGATCATCTTCAACGACGGCCGGGCGGGTGAGGGAGCCGACAACCACAAGGGCCTGTTCGGCGGCTCGATCAACACCTCCACCGTGCGCATCCCGGTCGTCAGCGCCGACTTCGCGACCGGTGAGCAACTGGCCGCCCGGGGAACGACGGTGGCACTCGTCGTGCAGACCGAGATCGCCCCCGACCGCAGGACACGCAACCTCATCGCCGAGAGCACCTGGGGTGACCCCGACAGGGTCGTCATGCTCGGCGCCCACCTGGATAGCGTCATGATGGGCCCCGGCATCAACGACAACGGCTCGGGCACCGCCGGCGTCCTGGAGACGGCGCTGGCGGCGAAGTCGCTGCGGACGAAGAACAGGCTGCGCTTCGCCTTCTGGGGTGCCGAGGAGCTGGGCCTGCTCGGGTCGAAGTACTACGTGTCCGCCCTGCCCCCCGCGGAGCGGGCGAAGGTCAAGCTCTACCTGAACTTCGACATGATCGCCTCACCGAACTACGTTTTCGGGATCTACGACGGAAACTCGTCGGGCGAAGTGATCAGCGCGACCCCTCCCCCCGGCTCCGGCCAGATCGAGAGGCTCCTGCAGACGTACTTCGAGGCGGTGGGCGAGCCGTACCAGGACGCCGACTTCAGCGGCCGATCCGACTACGGCCCCTTCATCGGGATCGGCATCCCCGCCGGCGGGCTGTTCACCGGCGCGGAGGGCCTCAAGAGCACCGAGGAGGCCAAGAAGTTCGGCGGCACCGCCGGGGTCGCGTACGACAAGTGCTACCACCAGGAGTGCGACACCATCGCCAACATCAACGACAAGGCCCTGTTGGTGAACAGCGGCGCGATCGCGGCGGCGGCGTTCACCTACGGGTACGCCGACGACCTCCCCCACGCTCCCAACAACCCGCCGAATGCCGGTGATTCCAGGGGCTCCCGGGGTTCCAAGGGCTCCGGGGTGCCCGGGGTGCCCGGCAAGGGGGCCGTCGTCCCCGGCAGGCCGGGCACCGGCGCGGGCGGCCTGGAATCCGGCCACGACCACGACCACGGCGGCCTCCTCAGGTAGGACGGGGCCGCGCGGCGTACGGCCACGAGGGTGCGGGGTGCCGGACACGGGAAACGACGGGATATGGAGGGCCGGGCGGACCGCGGAACTCGGGACGCGGGGAGCGGGGTTCGGGGCGCGGGGTTCGGAGGGGAACGCGCGTACACCCCGCGCGGAGAGCGCGGCTACAGTCGGGACATGTCGTCAGGCGAATTGCGAGTGCTGGGGGCGTGCCCGCTGGACTGCCCGGACACCTGTTCCTGGGTGGTGACCGTCCAGGACGGCAGTGCCGTCAAGATGCGCGGCAACCCGGACCATCCCTACACCCGTGGCGCGCTCTGTGTGAAGGTGAACCGCTACCTGGAGCACACCAGGGCGGCCGACCGCATCCTGCACCCGATGCGGCGGGTCGGCCCCAAGGGGTCCGGCCAACTCCAGCGGATCGGCTGGGACGAGGCCCTGGAGGAGATCTCCGTACGGCTGCGCGGCATCGTCGACGAGCACGGCGGCGAGGCGATCTGGCCCTACATGGGCACCGGAACGCTGGGATACGTCCAGGGGTCGGAGGGGATCGCCGGGAGGCGGTTCTGGAACGTCCTCGGCGCGTCGAGGCACTTCCTGAACATCTGCTCCTCGGCCGGAAACCACGGGCTGCAGCAGGTCTACGGCACACCGGGCGGCATGGATCCCGAGACGTTCGCGCTGTCCAGGCTGATCCTGCTGTGGGGGACGAACACGCTGACGACCGGGCACCACCTGTGGAAATTCATCCAGGACGCCCGCGCGGCCGGGGCGCACGTGGTGGCGATCGACCCGATCCGCACCCGCACCGCCGAGCAGGCCGACGAGCACCTGCCGATCCGGCCCGGCACCGACGCCGCCCTCGCCCTGGGGCTGATGAACGTCGTCCTCGCCGAGGGCGCCGAGGATCGCGACTACCTGGAGAACCACACGAACGGCTGGGAGAACCTCCGCGAGGAGATCCTGCGCCACCCTCCGGCGCGTGTGGCGGAGATCACCGGGCTGCCCGAGGCCGACATCCGGGCCCTGGGGACGCGTCTGGCGCGTACACGGCCCACCGGCATCCGGGCCACCATGGGCATGCAGCGGCACGCGGGCGGCGGCACCGCGATGCGTACGATCGCCTCCATCCCCGGCGTGACGGGCGACTGGCGCCACCCGGGCGGCGGGATCGTGTACTCCACCAGCGGGCACATCCACCTGAACATCGACACCCGCGACGACCTGCTCCCCGGGCCTGTCCGAACGCTCACGATGACGCGGCTCGCCGACGAGCTGGACGAGTCGGTCAAGTGCCTGTGGGTGTACGCGGCCAACCCGATGGGCTCCACCTCCGGCCAGAACCGGATCCGCGAGCGGCTGCTGCGCGAGGACCTGTTCACCGTCGTGATGGAGCAGTTCCCGACCGACACCGTCGACTACGCCGACATCGTCCTTCCCGCCACCATGCAGATCGAGCACGCCGACCTGCACGCGGGGTACGGGCACATGTACCTGATGTGGAACGAACCCGCCGTCGAGCCGCCCGGCGAGTGCCTGTCCACCACCGAGACGTTCCGCCGCCTGGCGCGGCACATGGGGCTCACCGAACCGTCCCTGTACGACTCCGACCTGGAGCTGGCCGAGGAACTGCTCACCTCGGGGCACCCGTCTTTGGAGGGGATCACCCTCGACCGGCTGCGCAAGGAGGGCTGGGTCCGTCTCAACGTCCCCCAGCCGTTCGTGCCGTTCACCGACGGCTTCCCGACGCCCTCCGGTCGGATGGAGTTCGGCTCGGGACCGGCCTACGTCCCCCCGCACACGGCCTCGGCCGCGCCGGGGCCGTACCCGCTCGCGCTCATCACGCCCGCCTCCCACACCTTCCTCAACACCACCTTCGGCAACAACCCCGAGCTGCTGAGGCGCTCGAAGGGCCCGCGCGTCCTGGTCAACCCCGAGGACGCCTCGCGGAGAGGGCTGAGCGAGGGGCAGCGGGCGCGGGTGTTCAACGACGAGGGCGAGTTCGAGGCCGTGGTCGAGATCACCGAGAGGGTACGGCCCGGCGTGGTCGCGTCCACCAAGGGCCACTGGCGCAAGCTCAGCCCGGGGGGCGCGACGGCGAACGCCGTGGTGGCCGCCCGCGACGCCGACATGGGCCGGGGCGCCGTCTACCACGACAACCTGGTCGAACTCGCCCCCTGCACCACCACGGAATGACCGGCGGTCCCGGGTCGACGACTCAGGGAACAAGTCAGGGTTGCTCCCCGATGTGGGCAAGGGGAGACGAGAGGCACCCTGGAGGCATGAACGACGAACTGACTCGACGTGACGAGATGTCCCTCGCCGGAGCGGCGCTGCGCGGTGCTCCCTGGAAGACCGCGGCGGTGACCGGCGGTGCGGTGGCGGCGGTCAGCCTGGGGCTGGACCTGCTCGACGGGGATCTGGATCTTACGTGGGCGATGGTGGTCGGTATCGGCCTGTTCTCGCTCATCGCGGCCATCGGCTCGGTCAGCAAGCCCGACGTCGGCGACCGGGTCACCCGGCAGGCCCGGCTCTGGGCGCTGCGCCACCCCTGGAGGTTCGCCCTCTATCCCGCGCTCGGCTCCGCGATCCTGATGTATCCGGTGCAGCTCGTCCTCGACCGCGAGGGCGTGTTCGGGGCGGCGCTGGACGCGCTCCAGGGGGGTGTCGTGGTCTATCTGATCACGGCGATCGTCGCCCTCACGCTCAAGGGACGCGGCCAGACCTCGCTCCCCGGTGGCCGCTGAACCCCACGACCCGGCTGTCCGGCTCCCGGGTGACCGTCCGGCTCCCGGGCGGGCGTTCAAGGTCCCGGCGAGTGCTCAAGATCTCCGGTGGACGTCCAGCGCCGGGTGAACGTCCAGGCTCCCGGCGGGTGTTCAGGGGCCCGGTGGACGTCCAGGCTCCGGTGGGTGTTCAGGGGCCACGGCGAGCGGCCGGGACGTGTGTGTCGCCCGGTCTCGCGGCACGGCCGGGCCTTTCCGCGTGACCGGGCCAAGGACGTCCGGGGACGCTAGACCCTCTCGTGCTCGGCGCGGCAGACGCAGAACTCGTTGCCCTCGGGGTCGAGCATCGTGACCCAGCCGCTGCCTTCGGGGTCGCGGTGGTCCTCGGAGATCGTGGCGCCGAGTCCGGCCAGGCGCTCGACCTCCTCGTCACGGGTGGTGCCCGCGGAGCCGGTGAGGTCCAGGTGGACGCGGTTCTTGACCGCCTTGTCCTCGGGGACCTTGATGAACAGCAGGTCGATCCTGCCTCCCTGGAGAAGGACCTCGTCGTCGTTCTTCTCCGTATCCGGGTGAAGCTTTCCACCGGTGGCGTCGCGCCAGAAGGTCGCCAGCTCGTACGGCTGGGCGCAGTCGAAGGTCACGCAGTGAACGTCAATCATCGCTCCACCCAACCCGACACCACCAAAGCCGTCAAGCAGGTTTCCGGATAGCCCGGTTCGGTTCCGGCGGGTCACGCCGTCGAACCCACGCGTTTCGGTTCTCGCCGGTCACGTCGCCGGGTGCACGGGTCACGTCACCGGATGTACGCGTCTCGGTTCTCGCCGGTCGAATGACCGGACGTACCGGTCCGGTCGCCGAGCGCGCGGATCGGGTTGCCGAACGTACGGATCGTGGCGCCGGATGTACGCGTACAGCCCGCCGGGGCGCCCAGGTGCGCGGTCAGTGGCCGCCTGCGGCGAGGTTGAGCCCGACGACGCCCGCGACGATGAGCAGGACCGAGGCGATCTTGAGGGCCGACGCGTCCTCGCCGAGGGCGACGATGCCGAGTGTGGCGGTGCCGACGGCTCCGATGCCCGTCCAGACGGCGTAGGCCGTGCCGACCTCCAGGGTCTTCAGGCCCAGGGCGAGCAGGCCGAAGCTGAACGCGCCGAAAACCAGGAAGCCGATGCTCGGCAGTGGCACGGAGAATCCGTCGCTCAACTTGAGTGAGTACGCCATCGCGACTTCGAAGAGACCGGCGATCACGATGAAGATCCAGGCCATGACAACTCCCCCTTGATCAGGAGCGTCGTCTTTGCCTACCGGGTACGGCGCGTCTCGTCCGGAAACGCTCCTTTTGAGCGTTGTGACAGTGGAACGTAGCCGGGCCTCACTTTGATTCCCACCAGATTGTGAACCACTGGTCGCGGGGCACCGGCCACATGTCCAGCTCGACCACCGCCGCGATGACCTCGTCCGCCCGCTCCCGTCCGAGGCAGAGCCTGCGGCAGGCGCTCTCGGCGAGGTCTTCCAGGCGGGTGAAGCGGGGCAGCGGGGCCACGCGCCGCTCGTGGCGAACCTCGTGGCCGAGGCCCTCCGCGATGGCGATCACGTCGTGGGCCGTGGGCCCGCTGGGGCGGGTGATGCCGTGGAAGTGCTGCCAGAGGGGGTTGAGCCAGCTCATCGGGTGCCGGCCGGTGAGCTCCAGGACCACCCGGGCGCGGGCGTGGCGAGTGAGTTCTGTAAGGAATCCCGCCAGTTCGGGCACGTTGTAGACGACGTGGGCGCAGACCGCGACGTCCGCCACCGGTGTCCGCGCCGCCACGTCGGGCCAGCGGCCGTTGACGACGAGGGTGGGAACGCCGAGCGCCTCGGCCCTGACGGCCAGCTCGGCGAGCATCGCCTCCGAGGTGTCGACCGCGATCAGCCGCCCGAGGTCCCGGCCCAGCGGCAGGGAGGCGGCCCCGGTCCCCGCGCCGACGTCCAGCACGCTCCCGCCGGGTGGGAGCGCCTCGGCGATCCGCGCCAGGGTGGGTCCCTCGGGGGCCGCGAGGGCGAGGTCGGTGCGTTCGGCGAACCTCGCGGGAGAGTGGCCCCAGGGATCGGCCGGCGCCTTCGCCGCGATCTCCGCGGGAATGCCCCACATCCCGAGGTCGGCCCGCCACTGCTCGTCCATGGGAAGAGCCTAGAAGAGCTCTCCCCTCCCCGTCGATCGGCGTCACCCGGGCACCGTTCCAGCAGTACGGAGGCGTGATGAACGTCCCAGTCAGGGGTGTTTTCTAGGGGTTACCCGCGGGTAGCATTACCGGTAACGTTACTGACGAGTATGGAAAGTTCCGGATCCCCCGGTTTCAAGGAGCAGACCCCATGGGCCACTACAAGAGCAATGTCCGTGACCTGGAGTTCAACCTCTTCGAGGTCTTCGGACGCCGGGACATCCTGGGCAGCGGTCTTTACGCCGATCTGGACGAGGACGTCGTGCGGAGCCTGCTCGACGAGGTCAACCGCCTCGCCACGGGCGTGCTCGCCGACTCCTTCGAGGAGGGCGACCGCACCCCGCCGGTGTTCGACCCCGCCACCGGGACCGTGACGATGCCGGAGGGCTTCAAGAAGTCCTTCGCCGCCTACCGTGACGCCGGCTGGACCAACCTCAGTCTCCCCGCCGAGCTCGGCGGCCCCGGTCTGCCCAGCAGCGTGAGCTGGGCGCTGGCCGAGATGGTCCTCGGCTCCAACCCGGCCATCTGGATGTACTCCAGCGGCCCGGCCTTCGCCCACGTGCTCCACGTGATCGGCACCGAGGAGCAGAAGCGCTACGCCGAGCTCGCCATCGAGAAGCAGTGGGGCGCCACCATGGTCCTCACCGAGCCGGACGCCGGCTCCGACGTGGGCGCCGGCCGCGCGAAGGCCGTGCGTCAGGACGACGGCACCTGGCACATCGAGGGCGTGAAGCGCTTCATCACCAGCGCCGAGCACGACCTGTCCGACAACATCTTCCACCTCGTGCTCGCCCGCCCCGAGGGGCACGGCGTCGGCACCAAGGGCCTGTCGATGTTCCTGGTCTCGAAGTACCACGTGGACCTGGAGACCGGCGAGCTCGGCGAGCGCAACGGCGTGTACGTCACCAACGTCGAGAAGAAGATGGGCCTCAAGGTCTCCACGACCTGCGAGCTCACCTTCGGTGGCGAGCACCCGGCCGTGGGCACGCTCATCGGCGAGGTGCACGAGGGCATCAAGCAGATGTTCATGATCATCGAGCACGCCCGGATGATGGTCGGCTCGAAGGCGATCGCCACGCTCTCCACCGGCTACCTCAACGCCCTCGAATACGCCAGGCAGCGGGTGCAGGGCGCCGACCTCACCCAGATGGCCGACAAGTCGGCCCCCCGCGTGACGATCACCCATCACCCGGACGTACGCCGGGAGCTGATGCTCCAGAAGTCGTACGCCGAGGGCATGCGCGCCCTGGTCATGTTCACCGCCACCTACCAGGACGACGTGCTGCTCGCCGAGCACGAGGGCCGCAGGAACGAGCACGCCGAGGCGATGAACGACCTGCTGCTCCCGCTGGTCAAGGGCGTCGGCTCCGAGCGCTCGTACGAGCTGCTCGCCCGCTCGCTGCAGACCCTGGGCGGGTCCGGCTACCTGCAGGACTACCCGATCGAGCAGTACATCAGGGACGCGAAGATCGACTCCCTCTACGAGGGCACCACCGCGATCCAGGGCCTGGACCTGTTCTTCCGCAAGGTCCTGCGTAACCAGGGGGTCGCCCTCGGCTCGCTGTACGCCGACGTGAAGGCCTTCGCCGCCTCCGAGGCGGGCAACGGGCGGTTGAAGGAGGGGCGCAAGCTCCTGGACGAGGCCGCCGACGAGGTCAAGGCGATGGCCGACACGATGGCGGGCTGGGCGATCGGCTCGCTGGAGACCCCGCAGGAGGTCTACAAGGTCGGTCTCAACACCACCCGGTTCCTGCTCGCCCTGGGCGACCTGGTGATCGGCTGGCTGCTGCTGCGCCAGGCCGAGGTGGCCCTGGCCGCGCTCGGCTCGACCACCGAGGGAAGCGACCACGCCTTCTACAGCGGCAAGGTCTCCGCGGCCTCGTTCTTCGCGCAGACCGTCCTGCCCCGCATCGCCGCCGAGCGCCGCACGCTCGACGCCACGGACCAGGACCTGATGGAGCTGCCGGAAGAGGCCTTCTGACCCGCCTTATCCCGGCCTGACACCGGCCTGAGTCCTGTCGGTTCAGGCCGCATGATCACCTGCTCCCGCGGCAGGCACGACGAGGGACCGGCCCCGCTCTCCCGGGGCCGGTCCCTCGTCCGTTTTCCGCTTCTCCGCGCACGGAACGGTCAGGATGCGCGCCTGTGCTGATACTCGGCGACCGCGGCCATGATCACACTGATCGGGACGACGGCGTCCTGCCCCGCAAGCGCCGCCTCGACCCACTCCCTGATGAGCGTGGTGGGCTTCATGCCGCGCTCCTGGGCTCGCGCGCGGACCTGGTCCATCACGGGTTTCGGCAATCGCAGCGAGGTGACGATCATCACCTCGTCGGCGGGCACCGGCTCGCGCGGAACCGCACGCTCCAGCTCCGCGGTGGTGTCGTGCTCGTCGTAGTAATCGGCCAAGTCGTCGATTTCGTCTCGTGTCACGGTCATCACCTCACCTTCCTGGCGAACAGTCGCTTCTCGGTGGCGGTCATGTCTCGTGCGGTGACCACGTACCAGGCACCCGATTCGGCGACGCTCTCCACCAGCACGACGAGCAGATATCGCCCGTCATCCGTCACGCCATAGATGAGCGTGCTGCCCTCTCGACCCGCCGCCTCCCAATAAGGACGGGTGAACACCACCTGTTCGACTTCTTCCGGCGTGACACCGTGCCGCGCGATGTGCTCCTCGGACCGCTCGGTCCAGTAAATGGCTCGATACCCCACAGAGCTTAACGTAATACGTTCGCATTACAAGAGGTGGGCAAAGTCTTGACACGCCTCTACGGAAAGGCGCTGTTCAGAGGCAGCACCGCGTCGCCGGAGCAGATGGGGTGCCACAAAGGAGGACGGATCGCCATGGAGTTGTTGACAGCGGCCCTCTGTTATTCTCATACTGAGTTTGTCTCAACTTGAGAAGGACATGGGATGGATGAATCGGAGTTCCTCGCCGGCTATGACCCACGGGCATACCCGGCGGTCGCGGTGACGGTCGACGTGGTGGCGCTCACCATTCGCGGGGGCGGGTTGCGCGTTCTGCTGATCAGGCGGGCCGAGCAACCCCATGCGGGGCTGTGGGCGCTACCCGGGGGGTTCATCCGGCCGGGAGAGGACCTGCCACAGGCCGCGGCGCGGGAGCTGGCCGAGGAGACGGGGCTGTCCGACCCGTCTGGGCCGTTGGGTCGAATCCACATCGAACAGCTCGCCAGCTACGGGGCGCCCGAGCGTGACCCGCGGATGAGGGTCGTGTCGATCTCCTACCTCGCCTTCGCCCCCGACCTGCCCGATCCCCGGGCGGGCTCGGACGCGGCCGACGCCTCCTGGCACTCGGTCGACAAGCTTCCTGAGCTCGCGTTCGACCACGACCGCATCCTGGCGCACGGGCTGGAGCGGGCCCGCGGCAAGCTGGAGTACACCCCGCTCGCCACCGCGTTCGCCGGTGAGAGGTTCACGATCTCCGAGCTGCGCGGCGTCTACGAGACGGTCTGGGGGGTGCAGCTGCACGCGGGCAACTTCCACCGCAAGATCCTGTCGGTTCCCGGCTTCGTGGAGAGCACCGGCGAGACCACCGAGAGCGGCGGGGCCAGGGGCGGGCCCCGCGCCAAGCTCTATCGGGCCGGTGACGCCCGGCTCCTGCACCCCGCCCTGTTGCGACCGGCCAGGGAGGAGCAGATCCGATGACCACGGCCGAGGCGATCGCGCTGGTGACCGCCGCTCACACGCCCGAGGACCTGTTCGGCGGGGACTCCCCCCACCGGGCGTACCGGAGGCTCGCGAGGCTGCTCCACCCCGACCTCGCGCCGGGAGCGGAGGCCGCCGTGGCGTTCACCCGGCTGGCGGAGCTGTGGGCGGCCCGCGAGGGAGCCTCGGAGCGGGCCAAGGAGATGGTGATCACCACCAGGCGGGGCACCTACCGGATCGGGGGCGTCTTCCGGCAGGGCGCGTCGGCCGTGCTCTACGAGAGCGGCACCGACACGCTGCTCAAGCTCCCGCGCAGCCACGCGGACAACGACCTCATACGCCGTGAGGCGGAGTCGCTGAGGACGATCGCGCACGACGGCGACCCGCTGCTCCTGCCGTACGTTCCCCGTCTGGTGGAGTCGTTCCGGCACCGGTCCGACGGGGTCGAGCGGCAGGCCAACGTGATCAGCCGGGTGCCGGACGGGTTCCTGAGCCTGGAGGAGGTCCGGCGGCGCCGGCCGGTGCTGGACGTGCGGGACGCGGCGTGGATCTGGCGGCGGCTGCTGGTGGCCGTCGGCGCGGCTCACCGGGCGGGGGTCGTGCACGGGGCGGTGTTCGGGCACCACGTCCTCGTCCACCCGCTCGACCACGGCCTGGTGCTCGTCGACTGGAGCCAGTCGGTCCCGCTCGGCACTCCGATCACCGCTCTCGTGGCCAGGCACCGCGACGACTATCCGCCCTGGGTCCTGGCCAGGAAGCCCGCGACCCCGGCCACCGACATCCACCTCGCCACCCGCTGCGTGGCCGCCCTCATGGGCGACCGCCTCCCCACCCCGGTCAGGCACTTCGTCCGGGGCAGCCTGCTCAGCCCGCCGAACGACGCCTGGCGGCTCCTGGGAGAGCTCGACGAGCTGCTCGACGACCTGTACGGGCCGAGGAAATACCGGCCGCTTCATCTCTGACCCTCGAAAACCCCGACCCTCGAAACCCCGACCCTCGAAACCTTCGACTCCCAGAACGACCTTCGAAACGACCTTGACGACCTCAGGAACGACCTCATAGAACGTTCCACCTGATCCGAGGAGATCCCCCGTGGGAAGCGGAATCTGGTCCACCGACGTCTACTCCGCCGCCGCGAGCTACCGCGCGGCCAAGGGTTCGAGCGCCTTCGCCTACAGCGACAGCGGCGCCCGCTCCGCTCACCCCGACCTCGACCCGCACAAGGTCGCGCTCCGCGAGAGCCGCGACTCCGCCGAGCACCCCAACTCCCTCGCCGTGGCCGTCCTGTTCGACGTGACCGGCTCGATGCGCGGGGTGCCCCGCACCCTCCAGACCAAGCTGCCCGACCTGCTCGGACTGCTGCTCCGCAAGGGGTACGCCACCGACCCGCAGATCCTCTTCGGCGCGATCGGCGACGCCACCTGCGACCGCGCTCCCCTTCAGGTGGGCCAGTTCGAGTCCGACAACCGGATGGACGAACACCTGGGCAAGATCCTGCTCGAAGGCGGGGGCGGCGGCCAGATGTCCGAGTCGTACGAGCTGGCGATGTACTTCATGGCCAGGCACACCTCGATCGACTGTTTCGAGAAGCGTGGCCGCCGGGGTTACCTGTTCATCATCGGCGACGAGCTGCCCTATCCGCAGGTCAAGCGGCGCGAGGTCGAGAA
Source organism: Streptosporangium sp. NPDC000509 (assembly GCF_042898365.1). NCBI lineage: Bacteria > Bacillati > Actinomycetota > Actinomycetes > Streptosporangiales > Streptosporangiaceae > Streptosporangium > Streptosporangium sp. NPDC000509. Next base: position 393,728 of record NZ_JBIAYX010000005.1, on the reverse strand, counting down.
GGTGGTCGGCGAGCGGCTCCGGCGCGACATCCCGACCAAGGACCTCGTCGCCGAGCTGACCAGGATCTACGACGTCTACTACATCCTCCCCGCCGGATCGAGTTACGCCGGGGACGGCCGGGTGCTCGCCGCCTGGCGCGAACTGCTCGGCCAGAACGTGCTGGAGCTGGACGACCTGGACGCGGTCTGCGAGACCATCGCGCTCACCGTCGGCCTCGGCGAGGACGCCATCGACCTGCGAGAAGGGCTGGACGACCTCGACGAGATCGGCTCGAACGCCGGGAGCGCCGTGGGCAAGGCCCTCGCCAAGCTCGACCGGGGCGCCCTCGTGGTGTCCGACGGGCTCGACCTGGGCGGCGACAGCGGCGTGATGCGGCTCTGAGAACCTCCCCGCCGTGCGGCGGCCACCGCGAAAGCGGCGGGGAGTGCCACCACGAAGGGAGACGGTTCCTCCCCGGCGGGACGAAACCCGCCGGGGAGGGGCCTCGACGGGCCTCGACGGAGGAGACCGTCCTGGCGCCCCCGCTGACGGGAACCTTCGAGGTCCCTCCGGCGAAAGGTACCGACGGCTCCGGCAGAGGGACCGGCAGGGGCTTCCGGCTGAAGAGACCGGCCGGAGAACGGCTCGTCCGGAAGAGAAACAGAGGAAGAGGAGACGAGGGTGAACGGGTGGCCGTATGCGTGAGCACGTGATCGTGACCGACCTCGGGTACGGCGACGCGGGAAAGGGCACCGTCGTCGACTGGCTCTGCGCCCGCGAGCCCGTCCAGGCGGTCGTCAGGTTCAACGGGGGCGCGCAGGCGGGGCACAACGTCGTCCTGCCCGACGGAAGACACCACACGTTCGCGCAGTTCGGATCGGGCACGTTCAGAGGAGTGCCGACCCACCTGTCCAGGTTCATGGTCGTGGATCCGCTCTCGCTGGCCGGGGAGGCGGCCCATCTGGAGGCGCTGGGCGTCCCCGACCCGTTCCGCCTGCTCACCGTGGACCGGGACGCCCTGCTCGCCACGCCGTACCACGTGGCGGCGGGGCGGGCCAGGGAGCTGGCACGCGGTGAGGACCGGCACGGGTCGTGCGGGATGGGCGTCGGGGAGACGATGGCCTACGCCCTGGAGCACCCCGATCTCGCGCCGGTCGCGGGCGACTGCGAGGAACCTGTCCGGCTCACCCGCAAGCTGCGCGCGCTCCGCGACGCCCTCGGTGGGAGCGGGCCGCCCGTGGCGGACTGCGTGGACGCCTACCGGGCGTTCGCCGAGCGGGTGATCCTGGTCGGCTCCTCGTTCACGGCGGCGCTGCTGCGCAGGCGGCCCGTGGTCTTCGAGGGGGCGCAGGGCGTGCTGCTCGACGAGTGGCACGGCTTCCATCCGTACACCACCTGGAGCACGACGACCTTCGCCAATGCGCTGGAACTGCTCGACGGGGTGCCCGCCACGCGGCTGGGCGTGCTGCGGACCTACACCCCGCGGCACGGCCCGGGACCGCTCGTCACCGAGGACGCGGACCTCGCGCTGCCCGAGGCCCACAACGGGACCGGCCCCTGGCAGGGCCCCTTCCGCGCCGGCCACTTCGACGCGGTGGCCCACCGCTACGCGCTCGCGGTCTGCGGCGGGGCAGACGCCCTCGCGCTCACCCACCTGGACGCGCCGGTGTCGCGGATGTGTGTCTCGTACGACATCGGCGAGCTTCCCGTGGGCGTGACGGGCGACCTCGACGGGCAGGCCCGGCTGACGGAACGGCTTCTGGAACCGCTGACGGGGGCCGGGCCGCGCTACGCCGACGGGATCGACGACTGGCCCGCGGCGGTGGCCGAGGCCCTCGGGGTGCCGGTGTGGCTGGGCTCGTCGGGACCCACCGCCGCAGACAAGGTCCTTCTCGGTGGTGTGATCACGCCGGAAAGGGTATGACCAATCCCGGACTCTCTCTTTGCCTGGCGTACAGCCTTACCCGGAGGAACTCATGGGTGTCGGGGTCAGCATCTTCTTTCTCACGCTCGGCGCCATCCTCCGCTTCGCCATCGATCCCGATGTCCTCGGCGAGGCGGTGCACATCGACGTGATCGGCCTGATCTTCATGATCGTCGGGGCTGTCGGGATCGTGCTGAGCATCGTGATGTCCCCCAAGCGCGGGCACACGTCCGAGGATCGCCTGATGCACCGCGAGAACCACCCGCCGGAGGTCTAGGACCTCCGGCGGTCTCGGGTTGTGCCGTCCTAGACCTCGAACTGCACCGCCGCCCGCGAGGCCACGATCGGCTTGATGTGATCGGTGACCGCGGCCTGGTGCAGCGGGTGGTCACGGTAGACGAGGAAGTCGTCGACGCTGTCGAAGTCCGCGACGACGGCGAACTGGTGGTTGCCGGGATTCACACCCGCGTCGGAGCCGATGGTGTAGGAGCGGATCTCGGTGATGGCTCCGGGCAGCTTGGCGAGCTCCGTGGCGACCCTGGCCCTCTGCTCCTCGGTGGCCTCTTCCGTCCAGGTGAACAGCACGACATGCCGGAACATGATCTTCCCTTCCCTCGGGTATCCCAGGTGCCCTGAGCGCCCGGCCAGCGTACGGCCAGACGCGCCGGGACGCGGCGGCGCCCCCACGGCACGGGAGCCGATATCACGCGGGACGCGACGTGGACCCTCGACGGCGTCCGGCGGACTTGATCCTTATCCGGCTGGAGCGTCTCGGCACGGCTTCGAGCACGATCTTGTGGACCGCCTCGGGGATGAACCTGAGGTCATGGGTGATCAGGATGGTCGTGCGCCCGGCCATGAGCCTCTTGAGCGGTTCCATGATCCGCGCCGCCGTGGGCGCGTCGAGGCCCGTCATCGGCTCGTCGAGGACGAGGACGGGAGCGTCGCGCAGGATCGCCCTCGCGATGGCGATCCGCTGGCGCTGCCCGCCCGACACCAACCGGCCGCGCTGCCCGATCGGAGTGTCGTACCCGAGGGGGAGCGTGGTGACGAAGTCGTGGACGTCCGCCAGCACGGCGGCCCGCACGACGGCGTCCAGGTCGGCGCCGGGACTTCCGTAGGCGATGTTCTCGCGTACGGTCCCCGAGAAGAGCAGGCTCTCCTGCTGCAGGATGGTGATGTTGTCACGCAGCGACTCGCGCGACAGGTCCCGGAGGTCCGTCCCGTCGAGGAGGACGCGTCCCGCGGTGGGGTCGTGGAAGCGCAGCAGCAGCTTCGCGAGCGTGGACTTGCCCACGCCACTCGGCCCGGTGCACACGACCAGTTCCCCCGGTTCGACGGTGAAGGACAGGTCCCGCAGCGTGGGTCTTCTCCTGTTCGGATAGGTGAAGCCGACTCCCTGGAACTCGATGCGGCCCCGGCCGCGTCCCAGGTGAACGGCGTCGTCGCGATCGACGACGGTCGGCCGGGTCGCCAGGATCTCGATGACACGGTCGGAGCCCGCCGCCGCCTCGGAGACGGTGAGGGCGATCTGCCCCAGGCTCTGCACCGCCGGGTAGAGGTAGGCGAGGTAGGCGGCGAAGGCGAGGAGGCCACCGATGGTGAGGCGCCCCGAGGAGATCTCCCAGGCGCCGAACCCGAGGATGATGACGAGGCAGGCGGTCTCGATGACCTGGACGACGGGGCCGTACAGGGAGGAGAGCCACGCCTGCGCCACGTTCGCCCGCATCCAGGTGTGTCCCTCGGAGTGCAGCCGCTCGGCCTCGGCGCCCTGGCGGTTGTACGCCTGGACGAGCGACTGGTTGGACAGGCTCTCCTCGATGACGCTGTTCATGATCCCGTTACTGAGCCGCTCGCGCGCCGACACGATCCTGAACCTGCTCGCGAAACCCTTGGCGACCAGCAGGAAGGCCGGGACCAGCAGGAACGTCAGCAGCGCCAGGTCCCACCTGATGTAGAAGGCGGCACCGGCGAAGAAGACGACGCTGACGAGCGTGGTGAAGAGTCTGACCAGGCCGGAGCCGACGAGCTCCTCGATCGCCTCGATGTCGTCGGTGAGCCTCGCCATCAGGTCGCCCAGGCGGCGGTTGTCGAAGAAGTCGGGCGTGAGCGTCTGGATGTGCTCGAACACCCTGTCGCGCAACCTCAGCAGGAAGCGTTCGCCGCCCAGGGCGGTGAGGTAGGACCCCGCGAAGGAGACCAGACCCGCGACGGCCGCGAGGCCGAGCCAGGCGGCGGCGGGGAGCCAGAAGGCCCCCAGGTTCTGTCTGCTGAGCACCTCGTCCGTGATGTACCCGAACAGGCCGATCGCGGCGACCTCGCAGACGGCCGCGACGACGGCGAGCACGCCACCGGCCAGGAGCAGACGGCGGAGGCCGCGGGTGTACGGCCAGAACTCCCGGAAGGTCCTGCGGATGGAGACCGTGGGTGCCACCGGAGGACGGCGTACGGTGGCCCTCGCCCCGTGAGGCGAGAGCGACTCTGAGAATGAGAGCCGACGGTTGACCCGCCGGCTCTCATTTGTTTCCGCTAGCACCGGATCCGGCTCACCACCACCACCCGCCACCGCACCCTCCGCAGCGGCATCCACAGCGGCGGCGGCGACGGCAGCAACCGCCTCCCCAGTCCAGGAAACGGCCGGCCGGGAAGAGCTGTTTGAAAGTCATGGCTTCCCCCTTCGCACTGAGCTTGTCGCGCTTACCAATCACGACACTAACTCTCATACCCGGACAAACCGTCACATTTATCACGCATTCAAGATGTTTCGCCAAGCGATTCGTAAAGGCCGCAAACGGATCGCGAGTAAAGACCGCCTCGGCTTCCCGGCATCGCTCCGCCGCCCCGCCGGAGCCGGGGAGGCGCACCTTAAAGATCGATCCGCGGGAGAAAAAACGGGGTTTCCCATTACCGGCCGGGTGACGGCTCGCACCGCGTTCCGGCTGTCCGGCACGGACCCTCCCGAGGCGCACCCTCGTTTTCCCACCGAGGTAATCGACTTGTGAAGCCGGGAAAGGGAAGGCGAGCACCGGGGGTATATCGCCCCTCTCTCCCACCCCACTTTCCCGACGGGCACGAAGGGAAAAGCGCCCTCACCGACATATGGGAAGGGCCCCATCCCTCCTGACAGGCGGGAAAGAGCCCTTACCCGCGCGGGGAAGAGACGCTCGCGGCCGCGGGAAATCCGCGCCCTCGGGCGCGGGAGGGAGATCTCACCGCGGCGGGAGAGGACGCGCACGTGGTCTCCCCTCCGTGGGAGGAGGGGGAGACCACGTCACGGGGTCACGACGTCGCCGAGTCACGGGGGCACGGGGTCAGGCCCAGGCGAGCATGCGGAGAGGGTCCTCAAGCATGGCGCCGACGTCGCGCAGGAAGAGCGAGCCGAGTTGCCCGTCCACCACCCGGTGGTCGAACGAGAGGGCGAGCGTGCAGACCCTGCGCGGCACGACCTGCCCGTCCACCACCCACGGCATCTCCCTCACCTGCCCGAAGGCCAGGATCGCCGACTCCCCCGGGTTGAGGATCGGGGTGCCCGCGTCCACCCCGAAGACACCCACGTTCGTGATCGTGATCGTCCCCCCCGCCATGTCGGCGGGCTGGGTACGGCCCGCCCTCGCGGTCTCGGCGAGGGCTCCGAGGGCGGCGGCCAGGTCGGGCAGCGACAGGCGGTGGGCGTCCTTGACGTTGGGAACGAGCAGGCCGCGCGGGGTGGCCGCGGCGATGCCCAGGTTGACGCGGTGCTTGACCACGATCTCCTGGCGGGCCTCGTCCCAGGCAGAGTTGATCATCGGGTGACGACGGGCGGCGACGAGCACCGCCTTCGCGACCATGAGCAGCGGGGAGACCTTGACCTCGGCGAAGTCGGGCAGCCCGCGAAGACGCCGGACCGCGTCCATGGTCGCCGTCATGTCCACCTGGAGGAACTCCGTCACATGTGGCGCGGTGAACGCGGAGGACACCATCGCCTGCGCGGTCGCCTTCCGTACCCCCTTGATCGGGATTCGTTCCTCGTCCTCGCCCTCCCAGGTCGCGGCGGGTCCTCGCGTCCCGACGTCGTTCCCGAGGGCGAGCCCGGCCTCGACGGCGTCCCCAGGGGCGGCGTCGAGGGCGGCCTGGACGTCACCCCTGGTGATCGAGCCGTGCGGGCCCGTCCCCACCAAGGATGCCAGGTCGACCCCCAGGTCCCTGGCGAGCTTCCGCACCGGGGGTTTCGCCAGAACCGCGATCTTCCCCGGTGACAAGGCCGGACCCGCGCCGGGACCGGCCACCCCGGGACCGTTCACACCGGACGAGGCAGGACCGTTCATACCGGGACGAGCCGGACCGTTCACACCGGACGGCGCCGGCTCGGCGGCCCGCGTCGTGGGCGCCGTCCCCGTGGACGCACCCGCCGTACCCTCCCCGGGCCGCGTCGCCCCCGCCGCGGGGGACGTGCCGGGCGAGACCGGTTTGCGGGGACGACGCTTGGCCGTGCCCGGCTTCACGCCGTACCCCACCAGCACCGGCTGCCGGACCTCGGCCGGCGGGGTCGGCACCATGTCGTCGGCGAGGGCCTCCGTCCGCGCCGCCGCCCCGTCAGGGGCCGTGGCCTGAGCGGGGGCCTGGGCGGGGGCCGGAGAGGCGCCCGTGCCGTCGTCCACCGAGATGATCGGCCTGCCGACGTCCACCACCTCGCCCTCGTCCGCCATCAGCGCGGCCACCACGCCCTCGAACGGGCAGGGAAGCTCGACGACGGCCTTGGCGGTCTCGATCTCCACGATGATCTGGTTGACCTTGACCGGTTCCCCGGCCTTCACGTGCCAGCGGACGATCTCCGCCTCGGTGAGGCCCTCCCCCACGTCGGGGAGCTTGAACTCCTTCATCTCTCCGCCCCTCCTCAGAACGCGAACGCGCGGTCGACGGCGTGCAGGACCCGGTCCAGGTCGGGCAGGTAGTGGTCCTCGAGCCGCGAGGGCGGGTAGGGGGTGGAGGGTCCGCCGACCCTCAGGACCGGCGCCTCCAGGTGGTAGAAGCACTCCTCGGTGACGCGGGCGGCGACCTCGGCGCCGAAGCCGTTGAAGACGGGCGCCTCGTGCACCACGACGCAGCGCCCGGTCGCGCGCACCGACTCCGTGACCTTCGCGATGTCGAGCGGGTTGAGCGAGCGCAGGTCGACGACCTCCAGGGAGCGGCCGTCCTCTTCGGCCGCCTTCGCGGCCTCCAGACAGGTCTTCACCATCGGCCCGTACGCGAGCAGGGTGAGGTCCGTCCCCGGCCGCGCCACCCTGGCCTCGTCGAAGGGCGGCCAGCCGGAGGAGTCGACGTCCACCTCGGCCTTCTCCCAGTAGCGCCGCTTGGGCTCGAAGAAGATCACCGGATCGTCGCAGCGGATCGCCTGCTGGATCATGGTGTAGGCGTCGGCCGGGTTGGAGCAGGCCACGACGCGCAGGCCCGCGGTGTGGGTGAAGTATGCCTCGGGCGACTCGCTGTGGTGCTCCACCGCGCCGATGCCCCCGCCGCACGGAATCCGTACGACGACCGGCAGCCTCAGCTTGCCCAGCGAGCGCAGCGGCATCTTGGCGAGCTGCGTGATGATCTGGTCGGCCGCCGGGAAGACGAACCCGTCGAACTGGATCTCGCAGACCGGGCGGTAGCCGCGCAGCGCCAGGCCGATGGCCGTCCCGACGATGCCCGACTCGGCCAGGGGGGTGTCGATGACCCGCTGCTCGCCGAAGTCCTTCTGCAGACCGTCCGTCACCCGGAACACCCCGCCGAGCTTGCCCACGTCCTCTCCCATCACGAGGACCTTGGGGTCGTCCTCCATGGCCTTGCGCATCCCCTCGTTGAGCGCCTTGGCCATCGTGAGAATGCTCATGCCTCGAACCCCTCCAGGTAGGTGGCGAACTCGGCACGCTCGGCGTCGATCAGGGGGTGCCGCTCGGCGTAGACGTGGTCGAAGATGGCCGACGGTTCTGGGTCGGGCAGTTCGAGACAGCGTTTGCGGACGTCGCGTCCCAGCTCGTCGGCCTCGGCGTCGACCGCGTCGAAGAACTCCTGGTCGGCGAACTGGTTCTTGAACATGTAGGCCCTGACCCGCTCGATCGGGTCCTTGAGCTTCCACGCCTCCAGTTCGGCGGCCACCCGGTAGCGGGTCGGGTCGTCGGAGGTGGTGTGGGCGCCCATCCGGTAGGTGAAGGCCTCGATCAGCATGGGCCCCTGCCCGGACCTGGCGTCGGCGAGCGCCTTGCGGGTGACGGCGAGGCAGGCGAGGACGTCGTTGCCGTCGACACGGACGCCGGGGAACCCGAACCCGCTCGCCCTGCGGTACAGGGGGATGCGCGACTGCTTCTCCAGCGGTTCCGAGATCGCCCACTGGTTGTTCTGGCAGAAGAACACCACCGGCGCGTTGAACACCGACGCCCAGATGAACGACTCGTTCACGTCCCCCTGGGAGGTGGCGCCGTCGCCGAAGTAGACGATGCTCGCGGCCTCGGCGCCGTCGCGCTGGATGCCCATCGCGTAGCCGACCGCGTGCAGGGTCTGGCTGCCGATCACGATGGTGTAGAGGTGGAAGTTGTGCTCGGCGGGGTCCCAGCCTCCGTGGTTGACGCCGCGGAACAGGCCGAGCAGGTTGACCGGGTCGACCCCCCTGCACCAGGCCACCCCGTGCTCGCGGTAGGTCGGGAAGGCCATGTCGGCCTCGGTCAGCGCCCGGCCGGAGCCGATCTGCGCGGCCTCCTGCCCGAGCAACGAGGCCCAGAGCCCCAGCTCGCCCTGGCGTTGCAGTGCGACGGCCTCCAGGTCGACGCGGCGGACCAGGACCAGGTCCCGGTAGAGCCCGCGGATCTCCTCGGGTGTCAGATCTATGTCGTAGTCGGGATGCTCGACCCGTTCTCCCTCGGGGGTCAGCAGCTGGATGAGCTCCGGAGGTGCTTCCGCACCACGAGAGGCGTCGGCTGTCACGTGCCACTCCTGTGTGCTCGGGGCCGTCTGGATGGGTTCTCCACCGTCGTCCGGCCGATTCGCGACGCGTTCGACCCTTCTGGTGGTGGTTCGTCCGCGCTTGTGGCCATCGTGGCAGAGGTCACATACCTGTGCGCAAGACCTGCCTCGACGTCCATATGCTCCCCGTTCCCCGCGCGTCCCTTTTCACCCGCCCGTACCTCCACGCGAGATCCGGCGTATCGCCTGCCACGTCGGGGATCCAGGGGTGTCCCCCGCCACCGGGTCCCTTCATCCGCGAGATCCGCGACCGTTCACCGTCCGTGACCTCTCGCGCGGGATCCCTGGGTCCGGCCCCCGCACCGGAGCGCGGCCGGAGCCCGTTACTCTTGAGGCGCCGGACCGTCCCCGTCTCAACCAGGAGGAACACCGTGGCGCGCGTCATCGTCGACGTCATGCTGAAGCCCGAGATTCTCGACGCGCAGGGGCAGGCGATCGCCCGTGCACTGCCGCGGCTCGGCTTCGCGGGTGTCTCAGCGGTACGGCAGGGCAAGCGATTCGAGGTGGAGCTCGAAGGGCCCGCCGACGAGGCGGCAATTGCGGACGTCCGAAAAATGGCCGAGACCCTCCTCGCCAACACGGTGATCGAGGACTACACCGTCACCGTCGAGTCCTAGGCCGTCACTCCACGCAGATCGACTGCACAAATCCGGTTATATCCGGCTTTAGGGGCGGAGCAATCCCACGGCTTGACCACCAGTCAATAACATTACGGTTATTTTGCGGTTAGCCCGGATTCTGCAGGGAAGCCTTCACAAGGTGACGTCTGACCCCGGGAGGAAACCGGTGGACATGGAGTTCTCGCTGGCTCTGCCACGACAGGCCGTCGGTATACCGATGGTCCGCAGGGCGCTCGGCGACTCCCTGCGCTCGCTCGGCGTCACGGAAGACTGCGTCTCCGACATCCTGCTGGCGGTGACCGAGGCGTGCGCCAACGCCGTGAGACACGGAGGTCCGGCCACCCGCTACGAGGTCGAGACCACCATCGGCCACGGCCGCTGCGACGTCCGCATCATCGACCGGGGCCAGGGCCTCGTCCGGGTGCCCGAGCACTACCCGCCGACCGACGCCGAGAACGGCAGGGGCCTGCTGATCATGCAGGCCGTGGTCGACGAGATCTCCTTCGACATCACTCCCGGCCGCGGGACCGTCGTGCACCTGTGCAAGCACCTCGACTGGGACCACGACGCCGCCTACCTCCGCGACCGGATGCTCGCCGCCGTCTGAAGGCCCGCCCGGCCGCGCACCCGAGGCCGTACAAGATCGTAGGAGGCCGTACGAACCCGGCCACCGCCCGCTGAGCTGTGCGATCGGACACTCCGCGGCTGAGCGCCCACCGGGAGCGGATAACCTGGAAGCACCGCCGCGGACCGACGTCCGAGTGTGTGAGACGCCGGCGCGGTGCTCGTTTGTGGAGGGGAACGCTGTCTTGACTTCTTCCCCCACGGCTGAAGCCGAAGGCAGGGTCTCCGCGCTGAAAGGAACACGATGAGTGCTGCCCGCGTGGGCGTGGTCACTTTTCCCGGAACTCTCGACGATCAGGACGCGGCTCGCGCCGTGCGCCACGCGGGCGGTGAGGCCGTCCCGCTGTGGCACGCCGACCCCGACCTCAAGGGAGTCGACGCGGTCTTCCTGCCCGGCGGATTCTCCTACGGAGACTATCTGCGCTGCGGGGCCATCTCCAGGTTCGCGCCGCTGATGGAGGAGCTGATCCCCGCCGCCAGGGCCGGGCTGCCGGTGCTCGGCACCTGCAACGGCTTCCAGATCCTCTGCGAGGCCCACCTGCTGCCCGGGGCGCTGATGCGCAACGCCGGGCTGCACTACGTCTGCCGCGACCAGGGCATCCGGGTCGAGAACACCGCCACCCCCTGGACCTCCGACTTCACCGAGGGTCAGGAGATCGTGCTGCCGATCAAGCACGGCGAGGGCCGCTACGTCGCCGACGAGGCGACCCTGAGCGCCTTGGAGGCGGGCGGACAGGTCGTCTTCAGGTACGCGGGCGGCAACCCCAACGGCTCCCTGAACGACATCGCGGGCATCCGCAACGAGGCCGGAAACATCGTCGGGCTCATGCCGCACCCCGAGCACGCCGTCGAGGACCTCACCGGCGCCCCGAGCATCGACGGCCGCGGCTTCTTCTCCTCGATCCTGAAGAATCTGGTGAACGCATGAGTCTCGACACCGTCAAGCGGGCCGAGGACACCCCGGACGAGCGCCAGCCGTACGCCGAGCTGGGCATGAAGCTCGACGAGTACGAGCGGGTCCGCCAGATCCTCGGCCGCCGGCCCACCGGCTCCGAGCTCGCCATCTACAGCGTCATGTGGAGCGAGCACTGCTCCTACAAGTCGTCCAAGGTGCACCTGCGCCAGTTCGGCACCAAGGCCCCCACGTCGGAGGCGCTGCTCGTCGGGATGGGGGAGAACGCCGGGGTCGTGGACATCGGCGACGGCTGGGCCGCCACCTTCAAGATCGAGTCGCACAACCACCCGTCCTATGTCGAGCCTCACCAGGGCGCGGCGACCGGTGTCGGCGGCATCGTCCGCGACATCATGTCGATGGGCGCCCGGCCGATCGCGGTGATGGACGCGCTCCGTTTCGGCGCGGCCGACGCCCACGACACCCGCCGGGTGCTGCCCGGCGTGGTCGAGGGCATCAGCCACTACGGCAACTGCCTGGGCCTGCCCAACATCGGCGGCGAGGTCGTCTTCGACCCCTGCTACATCGGCAACCCGCTGGTCAACGCCCTGTGCGTCGGCCTGCTGCGCAAGGACCAGATCAAGCTCGCGGTGGCGCCGGGGCCCGGCAACAAGGTCGTCCTGTTCGGCGCCCTCACCGGCCCCGACGGCATCGGCGGCGCGTCCGTGCTCGCCTCGGCCACGTTCGAGGACGAGTCCCAGGCCAAGCGCCCCAGCGTCCAGGTCGGCGACCCCTTCATGGAGAAGCTGCTGATCGAGTGCTGCCTGGAGCTGTACCAGGCGGACGTGGTCGTCGGCATCCAGGACCTCGGCGCCGCCGGCGTCTCCTGCGCGACCACCGAGCTCGCGGCCAAGGGCACCGGCGGCATGGACGTCAGGCTCGACCTCGTACCGCTGCGCGATCCCTCGCTGCGGCCCGAGGAGATCCTGATGAGCGAGTCGCAGGAGCGCATGATGGCGGTCGTCACCCCCGACGACATCGATGCCTTCATGGCGATCTGCGCGAAGTGGGACATCCCCGCGACCGTGATCGGCGAGGTCACCGACTCCAGCCGTCTCGTGATGACCTGGCACGGCGAGACCATCGTCGACATCCCGCCGGGCACCGCCGCCGACGAGGGTCCGGTCTACGAGCGGCCGTTCCACGAGCCCGCCGGCCAGGTCGCGCTGAACGGCGACGTCCCCGGCCGTCTCGCCCGCCCCACCGACCTGCGCGCGACGCTGCTCGAACTCCTCGGCTCGCCGAACCTCGCGTCCAAGGAGTGGGTCACCTCCCAGTACGACCGGTACGTCCGCGGCAACACCGTGCTGGCCCAGCCCGCCGACGCGGGCGTGCTGCGCATCAGCGAGGCGATGCCCGGCGCCGAGGAGACGACCAGGGGCATCGCGCTCGCCACCGACGGCAACGGCCGCTACACCCGCCTCGACCCGTACGCGGGGGCACAGCTCGCCCTCTCCGAGGCGTACCGGAACGTGGCCGTGACCGGCGCGACGCCGCTCGCGGTGACGAACTGCCTCAACTTCGGCTCCCCCGAGGACCCCGAGGTCATGTGGCAGTTCTCCGAGGCCGTGCGCGGTCTCGCCGACGCCTGCAAGACCCTCGGCGTCCCGGTGACCGGCGGCAACGTCTCGTTCTACAACCAGACGGGATCCGTGCCGATCCACCCGACGCCGGTCGTCGGCGTGCTGGGCGTCATCGACGACGTGGCCTCGCGGGTTCGCAGCGGCTTCACCGGCGACGGCGACAGGATCGTCCTGCTCGGCGAGACCGAGGAGGAGTTCGGCGGCTCGGAGTGGGCGCACGTGGCCCACGGCCACCTCGGCGGCCTGCCGCCCGTGGCGCGGCTGGAGTCGGAGCGCGACCTCGCCCTCGTCCTGACGGAGGCCGCCTCACAGGGGTTGCTCACCGGTTCTCACGACCTGTCGGACGGCGGGCTCGCCATCGCCCTCGCCGAGGCGTGCATCGCCCAGGGCGTGGGCTGCGAGGTCTCCTTGACGGGCGACGACGCGTTCGTCGACCTGTTCAGCGAGTCGTCGGCCCGCGCGCTGGTGACCGTCGCGCCGGAGTCGTTCGACGCCTTCGCGCAGCTGTGCGCGGCCCGCGACGTGCCCTGCTACGGCCTGGGCACCACCGGTGGCGACGCGCTGAAGGTGGAGGGCGTCCTGGAGATCCCGGTCGCCGAGCTCAGGGAGACCCACACGTCCACCCTGCCGGGCATCTTCGGCTGATCCTCGTACGAGATTCCAAGCATCTCGGGAATCTCAGGGGTTTTGGGAGGCCGGGCCCCTCACCGTCGTGTTGACGGTGAGGGGCCCGGCCGATCTATGTGGATCACACGGTCGGCACCGGGAGACGGCGCGGTGAGGACGGTGAGTCCCCACCGCGCCGCCCGCCCTTCGCGTTCCCGCGAAAACAGGACGGACGGATCACGTGGGTCGCGCTCCCGTGAAAACGGGTCGGGCGACCGGACGGATCACGAGGACGGCGCCCGGGCACGAGGATTCCCCTCCCGTGACCGCCACCGGTGGCATCACACGGTGGATCGCGCGGCCGTCCGCGTCCCACCGCACGTGAGAGGCCCTGACGACCGTCCGGGATCTCTCACGTGCCGTGGAGTGCCGCCGGAGATCAGGAGGCGCTCATGCAGAGCGCGTAGGCGGTGCCGCTGGTGTTCTTGCCGGCCACGGTCCAGCCGTTGCCGCTGGGCGCGCTCGTGTAGATCTGACCCGAACCGCTGCCGCTGCCGCTGAAGCCGCCACCCGTGACGACCTTGCCCGCGCCGCAGCTCACGCTCTTGCTTCCGCCCTGACCGCCGAAGTTGAAGGATTCGTTGACGGTGCTGATGGTCGGGACAGCGCCCTTGCCGTCCTTACCGTCCTTGCCGTCCGCGCCGTCCTTACCGGCGGGACCCGCAGGACCGGCCGGACCGGCCGGACCCTGAGCGCCCTTGGCACCGTCCTTGCCGTCGGCACCGTCCTTACCGGGAAGACCAGGCTTACCGTCCGCACCGGGCTTGCCGGGGAGACCGTCCTTACCGTCCTTACCGTTGTAGCCGTTCCGGCCGTCCTTGCCGTCCTTGCCGGGGAGACCGGGCTTACCGTCCACACCGTTCTTGCCCGGAAGGCCGTCCTTGCCGTCCTCACCCTTCGGGCCCTGCGGGCCGGTGGCGCCGTCCTTGCCGTCCTCACCCTTCGGGCCCTGGGCCCCGGTGTCGCCCTTCGGGCCCTGCGGGCCGGTGGCGCCGTTCTTGCCGGGGAGACCGCGCAGCCCCTGCGGACCCTGCGGGCCCTGCGGTCCGGCGTCGCCCTTGAGGCCCTGCGGACCGCGCTCGCCCTGCGGGCCGGCGCTGGCGATGCCCTGCTGCTGAGCCTCGCCCTGCTGCCCCCACCTGATCCGGATCTCGGTCGTCCTGCACTTGGCCGTCGCGTTGACGATCCGGGTGTAGCGCGTCTGCTTGTGAACGCACGCGTGAATCTCCGCGCCCGCCGACGAGGCGACGGCACTGCCGCCCGCGGTGAACAGCGTTCCTACGAGCACGCCAACGGTGACGGCGGCGAGCGAGCGTCCGCCCGGCAACCTGATAGCCACTGGGCTTCCTTTCTGCGACACCAGAGCCTGGTGTGATTGAAGAGGTACACGTAGTACACGTTTCAAGCGTTCCAAGGGTTGGCATGTCAAACATCACGCTTAGGCCTCGAAACCCTGCCGTTCGACTCGCCTGCCGACACCTGCCGCGTACGGGATAATCGGGCCGTTCGGGGGAACCCGCCCGCTGGGCGCGGACGAACAAAGACAGGGAACCGACAGGGTTCTCCAGACGCGGAGGCCACCGTGCCGACCATCAACCCGGCAGACGCGGTCGCGGAAGACCACGCCCGGCGGGAACCGTACCTTCCACCGGCGACCCAGCCGATCCGCACCGTGGTGTGGGCGCTGCATCTGGCGCTGCCGATGCTCGGGCTCTGGCTGCTGCTCGCCGAGCCCGACCTGAACATCGTGTTGCAGGACAACCCCAGTCATTTCTGGCTGATCATCACCATCGCCGGGATCAACCTGGTCCTGGGGCTCATGGTCGGCGAGGCGTCGGCCCGGCGCTCGGACGCCCGCCTGCTGCTGGTCTCCCTGGTCTTCCTGAGCGGCGCGGGATCGTTCCTGGTGCACGGGCTGACCACGCCGGGGATCATCCTGGAGGGCACGAGCTACGGCTTCGACCTCTCCCATCCGGTCGGTCTTCTCGTCGCCTCGGTGTTCGCGTTCGCGTCGGCGCTGCCCCTGGGCGAGCGGGCGGCCGAGGCCGTGCTGAGGAACCAGATGTGGCTGCGCGGGGGACTCGCCGCCCTGATCATCGGGTGGGGGGTGGCCTGCCTGGTGCCGGACCTCACCCCGCTCAGCGGCTCGCCTCCCATGGGGACGGGCCTGGGCGGGCTGGAGTGGGTCGGGGTGGCCCTGTTCGCGGCGGCGTCGGCGATGATGTTCCAGCTGCACCGCAGGCGCCCGGCGGTCGTGCTGATCAGCCTGGTCACCGCGTACGCGCTCCTCGCCGAGGCGCTGGTCGCGGGGTTGTCCCACCGCAACTGGCACCTGTCGTGGTGGCTGTGGCACGCGCTGCTGACCACCGCGTTCGTCTTCGTCGCCTACAGCGCCTACCTGCAGTTCCGGCGGGAGGGCACCAGCGCGGGGCTGTTCGACTCGGTGGCGCTGTCGGCGACGGTCCGCAGGATCAGGGCCGACTACGAGGCCGCCCTGGAGGAGCTCGTCGGCCACCTGCGGCGCGGGGAGGAGAGCAGGGTCCCGATCGCGGACCGGCTGGCGGGCAAGTTCGGGCTCACCGAGTCGCAGGCGGCGGTGCTCGACCGGGCGGGTGAGGCGCTCGCCAACGAGCGGGAGCTGAGCGACCGGCTCGCGGCGCTGGCCGACATCGGCAGGCAGGCCCGGGTGGGCCTGCCGGAGAAGGAGATGCTCGCCCAGGGTCTCGACCGCGTCCGGCAGGCGTACGGGGACGTGCGGATCAAGCTGGTCGACAACGGCCGGGTCACCGTGAACTCCACGGAGTACGGCCGGCGGGACTTCCCCGAGGACCGGCCGATCCGGCTGGAGGGGAAGGTCGTCCACCCGCTGATGGTGAAGGGCAGGCTCGCCGGGGCGATCGAGGTGCCGATCGGCAGGACCCCGCAGGACGAGGCGCTCGCCGCCACGCTCGCCGGCCAGATGTCCATCTCCCTGGAGAACGCCCGGCTCTACAGCGAGCTGGAGACCCTCTTCCGGCAGTACATGTCACCGGACGTGGCCCAGTCGCTGCTCGCCGACCCCCAGACCGCGGCGCTCGGTGGCGAGCTGGTGGAGCTCACCGCGCTCTTCGCCGACCTGAAGGGCTTCACGAGCTTCTCCGAGCGGGTGGCGCCCGGCGAGATCGTCGAGATGCTGAACCGCTACCACACCGCGGCCGTGCCCATCGTGCTCGGCAACGGCGGCACGATCGTGCAGTTCGTGGGTGACGCGCTGCTCGCGCTGTTCAACGCCCCGGCCCGGCAGGAGGACCACGCCCTCGCCGCGGTGCGGGCGGGCCTCGCGATGCAACGGGCCGCCGAGGAGATCGCGGAGGGAATGCCCGGATATCCTCGCTTCAGAATTGGGATCAACACCGGTGAGGCGCTCGTCGGAAACATCGGCAGCCCCGAGTTGCGCGGTTTCAACGCGATGGGCGACTGCGTCAACGTGGCCGCCAGGCTTGAGGGGATCGCCGAGCCGGGCAGCGTCGTGATCGGCCAGAGCACCCTCGACCTGATCGGCTCCCGGGCCGAGACCCGATCGCTGGGCCCGCTCAGCCTCAAGGGAAGGGCGCAACCCGTCCATGCCTACGTACTGTCCGATCTCAGGTAAAAGTACCTTTCGCCGCGAGAGCGGCGCGCACACAATCGAAGTCGCCAGGAGGTGGTCATGATTTCTTCCCCCGAACCGGGCGAGTTCATCACGTTGCTCACGGAGGACGAGGTGAAGGCCCTGTACGCCGCCGGAAGGCCCCGGCGCTGGGACAGGGGTGACACGCTGTGCACCGAGGGCGACGAGAGCGACTGGGTGCTCGTTCTCACCTCCGGCCGCGTCAAGGTCTCCTCGCACACCGCGGTCGGCAGTGAGGTGGTCCTCGCGGTACGAGGACCCGGTGCGCTGCTCGGCGAGTTCGCGGCGATCGACGGGCTGCCCAGGTCCGCCACGGTCACCGCCCTCGAACCCGTGGAGGGGATCACGGTCCGCGACTTCTCCTCGTACCTGCGCGACCACGGGAGGGTCGCCGTACTGCTGATGCGGATGGTGATCGGCAAGATGCGCGACTCCGACCGCAAGCGCATCGAGTACGGCGCGTTCGACACCACGGGCCGGGTGGCCACCCGGCTGGTGGAGCTGGCCGAGCGGTACGGCGAGCCGGACAACGGCGGGGTGCTGGTGGCGCTGCCCCTCTCCCAGGACGAGCTCGCCGGCTGGACCGGGGCCTCCCGCGAGGCGGTGAGCAAGGCGCTGCGCTCCCTGCGCGATCGCGGGCTGATCGAGACGGGCCGGCGCCGCGTGATCATCCACGACATGGAGGGCCTGCGCAAACGGGCCCGCTGATGGCCCCGAGGGGCGAGGTACAACGTGCGTCAGACTGGTAGGTATGGTCGCAATCCCCCAAGACCTACCCGGATCCCCCGAATACACATCTAAGCTCCGCTACGCATGGCGGGTCTGCTCGGTCACCAGCCTCGGCCTGGTCTTGATCGGCATCTCCGGCAGCACCCTGAACGTGGCGCTTCCCACCGTGGTCAGGCACTTCCACGCCGACGCGTTCTCCGCGGGCTGGGTGCTGCTCGCCTTCCTGCTCGTCAACACCGCGACGCTGGTGTTCTTCGGCAGGGTGGCCGACCTGCTCGGGCGCCGGGAGATCTACCTCGCGGGGTTCGTCCTGTTCACCGTGGGATCACTGCTGGCCGGGCTGTCGCCGGGCATCTGGTTCCTGATCGCGATGCGCGTCGTGCAGGCGATCGGTGCCGCGATGATCCTCGCCAACGGCACCGTGATCATCACCGACGCCTTCCCGCCCGACCGGCTCAGCCAGGGCATGGGCGTCTACATCGGCACCCTCTCGGTCGCCCAGCTCGCCGGTCCCACCCTCGGCGGCCTCATCGCCGACACCGCGGGCTGGCAGTGGGTCTTCTGGATGAACGTGCCCGCGGGGCTGATCGCCCTCGTCTGGGGCGCGTTCACGCTCCGCCACGTCTCGCGGGAAGCGCGCCGGCCGGTGGACGCGCTCGGCAACCTGATCGTGTTCGCCGCCCTCTCCGCGGCCCTGATCGCGCTGTCCGAGGCGGGATCGCGCGGCCTGTCGAGCCCCGTGGTGATCGTCGGCGCGGCGATCGCGGCGGTACTGGTGCCGGCGCTGGTCGTGGTGGAGCGCCGGGCCTCGCATCCCGTACTCGACGTGGGGCTGTTCGGCGAGCGCGTGCTCGCCTTCGCCAACCTCGCCTCCTTCTGCAACGCGCTGGCGCGCTCCGCGCTGATCCTGCTGGTCGCCCTCTACTTCCAGGCCGCCAGGGGCCTCGACGCCGTCACCGCGGCCCTGGGCGTGCTTCCCGTCCCGATCGGCATGGCCCTCGCCTCCCCGATCACCGGCGCCCTCGGCCGCCGCATCAGGCCGTACGCGCTCTCGGTGGGCGGCGCCCTGCTGAGCGCGACCGGGCTGGGCGTCCTGCTGCTGAACACCGCCCCCGCCACGCCGTACTGGATCATCGCGGTGGGCCTGTTCCTGTGCGGCTGCGGCAGCGGCACCTTCATGACCGGCAACACGACCCAGGTCATGTCCGCCCTGCCCGCGGGGAGTCTGGGCGTGGTGAACGGCTTCCGACTCATGATCATGAACGTCGGGATCGTGCTGAGCGTCGCCCTCACGCTCAGCGTCCTGACCGGCTCGGTCAGTGCCGAGCTGCGCGGCCAGGTCTACGCGGGCACGCTGTCGCGCCTCTCCCCCGTCGCCGTCGAGCACCTGATGACCGGCTTCCAGCGGACCTACGCCGTCCTGTTCGCCGTCGCGCTCACCGGTGCCCTCACGGCCGCCCTCGCCCGTCCCCGCCGCCCGGGACGCGCGAGGTCAGCGCCCTCCTGAACGGGCGGAGAGCAGCTCGATGCCGGAGATGAGGACGTCGACGCCGAAGGTGTCGTAGAGGTCGGGATCCCCGCCCTCGGAGAGGGGAACGGCCATCTCCACGATGTGCGGGTAGACGTCCGGCGGCAACGACTGGAGCCTGAGCCGCTTGAGGCGCATCCGCTCGGCCGCCTCCTGCTCGGAGACCCCGGGAGGGGAATGCCGCCCCGGCCCCGCCGCCAGCGCGATCGCTCCGCTGAGCAGATACTGGGAGATCATGCAGCTCTCCTCGGGGGAGAACCCGCCGCGCTTGGCGAGACCGAGGGTCGTGTCCCAGACCTCCAGGAAGGTGGGCACCTCCGTGTGGTCCACCGCGTCCAGCACGTCCGCCGCGCACGGGTGGCGCCGGAGCACCCTGACCAGGCCCGCGACGAGCTCGCGGAGCCCTTCCTGCCACGGGCCCGTGTAGCCCCCCTCGATCACGAAGTCCTCGATCAGGTGGTCCGCCATGCCGACGGTCAGCTGCTCCTTGTTCTTGAAGTGCCAGTAGAGCGCCATCGGGGTGACGCCCAGCTCCTGGGCGAGTCTCCGGATGGTCACCGCCGGCAGTCCCTCGGCGTCGCCGATCTCCAGCGCCTGCTCGACGACCGCTTCACGGGTCAGTTTCCCCATCACGCTTGACAACTATACGCCGTACGGGTTCAACTGTACGCCGTACATGTACGACGTATAAGTACAACGTAGAGGACGGGGAATGACGGACACCCGCAGGTGGTGGGCGCTGGGAGCGATCTCACTGGCCACTTTCATGACATATCTTGACAACAACGTGGTGAACGTGGCGCTGCCGACGATCCAGCGTGACCTCGGGCTGAGCATCTCCGGGCTGGAATGGGTCGTGAGCGGCTACATCCTGGTGTTCGCCGGGCTGATGCTCGTCGGCGGGCGCCTGGCCGACGTCTTCGGGCGGCGGCGCGTCTTCCTGATCGGCCTCGTCGTGTTCACCGTGGCGTCGTTCGCGGCCGGGATGGCCACCGACGGCGGCGTGTTGATCGCCACCAGGGCGGTGCAGGGTGTGGGGGCGGCCTTCCTCACCCCCACGGCGCTGGCACTGCTCACCTCGACCTTCCCCGACGGCAGGGAACGCGCCACGGCGGTCGGCCTGTGGAGCGCGATCGGCGCGCTGGCCCTCGCCCTCGGCCCGCTGACCGGCGGGTTGATCAGCGAACGCTGGCACTGGGGCTGGATCTACCTGATCAACGTGCCGATCGGGGCCGTGACGCTCGGCCTCGCTCTCTGGGCGATCAGGACGGCCCCGCAGGAGACCGTACGGCGCGGCCTCGACGTCCCGGGCCTGGTGACATCGAGCCTGACGCTGTTCGCGCTGACGTACGCGCTCATCGAGGGCGCGGGTGCCGGATGGACCTCGCCGGAGATCCTGGGCGCCTTCGGGGTCGCCGCCGTATCGGCGCTGGCCTTCGTGACGATCGAACTCAGGAGCCGGGAGCCGATGATCGACCTGTCGCTGTTCCGGTCGCGGGTGTTCAGCGGGGGCACGCTGTCGATGGGCCTGTGGTCCTTCGGGGTGTTCGGGATCTATTTCTTCACCGCGCTGTACCTGCAGAACGCGCTGGGCTTCTCGCCGATCGAGGCCGGGGCCGCGTTCGTGCCGATGGCGCTGACGATGGCCGTCACCGCCGTCTTCGCCCCGAGGCTGGCCAGGGTCCTGGGCACCGCGCGGACCGTGGCGACCGGGCTCCTGCTGATGGCCGTGTCGGTGTTCGGGATCTCGTTCATCGGGGAGGACGGGTCGTTCGGCGACCTGTTGCCGTGGTTCCTGGTCTACGGACTGGGCGGCGGCATGCTGGTGCCGCTCACCACGGCGATCCTCGGCGCGCTGCCCGCCGACAGGACGGGAGTCGCCTCGGGGGTGCTGAACGTCTCGCGCGAGGTCTTCGGCCTGCTCGGGATCACGGTCCTGGGGGCGATCCTCAACGCACGGCAGTCCTCGCTCCTGGCCGAGGGCGCGGGACAGCTGACCGCCTTCCTGGACGCGTACCGGTACACACTGGTCGTCGCCGCGGCCATCGTGCTGGTGGGCGTGCCGGTCAGCCTGCTCTCCCTGCGGGCCTCCCGGACCGCGAACCCGCCCATGGCCGCCGAGGAGCGTCCGGCCGTACCGGTGGGCTAGGGAGGCTCCCGCCTACCGGGACCGCACATCTGGAACGGCACCGGCCCGCGCCCCTCCCGAAGGGCGCGGGCCGGTGGCCTGGTCAGGAGCCGATCTTGTCGCCCTTCGCGTGCCAGGCGACCACGACCGACGGGCGGGGCTGGGAGGTGCCGCCGTCGGGCCAGCGGCTGCTGGGGGCCTCAGGGGTGGCGCCGTTGGTCTCACCGGGGTGCTGTACGGCGACGAAGACGCTGCGCTGGTCCTCGCTGACCAGCGGGCCGCAGGTCTCGGCGCCGACGGGCACGCTCAGGAACTGCTTCAGGTGGCCGCGCTCGGGACCGCGGACCGGCATGACGAACAGGCCGTCGTTGGCGCCGAGCTGGCTGCCGTCGGTGGAGATCCAGAGGTTGCCGTCCGCGTCGAAGGCGACGTTGTCGGGGCAGGAGATCGCCGAGACCTTGGTCTTGTCGAACCCCGCGAAGTAGGTCGCCGGGTCGTTCGGGTCTCCGCAGACCAGGGGCAGGGACCAGGCGAAGGTGGTGGCCCCGGCGTCGTTGCGCCGTTCGACGATCTCCAGGACGTGGCCGTGCTTGTTGGCCGGACGCGGGTTGGCCTCGTCCACCTGGGCCGGGGTCCGGTTGGTGTTGTTCGTCAGGGCCACGTAGACGCCGCCGGTGACGGGGTTGCGCTCCACGTCCTCGGGACGGTCCATCTTCGTCGCGCCGACCTTGTCGGCCGCCGTACGCGTGTAGACGAGCACTTCCTCGGCCGTCATCCCGGGAACGTGCGAGACCTTGCCGGTGACGAGCGGGATCCACTCGCCCGAACCGTCGAACTGCCCGTCGGCGGGAAGCGTGCCGGTGCCGTCGATCTCGGCGGCCGGGCTGTCGCCGGTGAACTTCGCCACGTACAGCGTGCCGTCGTCCAGCAGGGTCCGGTTGTGCCGGTCGAAGCCCTGGATGTAGCGCTGCCGGGAGACGAACTTGTAGACGTACTCGAACCGGGAGTCGTCGCCCATGTAGGCGACCACCCGGCCGTCGGCGGCGAGGGAGGTGGTGGCGCCCTCGTGGGCCATCCTGCCCAGGGCGGTGCGCTTGATCGGGGCGGAGTCGGGGTCGAACGGGTCGATCTCCACGATCCAGCCGGTGCGGTTGATCTCGTTCGGGTGCTTGGCCAGGTCGAAGCGCTCCTCGACCCGGTCGAACCTGCGGTTGCCGCTCGGGATGCCCGCGGTGGTGCTCACCCCGTACCGGGCGAGGTACGGCTTCTGCGCCTCGGGCACGCCGTTGCCGTTGACGAAGTACTGGTTGAAGTTCTCCTCGCCGCTGAGCACCGTGCCCCACGGCGTGGTGCCGCCCGCGCAGTTGTTCAGCATGCCGATCGGCGTGGTGCCCCGGGGGTCGGCCGCGGTCTTCAGCAGGGCGCTTCCGGCCGCCGGGCCGGTGAACTTCATCGGGGTCTGCACGGTGATGCGGCGGTTGTAACGGCGAGCGCCCTTGGTGACCAGCTTCCACTGGCCGGAGTTCTTCACCCGCTCGATCTCGACCACCGAACCGCCGTGCGCCGCCAGCGCGATCCTGATCTGCTCCTCCGTCGCGGCGGTGCCGTCCGTGTAGCCGCGGAACATGAGGTTCTCGTCGGTGTACTCGTGGTTGACCCAGAGCAGCCCCCGGTGCTGCCCCATCGGGAAGAGGGTGACGTAGTCGCAGTTGTAGCCGAACTGCTTGGCCTGCGCGGCGGCCGTCTGCCTCTCGAAGTCGAACGCGGGGGCACCGGGCAGAACCGGGTCGCCCCAGCGCACCACGGCCGCCGACAGGTAGCCCGAGGGGACCGTCACCTTGTCGTCGGTGTTCGGCGCGATGGCGGTGAAGCGGAGGCCGCCCTGCCGGCCAGGGCCGTGGCCCGGACCGTGGCCTCCGCCGAGGGTCTTCGCGTTCACATCCGTGTCCGGGTCGGCGAGGGCGGGGGCCGCCGTACCGAGCCCGACGCCGGCGACGACCGCGCCCAGGGCACCGGCGCGCAGCATGCCCCTGCGGGTCATCGCCTCGGCGACCACGTCGCCGAAGTAGGTGTTGTCGCTGGTGTTCACCACATCGTGGGCGCACTGGTCACCGCAGCGGAACCGGCAGGTGAGCGCGCTGCGGCCCCCCTTGTGCGGGCTCGTGAGCAGGGGGAGCAGTCGGCGCGGTGACGTGTTCGCCACGGGGTCCTCCAAAAAGGGGCGAGGTCTTCCGGCCCGGAGGCTACGTGCGCCGACCGAACCTGAGGTGAACGACGTTTGCCGGGATAATGAACCGTCTGTCCGAATGAGCTGTTCAGGTGAGCGTCACGCTCCGGACGAGTGGCCGGTACGGGCCGTTCCGACACCGTCCGGAAGGCGCGAGTGGGTCCGGAGTCGTCCGCGGGCACGGCTCAGGCGGGCATCATGGAGAGCGTGCCACCTCACAAACCCGACCCGGCCAAGGTCCGCGCCGCTCTCGACACCCAGCTGAGCGCCCTCGACGAACCACCCTACGACGGGCCGGGAGGGCTCGCGGCGCTGCTCGGCGCCTGCGTGAGCGTGGTGCTGCGAGCCTTCGCCCGGGAGGTCCGCCCGGAGCGGGACATCACCCGTTTCGCCGTACGGCACCTGCTGGACGAGCTCGCGACGGCGGCCCCCGGCAGGACCGTCGAGGTCCGGGTCCCGCCCTACGCGGCGGTGCAGTGCGTGGAGGGGCCTCGACACACCCGGGGCACCCCGCCCAACGTGGTGGAGACCGACGCGCGCACCTGGCTGGAACTCGCCACCGGCGGCCTGACCTGGTCGGAGGCGACGGCGGCGGGAAAGATCGCGGCGAGCGGCGCCCGCGCCGACCTGTCCGGCCACCTGCCCCTGCGGTAACCCCGGTCCGGCCACCCGCCTTTGCGACACCCCCCGGATGCGCCGGGCACCACCGGTGGCCCCGGTGACGCTCGGTCACGCCGCGCGGCCCCGGGTACGCCGTCCCACCGGCACGTGCTCACCGCATGCCCCTGATCTCCACCGGGCGTCACGTGCCCCACGTACGCCCGTGAGGGGCACCCGCCGTTACGGGGCGGGCCGCACCTGGATGCCGAACCTGTCCTCGATGCAGCGCCGCTGGAGCTCGGGAGGCAGGTTCATGCAGTCGCCGACCTTGCTGTAGACCCAGCTCAGGAACACCGCCGCGATCACCAGGGTGAGCAGGCTCAGCACGATTCCCACCCAGGCCCTGCCGGGGGCCGACCGCTTGGCGAGCGCGACGATGCCGATGATCAGGCCGACGACCGCCACCAGTACGCCGAAGCCGCAGACGACGAGCGAGAGGATCGCGACGATCCCGAGCACGAGCGCGGCGGTGCCCAGCTTCCCGCTGGACCGGCGCCCCTCGTCCGGATACGCCGGATAGGTCGCGGGATACGGATAGCCGGGCGCGCCCTGCGGTGCGGGATACGGCGCGCCGGCATGGGGCTGCTGGGAGGGGGCGGCCCCGGGTGGCGGCACTCCCGGACCACCGTAGGGCTGCCCGGCCTGCTGCGCCTCCCCGTATCTCGGCTGCTCGTACCCCGGTCCCGGTTGCTCGTAGCGCGAGGGCGGGGTGGAGGGCTCAGGGACCTCGGGGTGATCGGGCTCGGGCCTGCCGGACTCGCCGGAGGTCTCCGAGGCACTCTCCCAGCCGGGGTAGGCGGACGGCGTGGTGCCGGGCACCGTGTAGGGCTGCCCCTCGGGCTCCCCGGCTCCCCCGGACGTCCCCTCCCGTGCTCCTTCGGGTGTCCTCTCGGGCGCCCCCTCGGGCGACGGGCCGATCGGCGATCCCTGCCCGGGGCCTCCCGGGGTCCCGGGAGAGCCCGGCGTGACGTGCCGGCCACCCCCCTGGTCGGGCGGGGGTACCTCGGGAGCGGTCGGCGTGTCCGGGTGCGGCGGCACCTGCGGTTCCGTGGGGATGGAGGACGGCTTCCAGGTCGGCTCGTTGGGATCGGGCACGGGTGTTTCCGGATCCGGCTCCTCCCACGGCTCGGGAACCGACGGCGTCGGGGGGTTCGGGGGGGGGGGGGGCCCCCCCCCCCCCCCCCCCCCCCCCCCCCCCCCCCCCCACCGCGCCGCCCCGGGGGGGGGGGTGGGGGGGGGGGGGGGGGGGGCCCGGCCCCCGCCCCCCCCCCGCGCGGGCCCCCCGCGGGGGGGGGGGGGGGGGGGGGGCCCCCCCCCCCCCCCCACCCCACACGGCCCCCTCGCCGGGCACCCCGCCCTGCGGCTCGGCCCTGCCGGGAATCTCCGTCCACCCGGTCGACGCCGTCCTGTCGGGAGGCTCGGCGGAACCGGAAGGCTCGGTCCACCCGGTGGACCCGCTCGCCGGGGCTGCGGGCTCCCGCCACGTGGGCGGTTCGTTCGAGGGAGGGACGGGCCACGCGCCCGGTTCCGGGGCGGCGGGCGCGTGCTCGGGCTCGCCGGGGACGGCCGCCTCCTCGGAGGTGCCCCGCGATTCCTCCGCGCCGGACCCTTCCTGGTCGGAGCCCCTGTCCCGCGGCACTCGTCGCGGGCCGGGCTGGTTCGGGTCCACAGGGTCCACAGGTGTTGTCACGTCTCGTCTCCCGACGCTCGGGCATGCCGGATATCTCACACTCCCCTGTCGGCCGGCGACGAAACAGGCTGACACGGCAAAACACCGATGATCGTTCGGTCAGGGTGCGACATGCCACGGAACGGACCCTGGGTGCGAGCAGGGAAGAAGCCGACCTAGAATGAAGCATGTGCTGAAGGGCGACGGCCATCTGAGCCATGACCTCGACTCCCGCGACCGGCCTCCGAAGGACGCATGTGGCGTCTTCGGAGTGTGGGCCCCCGGGGAGGAAGTCTCCAAACTCACCTACTACGGGCTGTACGCGTTGCAGCACCGCGGCCAGGAGTCCGCGGGCATCGCGGTCAGCGAGGGCAGCAGGATCCTCGTCTACAAGGACATGGGCCTGGTGGCCCAGGTCTTCGACGAGTCCGTGCTCGGGACCCTCCGCGGCCATCTGGCGATCGGCCACTGCCGTTACTCGACCACCGGATCGAGCGTCTGGGAGAACGCGCAGCCGACGCTGAGCTCGACCGAGTCGGGCGGGCTCGCGCTCGCCCACAACGGCAACCTGATCAACACCCCGGAGCTGTCCAGGCGGCTCTCCCCCGGCTCCACCCGGGCGACGACCGACACCGAGGTGCTGGCCGCACTCCTGGCCCAGGACCGCGACCGGTCGATCGACGACGCGGCCGCCGACCTGCTTCCGCAGGTCAGGGGCGCCTACTCGCTCGTCTTCATGGACGAGAAGACCCTTTACGCGGCCCGTGACCCGCAGGGCGTCCGCCCGCTGGTCCTGGGACGCCTGGAGCGCGGCTGGGTGGTGGCCTCGGAGACCGCGGCGCTGGACATCGTGGGCGCCACGTTCGTCCGCGAGATCGAGCCGGGCGAGCTGATCACCATCGACGAGCGCGGCGTGCGCTCGCGCAGGTTCGCGCTCGCCGAGCCCAAGGGCTGCCTGTTCGAGTACGTCTACCTCGCCCGCCCCGACACCACGATCGCCGGGCGCGGCGTGCAGACCACGCGCGTCGAGGTCGGCCGTGTGCTGGCCCGCGAGCACCCGATCGAGGCCGACCTGGTCATCCCGACGCCCGAGTCGGGCACCCCCGCCGCCGTCGGCTACGCCGAGGAGAGCGGGATCCCCTACGGTCAAGGTCTGGTCAAGAATTCCTACGTGGGCCGCACCTTCATCCAGCCGTCCCAGACGATCCGGCAGCTGGGCATCCGGCTGAAGCTCAACCCGCTGAAGGAGGTCGTCGCGGGCAAGCGCCTGGTGGTCGTGGACGACTCGATCGTGCGGGGCAACACGCAGCGGGCGATCGTGAAGATGCTGCGCGAGGCGGGTGCGACCGAGGTGCACGTCCGGATCTCCTCCCCGCCGGTCAGCTGGCCCTGCTTCTACGGCATCGACTTCGCCACCCGGGCCGAGCTGATCGCCGGTTCGCTCAGCGTGGAGGAGATCCGCGCCTCGCTCGGCGCCGACTCGCTCGGATACATCTCGTTGGAGGGCCTGACCGCGGCCACCACGATCCCCGAGGACCGGCTCTGCCGCGCCTGCTTCGACGGTAAGTATCCGATCCCGATCGACCAGGACAACGTGGGCAAGTACGTGCTCGAGGCCAAGCGTTGAGCGGGCCCGGCACGCGAGGAGAGGGTTCATGACCAGCTACGCGGCCGCCGGAGTGGACATCGACGCGGGCGAGCGCGCCGTCGAGCTGATGAAGTCGAAGGTCGCGCGGGCGCGCAGGCCGGAGGTCGTGGACGACGCCAGCGGCTTCGCCGGCCTCTTCGACGCCTCGGCCCTGCTGTCGTACAGACGACCGCTGCTCACCACGTCGACCGACGGTGTCGGCACCAAGGTCATGCTGGCCCAGCGGCTGGACAAGCACGACACGATCGGGATCGACCTGGTCGGCATGGTCGTCGACGACCTGGTGGTCTGCGGTGCCGAGCCGCTGTTCATGACCGACTACATCGCCTGCGGCAAGGTGGTCCCCGAGCGGATCGCCGAGATCGTGGGCGGCGTCGCCGAGGGCTGCCGCCTCGCGGGCTGCGCCCTCATCGGCGGGGAGACCGCCGAGCACCCCGGTGCCATGGAGGCCGGCGAGTACGACCTCGCGGGCGCCGCCACCGGGGTGGTGGAGGCCGACAGGATGCTCGGCCGCGACAGGGTCCGCGCGGGCGACGTGGTCCTCGCGCTGGCGTCCTCGGGCGTGCACTCCAACGGATACTCGCTGGTCAGGCACATCATCGACCGGGCGGGGCTCTCGCTGGAGGCCGAGCTGCCCGAGCTGGGGCGGACGCTGGGCGAGGAGCTTCTGGAGCCGACCAGGATCTACTCCCTCGACTGCCTGGAGCTCGCCCGCGCGGTCGACGTCCACGCGTACGCCCACATCACGGGCGGCGGCCTCGCGGGCAACCTGTCCCGCTCGCTGCCTCCGGGGCTGGACGCGCTGCTCGACCGCTCGTCGTGGACCCCGCCGGCCGTCTTCGAGGTGCTCGCTGGGCACGGCGGGGTGGCCCAGGCCGACATGGACCGGACGTTCAACCTGGGCGTGGGCATGGCCGCGGTCGTCCCCGCCGAGGCCGTGGGGCCCGCCCTCGCGCTGCTCGGCGAGCGGAACCTCCCCGCCTGGGTGCTCGGTGAGATCGTCGAGGGCTCGGGCGAGGCGCGTTTCCGCTGATCCGCGCTTTTCCGGAAAACCTCCGCGTAGCTCTCCTCCTCCCCTCGCGAAGGGGAGGAGGAACCGAGTGGGAGTCGGGTACGGCGAAAGGCGCTCCGGACCCACCGGAGCGCCGCATATGGTCGACCCGCAGCGAGAAGAACACCCGGCGGCTTGTGTCCACCACCGGGTGCCCTGCTCACATCAATCTGAAATCCGCCTAGCGGCGGCCGGATTTCCCGTCGTCGCGGTCATCTCCGGAGCCGAAGTCATCGGCGTAATCGGCGTACCGATCCGCCAGCTCGTCGTAGGCGTCGTTGGAGTCGTCATTGTGGTTGGAGTCGTCTCTGACTCCGAGCTCGTCGCGCAGACGCTCAAGATCAGTGCCACCGCTGTTGTACTTCAGCTGGCGAGCAACCTTGACCTGCTTGGCCTTTGCTCGGCCGCGCCCCATTGGCTCGACCCCCTCGTGTGGGGTCGTGCCCGACCCCTCGTCGCTAACGCACCACGCACTGACGCCACCTGACTTAGGCGTCAGCTCTCGTTCGCCTACAACCGTACCCGTTTTACGCCCAGCTCGGTACGTCGTATGGGCGTGTGGGGCTAGCGGCCCAGCCAAATGCCCCTAATTCGCCCGACTTCCGACATTCTGCGCTCAGCCAGCCTATCGGCTGCGACAGCCGGGGGAACGCCTTCCTCCGCCGCGCTGGAGAAGATCTTGAGAGTCGTGTCGTAAATCTGGGTGGCCTTTGCCCGCGCCCGCTCCATGTTGAACCCCCTGATCTCGTCCGCGACCTGGATCACACCGCCGGAGTTGACCACGTAGTCGGGCGCGTAGAGGATCCCGCGGTCGGCGAGCCGCTTCTCCACGCCGGGGTGGGCGAGCTGGTTGTTGGCCCCGCCGCAGACGATCGCGGCGCGCAGGCGGGCCACCGTCTCGTCGTCCAGCGCCCCGCCGAGGGCGCACGGCGCGTAGACGTCGATGTCGGCGGAGGTGATCTCCGACCGGTCGGCGACGACCTCGACCTGCGGGTGGATCCGCCGCAGCCGCTCCACGGCCCGCTCGCTCACGTCGCAGACCACGACCTCCGCGCCGTCCTCGATCAGGTGGCCGACCAGGCGGTGGCCGACCTTGCCCACGCCCTCCACGCCGACACGCCTGCCACGCAGCGAGGGCGTCCCGTACGCGTGCTCGGCGGCGGCGCGCATGCCCTGGAACACGCCGAGCGCGGTCAGGATCGACGAGTCGCCGGCCCCGCCGTTGGCCAGGGTGCGGCCGGTCACGTACGAGCACTCGCGGGCCACGACGTCCATGTCCTCGCTGTAGGTGCCGACGTCGCACGCCGTGTAGTAGCGGCCCCCGAGCGACTGGACGAACCTGCCGTAGGCGCGCAGCAGCGCCTCGCTCTTGTCCTTCGCCGGGTCGCCGATGATGACGGCCTTCCCGCCACCGAGGTCGAGTCCCGCCAGGGCGTTCTTGTAGGCCATCGCCCGCGAGAGGTTGAGCACGTCCGCCAGCGCGGCCTGCTCGCTCTCGTAGGGGTAGAACCTGGTGCCGCCCAGACCGGGGCCCAGGGCGGTGTTGTGGATGGCGATGATCGCGTGGAGACCGCTTCGCTCGTCGGAGCAGAAAACGACCTGTTCGTGCCTCGCCTGGCCGGTTACCGGGCCCGCGTCCTTGTGGGACAGCCCGAAGACGTCGGTCACTGTGGTGACTCCCAGTCGTTCGTTACCGCCGCACCGTTGCGACGGAGATCACCCTCAGCGTAACCACAAGTCCCCAACCGGGACGACGTGCACGAACGTCCCATCTCAGTGACCGAGACGACCCCCGCGGAAGCGGGCTCGCTACGGACAACGGTCGGTCCTTCGTGACACGATGCGGTCGTGCTGCCCTACGCCGCGTACCTCCGCGTCTACGAACCGCTGGTCGCGTTCGCCCCGGCGGAGCGCGTCTCGTGGTCCGCCTACTCCGAGACGACCGACCGACCGCGCCGAGCGAGCGCCCTGCACGCCGAACACGGCGAGGCGGTGCGGCGCCTCCTCGGGGTACCGCCGACCCCGGCACCCGCCCAGGAGAGCCCCAACGCCTACCTGAGGCGCGTGGAGGAGGTCCTGTACGTCTGCCCCTGGCAGAGCAGGCTGAGGTCGTGGCTCGCCTTCTCACGCTTTCGCGGGGCGACCCCGCCCAAGCTGATGGAGCGCTTCTTCCCGCCGGCCGTCGCGGAGCGGACGGCCGACGACTTCGACCGGTTCAAGCGCGGCACCGACTCCGCCGCGCTGCGCACGCACATCCGCAGCTCCACCTGGCACGTTCCGACCTCGTGGTTCGTCCCCTTCGACGGCAACGAGCGCTGGCTGGTGATCGACGGCGGCGAGGGGCAGGGCGGCACGACCACCACGCGCAACCTGATCTACGTCACCTCCATGGCCCACGCGAGGCGCCGCAGCGCCCGCGCCCTGCAGATCATCAAGAGGCAGGTGGGCGACGCCTCGGTCACGGCCGAGGTCGAGGACGTGGCACGCTGGCTGGAGGAGTTCCACCCGCACTCCCTGGTCGAGCTGGACTACGGCGGCATCGTCAACCTCATGGACGACGAGACACTCCAGGCCGACGAGTCCGTGGCGGAACTCACGGCGGCGCTGACAGGTCTGGAAAAAGGCGAGGAAGAACTGGCGTTCGCCATGTACCAGCGCGTCATCCTCCGCTGGCGATCAATACAACTTCTCGAATCAGCAAACTGAGTCGCAAATCATCCCTTCAACCTGCGTAAGTAGGTCCGTCGATGACCGGGGATGCACCTACGAACTGAGTAGTTTGCCGTTTTCACTGCGATACCACGAAACGTGTCGCTAGAATCACCGAGCGTGACAACAACACGTGCACAAGAGAGATGAGTCGCTCAAAGACTCGCCAATCGCTCTACGTGGCTGTATGGTCACATCGGGTGATGCCGCATATGGCCCAAACAGCCGCACGCAAGGGCCATAGGCGGACATCCGTGACAAGCGTCAAGTCGCAGGATCGCTGTCGCCGGTCCACATGGAGGAGAGGCCGCACAAATGTCAGCTCGTACACCCGAGGCAGAGCCGCTGCTCACCCCGGCGGAGGTCGCAACCATGTTCCGCGTCGATCCCAAGACCGTGACCCGGTGGGCGAAGGCGGGCAAGTTGACGTCCATCCGCACCCTGGGTGGACACCGCCGATACCGGGAGACCGAGGTTCGCGCGCTGCTCGCGGGGATTCCACAGCAGCGCTCAGAGTAAGACGGGGGCCGTCACTGACCTAGGGGGATTGGTGCGCGCTCACCCTTTGAGCGTGTAGGCCACACGGGTTTGTGGGGAGCGGCGTCGCCCGCCCGGCGCCGCCCCAGCACGTGCTCCTGAACGGCTCAGCGGTGCCCCAGGGGCTTCCTCAGCCGTCCGTCCCGGACCTCTCCAGGTCCACGGGACGACTCGCCTGTTCTCTGAACAGGTCGTCCAGCAACTCGCCGACGCGCGAATCGTGCTCGGCCGCCACGCCGAGCAGCGCCACCAACTGGCCGATCAGCATCCGCTCCAGCGTCGGCCGCTCGATGTCGCGGCGCTCCAGCCAGTCGAGGCCCGCGGTCTCGACGGAGGCGATCCACGAGCGCAGCGCGACCCGGAGCACGGGTCCCGGCTCCTCGATCCGCATCTGCTTCATGATCAGCCTGAGCAGCCGGTGCCTGACCGAGTCGACGACCTCCCCGATCTCGCCGCTGCGGTTGGCGGGACCGCCCTTGAGCAACGCGGCGAAGCCCGTCGCGTGCTCCTCGACGAAGTCGAAGTATCGGGTGAGCCCTCCGGCGAGCTCGTCCAGCGGGGTGCCCGCCCCCTGAGGCCTGAGCCTCGCCTCCAATTGGACCGCGGCGCTTTTCAGCGCGGCGACGTAGAGCTCCTGCTTGCCACCGAAGTAGTGGTAGACCAGAGCCCGCGACGCGCCGGCCGCGGAGGCCACGTCGTCGATCGACACGTGCTCGGCGTCATGCCTGCTGAACAGCTCCAGCGCCGCCGCCATGAGCTCCTCGCGACGCCGGTCGACACTGAGCCTGCGCCGCGCCGGTCGCGTGTCCCCCGGCACGGTTTTCGCCCGTTCGGCGGCTCCGGATGTCGACCTCACATCGTGAAGACTATCGGAGCCGTTCCGCCCGGTCGCTTGGTCAAGATCGGAGTTCCCTTCCCTCCAACCCGTACCCCATTCGGAACTCGATCGTTTTGAGTGACAGGTGCCCATCCACCATCGCGGGGGAGAGCCATGTCAGGACCGTCAGTCAACACCACCGTCACCCGAGCCCGCGGGTTCGCCGAGCCCGTCTTATCCGACGGGGGCGGGCCACGCCCGAGACCCACGATCCGCAACGTGGCAGAACGAGCCGGTGTCTCCAAATCACTGGTCTCGCTCGTCCTGCGCGGATCGCCCCACGTCAGCGAACATCGCAGGCAGGCCGTGCTCCAGGCGGCCAGAGACCTCGGCTACCGGCCCAACGCCGTCGCGCGCAGCCTGGTCGAGGGCCGTACCCACCTGGTCGGGGCGCTCGTCGCCGACCTGCACAACCCGTTCTACGCGGAGTTCCTGGACGGCTTGCAGGAGAGCCTGCACGGCGACGGGCTGAGACTCCTCATCGGCAACAGCCAGTGGGACCCCGCCTTCGAGGACGAGGCGGTCGAGGCGTTCCTCGAACTTCGCGTCGACGGGCTCGTCCTGCTCGGCATCGCGCCCACCAGCGGGACGCTCATCGAGGCCACCGGTTACACGCCGACCGTGGTGGTGGGCGAGCGCGACATCGACCTCGGCGGCGTGGACATCGTCGTCGACGACGACCAGCTCGGTGCCCGCCTCGCCGTCGACCACCTCGTGGAGCTCGGTCACCGCAGGATCGCCCACATCGAGGCCGCGGGCATCTCCTCGGGGCGCTTCCGGTGCGAGGGTTACCTGGTCGCGATGCGCAGGCACTCCCTGGCGCCGTACATCATGGTCGAGGAGGGCGAGTCCAGCGAGGAGGGGGGCGCCAGGGCGGCGCACAGCCTGCTCACGCGCGACCCCCGGCCGACAGCGATCTTCGCCGCCAACGACCGGGTGGCGATGGGCGTGCTCTCCGCGGCCACCGAGCTGGGACTGC
This sequence comes from Streptosporangium sp. NPDC000509, assembly GCF_042898365.1. Taxonomy (NCBI): domain Bacteria; kingdom Bacillati; phylum Actinomycetota; class Actinomycetes; order Streptosporangiales; family Streptosporangiaceae; genus Streptosporangium; species Streptosporangium sp. NPDC000509. The sequence continues at coordinate 360,010 of NZ_JBIAYX010000005.1, read as the reverse complement.
GGGTTCCCGAGGACCTGTCCGTGGTCGGGTACGACAACATCCACCGGGCGGGCACCCAGCCGATCTCGCTGACCACCGTGGACCAGCCCCGCCGCGCCATGGGACGCTCCGCCGCCGCGCTGCTGAACGACCGGATCGGAGACCCCGGCAAGGCCTCGCGTCTGCGTCAGGTCACGCCGCAGCTGGTCGTACGGAACAGCACGGGCCCCACCGAACGCTGAAGAGCCTGCCTGGAGCGTTACAGTCCGCCCAGGCAGGCTTCATGACCTCCTCAAATCCGGGTCAACATCGAGGGCGCCCACGTGCCGCCGGTGTTGACTCTGGCCGAGACGAGGGGGTAGCGATGCGTGATCCGGAACTTGTGTCATGCGCCCAGCGGGCCGCGGCCGAGCTTGAGCGGGCATGGGCCCACTGGCGGGCCGCCCGGGGCCGCGGCGGCGACGCCGGAGCCGAGTCCGTGGCCAGTTACGTGGCTCATTCGATCGACCATCCGTGGGGACGGCCGCGTGTGGTCCTCGGGCTGGACGCCGAGGACGCCAGGGAGCTCGCCTCGCTCCTGCAGAAGCAGGAGGTCGGCGAGCACGTCTGGTGAGCCTGTCCCGTGACGGGAGAGTCCGGCTGAGGCCGGGTCCCGTGACGGGGAGGGTTCCCCGAAGCCGTGTCTCCTGGCGGGCCGGGTCTCGTAGCGGGCTGTATCCCGTAGCGGGCCGTGTCCCATGGCGGGCCGTGTCCCGTGGCGGGAAGGCCCGCCTGAGGCGGAAACGTGTCACATCGCGTGACGGGCGTCGCGGGGCGGGAGAGCCCTTCTGAGGAGGGAGTGCGTCACGCCTCGTGACGGGCGAGCACATATCGCGACACCGGCTGAGTCATACGTCCGAGCCACGTAAGTTGGGTGATTGACGACTTCCTTGGGGGCGATGAGCGTGACCGGCAAAGCACTCGCGACGACCCTTGTCCTGTGCGGACTCGGCGCCGCCGCCTGCGGTGGCACCGCCACGGGCGCCGACCTCGCGCGAGAGCGCGGCCCCGTCCCTCCCGCCGCCGACACGGCCGCGGCACCGGCCGCCGACGCCCTGAGCGGCCCGGCGACCGGCACGGCGAGCGATCCCACCGCGAGTCCCGCGGCGGGGCGGAGCGTCCAGAGCGACCGGCCGCTCAGCGGCAAGATCGTGGTCATCGACCCCGGCCACAACGGGCAGAACTACCGCCACCCCGCGGAGATCAACAAGAAGGTCAACGTTCTGACCCAGTGGAAGGCGTGCGACACCACGGGCACCGCCACCGCGAACGGCTACAGCGAGGCCGCCTTCACCTGGGACGTCTCGCAGCGCCTGGCCAAGATCCTGAAGAGCCGCGGCGCGACGGTGAAGCTGACCCGTGCCGACAACTCCGGCGTCGGGCCGTGCATCACCGAGCGAGCCGCGATCGGCAACGACGCGAAGGCGGACGCGGCGATCTCGGTCCACGCCGACGGGTCGAGCACCGCCAACCACGGCTTCCACGTGATCATGCCGGAGAAGATCGGCGGCCCGGTCGACCCGGTGGTCGGGGCCTCCAAGAAGCTCGGCCTGGACGTTCGCAACGCCTTCGCGCGCGGCACCGGGCTGTCGTACTCCACCTACATCGGCAAGAACGCCCTCGACTACCGCGACGACCTCGGCGGACTGAACCTCTCCACGGTTCCCAAGATCTTCATCGAGTCGGGCAACATGAAGAACCCCACCGAGGCGGCCAAGTTCCAGCAGGCGGCGTTCCGGCAGAAGATCGCGCTCTCTCTCGCGAACGGGCTCCAGCAGTACCTCAAGCGGTAGTCGAGGGCGAGATCGCCCGAGGCGCCTCGAGGCACCTCGGGCGGGCTCCGGCGATATCCCGTGGGCGCGGAGAAGCCCCTCAGCGGCCTCCAGCGTTACCCCGGGGCCCAGCCGCCGGAGGGAGTTCCGGCGGCGCGGAGACACGCTCAGCGGCTTACAGCGGCACCCCCGAGCCCATGCTCGGGGGGAGGGGGCACCTCAGCGGGGTCCTTCCAGACCCAGGGACCTCAGGTTGTCGCGGGCCGGGTGGCTGCGCGCGGCCGGGCCGGCCGCGAAGACCTTCAGGATGTTCCCCGTCGCCCTGCGGACGAAAGCCCCCGCCTCCCGCGTGACGCCGTGGCCGCAGCGGGCACCCCGCATCGCGCACACCCAGCGCATCGTGCCCGAGCTGAACACCCCGGCGCCGCTCGGCACGGTGTAGTAGGCGCTGTGCGCGACCGTGGCGCGACCTCCGCAGTCGACCGGGGAGACCGACAGGACCTCCATGGGACGCGGTACGCCCGCGCCGACCCTGTCGGTCTCGACGCCGACCATCCCGGGGAAGACAGTGCCGCGCCGCACCCCCGTCCCCTTGAAGATCCAGTTGCCGGGGCGCCTGACCACGTAGGCGGACTCGGAGGGGAAGCAGTCGTACATCGGGCCGGTCAGCGAGCTCTCCGGCCTGGCGGTGGCCCGCCACAGGACCGTCCGGGCGTCCTCGGCGGCGTCCTTGTGGCAGACCACCAGGCGGCGAGGTCCCAGGCGCGTCGCGGCGAGGCGGATCCGCCAGTAGACCGCGTTGGCACCGAGGAAGGCGAGGTTGGTGCCGCGGTCACGGGCGGCCTCGACGGTGCGGCGCATGCCCGGCGACCAGTACTCGTCGTGGCCCAGCGACACCAGCCCCCTGGCCCCGTCGAGGACGTGCGGGTCGCGGTCCAGGTCCAGGCTCGTGACGTAGGCGAGCGGAAGGCCGCGACGCTCGGCGAGCTCGATGGCGTCGCGTTCCATGTCCAGGAAGAGCCGCGCCCCCGATGTGTCGTACGGACGGTCGAAGCTGACCGCCCGGGACCTGTCCGCGAAGCCGCCGGGGCCGTGGTAGAGGCTGCGGCCGCCCCAGTCGTTGTACGCCTGCCAGGTGGTGACCGCGTTCACGACGACGAGGCGTCCCCCGGCGGAGGCGGACCTCACGGTGAGGGGGACGTAGCGCCGTCCCCCGGTGGCGGCGTCCAGCCTGATCAGGTAGGAGCCCTCCGGCCATCCCGAGGTGTCCACCTCGGGGCCGGGCTTCCAGTGGGCGGCGGTCACCGTTCCCGTGGCGGCGATCGTCCTGGGCGGCGCCTGCCTCCTGCCGGGCAGTCCGGCCGCCCGCCAGACCTGCCTCGCCCCGGCCCCGCCGTACCAGCCCATCCGGAAGGCCCTCGCGGTGTAGCGGTCGGCGGTGGTCGAGACGTACAGCCGGAAGCTCTCGCCGGGCAGCACGCTCACCCGGTCGGCGAAGCCCTCGATCTCGTGCTCGGCGCCACGTCGGCGCACCCGCCAGCCGGGATCGCCCTCCCTCGCGTTCTCCGCCACGGTGGTGTCGTCCCCCTCGGCGCTCCTCACCGCGGAGGAGGACACCGTGGGAGTGGGCGAGGACGAGGTCGATGGGTTCTCGACGGTGACGGCGCACCCGGCGACCAGCATGATCGTCACCAGGATCGCCGACAGTGTGCGGGCCTGACGCCTGGAGACCCTGGAAGGTTGGAACATGAGCAGCAGCATGTCCGGGCGGAGCGTCTCCCCCGCTTCTCCCGCGCGGTACTTGGGCGGTTCTTGATCCCGTGTCCGGGCTCGCCGGCGTGAAAAGCCGGTCCCTCCGGCGATTCCGGCGATTTGGCATGATCTACAGCATGACTGACCTCCTGCCGTCCCCCTCCGCCTTCACACCTGCCGGCGGTGTCCTCGGCCTGCCCCACGGGGTCGTCGTCTCCGGCCCCGCCGAGCCGGTCGACGCCGTACGTCTCGCGCTCGCCGTCCTCGGCCCGCGCCCGGGCGAGGCGGGAACGATCACGGTGGAGCCGGACGCCTCACTCGGCGCCGAGGCGTACGTCCTGGAGGTGACCGGCGAGGGCGTGCGGATCGCGGCCGGAGACCGCGCCGGCGCCTTCTACGCGGGCCAGACGCTGCGGCAGCTGCTGCCCTCGGCGGCGTTTCGCACGGTGGCCGGCGGCGGGGCGGACTGGAGCGTCCCCCTCGGCCGGGTGCGGGACGCGCCCCGGTTCTCCTGGCGCGGGGTGCACCTGGACGTGGCGCGGCACTTCATGCCCAAGCGCGAGGTGCTCAGGATGGTCGACCTCATGGCGGTCCACAAGCTGAACCGCCTGCACCTGCACCTGGTGGACGACCAGGGATGGCGGGTCGAGAGCCGTCGGTATCCCCGGCTGCACGAGGTGGGCGCGCACCGCCCGCGTACGGTCACCAGCCACTACCGGGAGGATCTCGCCTTCGACGACGTACCGCACGGCGGCTACTACACGCTGGAGGACCTCGCTGAGATCGGCGCCTACGCGCGGGCCCGAGCCGTGACGGTCGTGCCCGAGATCGACGTGCCGGGACACGCCTCGGCGATCCTCGCCGCCTACCCCGGGTTCGACGCCCGCGCCACCGGCGGCCGGAGCCCCGAGCCCTTCACGGTGCTGGATCGCTGGGGCATCTCCCCCGCGATCCTGTCCCCCCTGCCGGAGACGATCGACTTCCTGACCGGCGTGATCGAGGAGATCACGGGGGCGCTGGGCGAGACCCCGTACGTCCACATCGGCGGGGACGAGTGCGTGCTCGACGACTGGGCCGGCTCCCCCGAGATCGTCGCCTTCCAGGCGGAGCTGGGGCTGGGGAGCCTGAGCGACCTGCACGCCTGGTTCCTGCGCCGGCTCGCGGACGAGCTGGCCGAACGCGGCAGCAGGGCGGTGGTGTGGGACGAGGCGTTCGTGAGCGGCATGCTCAGGCCCGACACGATCGTGATGCCCTGGCGCGGTCCCGGGGTGGCGAGGCGCGCCGCCGCCGCCGGGCACGACGTGGTGCAGACCCCCGTCTTCCCCCTGTACTTCGACTACGCCGAGGCCTCCAGCGAGGAGGAGCCCCTCGCGATCGGCGACGCGATCACCGTCTCCGACGTCGCGGCCTACGCTCCGGCGCCGGAGTCGTGGACGGCCGAGGAACGGGAACACGTGCTCGGGGCACAGTTCCAGCTGTGGAGCGAACGGCTGCCCGACGCGCGGGCGGTGGACTACCGGGCCTGGCCCCGGGGGTGCGCGCTGGCCGAGATCGCCTGGTCGGGCTCGGCCGGGGCCGGGTTCGAGACCCGGCTGGAGGCGCACCTGACCCGCCTCGACGCGCTCGGTGTCGAGTATCGGCCGCTGACCGGCCCGCACCCCTGGCAGCGTGGGGGGACCGGCCGCCGACGCCACCGCCCAGGGGTCGTCAAGGTGGACGAGGCGATGAAACACCTGGAGGAGCTGACCCACGAGGCCGACTCGACCCGTCCCAGCATGTGACGGGTCTTTCCGCCCTTGACGAGTCCCCACGGGGTGTGGCCGCCCGTGGTCCCGTAGCCGGCCTCTTTGCCCGTCCCGGCAGGTGACGGCCTCCGGCTCTTGACGAGCCCCACGGGCGGGACGTGGATTTCCGTCCCGCGGCCCGCCCCGGCGCGGGACGGGCACCCCGTTTACGGGCGGGACGTGGATTCCGCTCGGTCAGGAGACCTCGTAGCCCGCTTCCTTGACGGCGGCGCGGACGGCCGTGTCGTCGAAGGCGTCGCCGGAGACGTCGACCCGTCCGGTCTCAAGGTCGACGTCGACACCGGTGACACCCGGGACCTCGCCGACCTCCTCCTTGACCGAGCTCACGCAGTGACCACAGGTCATGCCGGTGACGGTGTATGTGATCGTGCTCATCGTGCCTCCAAAGCCGTGAGGTTACCCACCCAGGGTATAGCGTCAGGCCGTGGCGCTCCGGTCGGCGGTGCGGCCGATGATCTGGCGGAGGTCGACCACGCCGTGACGGCGCAGGCGGCGAGAGAGGTCGCGGTTGACGTGATAGGCCCAGAGGGGCCCCTCGTAGATCAGCGCGCTGTATCCCTGGACGAGCGTGGCCCCGGCGAGCAGGCGCTCCCAGACGTCGTCCACGTCCTCGACCCCGCCGACGGAGACGAGCACCAGGCGGTCGCCCACCCTGGCGCGCAGCCTGCGCAGCACCTCCAGCGACCTGGCCTTCAACGGGCGCCCCGACAGGCCGCCGCTCTCGCGGCTGTGGTCACGGCCCGAGGGCTCCGCGACGGCCAGCGTCTGCCTGCCGATCGTGGTGTTGGTGGCGATGATGCCGTCGAGCCCGAGCTCCAGGGCGAGGTCGGCGACCGCGTCCACGTCGGCGTCCGCCAGGTCGGGGGCGATCTTGACCAGCAGCGGGGTGCGCTTGGGCGTGGCGTCGGCCACCTCCTTCACCGCCCGCAGCAGCGGACCCAGCAGCTCCACGGCCTGCAGGTCGCGCAGGCCGGGGGTGTTGGGCGAGCTGACGTTGACGACCAGGTAGTCGGCCAGGGGGGCGAGCTCCCTGGCACTGGCCACGTAGTCGGCGACGGCACCCGACTCGGGAACGACCTTGGTCTTGCCGATGTTGACGCCCACGATCGCGGGGACGCCCCTGGGCCTGGCCAGCAGCCGGGCCGCGGCGGACGCGCCCGCGTTGTTGAAGCCCATCCGGTTGACGATCGCCCGGTTTCTCACGAGGCGGAACAGGCGGGGCCTGGCGTTGCCCGGCTGGGCGTGGGCGGTGATCGTGCCGACCTCGACGTGGCCGAAGCCGAGCGCGGACACGGCCTCCACGCAGCCGGCGTCCTTGTCGAAGCCGGCCGCCAGCCCGAACGGGCCGGGGAAGTGCACGCCGAAGGCCTGCACGCGCAGCGCGGGGTCGCGTGGCGCGAGACGGCGGTGGACCAGCCGTCCGACCACGGGCGTCACCGAGAGGACGCGCAGGGCGCGCACCGTCAGATGGTGCGCGTCCTCCGGGTCGAGGCGGCTGAGGACCTGCGAGAAGACGAATCGATACATCACCGATCAGGTTAGTGCCCCGGCGGGGTGCCGCTCGCGCCCACCGCGTCCCCGGGGTATCTGATCAGGAGGTATCGGTCGAATCCCAGCAGCCGCAACAGGCGGAGCACAGGACCCGAGGGGCGGAGAACGATCATCTCGCGGCCCAGGCCGCGCATGTCCTCGTCGGCCCGGAGCAGGGTCCGGGCGCCCGCGCAGTCGATGAAGCCCACGTGGGCCAGGTCGAACTCCACCGTCTTCGCGGTGGTCGTGCCGAGGACACGTCGTAGCTCGACGCCTCCAACGGCGTCGAGATCACCGTGAACGGTGATCTCGACGCTGTTCTTCGAGGGCTCAGGCGACGTGAGCAGGATCACCGTATTTCGCCCGCCCCCTCACCGAGCACCTCGGCCGCCAGGTCGGCGACGCGGCGGCGGGAGTCACGGGCCTGCTTGCGCAGGCCGGTGAAAGCCTGGGTGGCGGTCAGATCGTGCTTTCCCATCAGATAGCCGATCGCCCGCTCGATGACCACGCGGTAGTCGAGGGCGTACTGGAGCTGGTCGGCCAGGGCGCTCTTCTCCTCGGCGGCCATCGCGACGGTGAGAAGCTGCTCGATCACATCCGCGTAGCCGTAAAGCGCCTGGACATCCGACTCGTCCCACTCGTACAACTTCGCCTGGTAGACGTTCAGCGTGCCCACGGGCTCGCCTCCAAGACGCACCGGCACCCCGGCCACCGCCCGCACCTCGGGGTGCAGCCGGTCGGCGAGCTTCGGCCAACGAGGGTCGACCCGCACATCACTTGAGGTCACCGCGCAATTCTGCTCATACGCGGAAACACATGGCCCCTGACCAAGATGGAGCTGCGCGCCTTCAAGACTGCGGCCCCGCTCATCGGTGGCCACCAAATAACGAAGATCTTTACCTTCTTCGGCAAACATCAAACCCGCACCCGCATATCCGAACAGCGAGTTCACCACATCCACGGCACGCTCCAACTGCTGAACTATGCCTGTGGTGGACGAGGTCGTCTGAAGCCTTCTCAGGCTCGCGACCAGCGCTTCCGGATCAATGTGAGTCATATGTGGAGCGCCTTTCAGCGTCGACCTGGTTACTTGACGTGCACACTACGACTTCCCTCAACGAGAAGATCTATGAGCCATGCTCTGGAGGACCATCACCATGAGCTCTCCGAGACGTTCTCCCGTACGGACTTTCGCGGGTTGCCATTCGTGGCTCGTCCGGTCGTAGAAATTCAGGGTGCCGATCAGCGTTTTCTCCGCCCGCAATGGCACGGAGAGCACCGCCCTGACCTCCGAGACCCGCGCGGCGACGCCGGGGAAGCCGAGGGGCCTGGCCGCCCGCAGGTCGTCGACCACGACGTCCTCGCCGCGGCTCAGGGTCTCGATGGCGGGTCCGGCGCCGATCTGCTCCTGGATCAGCTCCAGTTGCCGGCCCCGCTCGTCGGAGCCTCCGACCGCGCGCAACCGGTCGTGGTCGTCTATCAGCATGAGTGCGGCCCCGTCGGAGCCGAGAACGTCGGCGAGGGCGCTCAGGGTACGGTCGACGAGCTGAGTGAATTCAAGAACCTGGGTCATGGGCGAGCTTCCTCCACGTCGAGGTAGCTCCGCGGACACAGGGCGGAATGATCTGCGAAACAAAGCCTAGTGCTGCCCGATGACTCCGGCCAAGCGGTTCCCCCTTTGGCCGTATGCAGGGGCCGGACATCACCGTCAATACATCGTTAAGCGTTCGGCAAACAACGATCGGCAGGGTTGGGCCTATGAACATCCTGTCACGTTCGGCCATCGCCCGACGACGGCGCACCCTGGCGAACCTCGTGCTCCGCGACCTCGCGGACACCGGTGACGTCATCCTCCCCGCCTGGTGGGAGGAGGAGATCCAGCGGGAGTTCGGCGGGCTGGGCGGGTTCCTGGCCGAGCTGAGCCGCCAGTGGTGGACGGCCTACGCCGCGCACCTGGACGCACTGATCGAGCTGGGCCTCGACGACCCCTCCCAGGCGTGGGACGACGTCAGCGAGCAGATGCCGTGGCTGCGGGCCGTACTCGACGCCCACACCGACGACGCGGCACTCGCCGAGGCCGAGCGGCGGCACTGCGACGTCCTGCGCTGGACGACCCGGCGCGAACCCCGCCACGCGGCCTGAGTCCTCCTCCGGTCCGGACGTTCACATGTCGTGCGGGGAATCGCGGGGAATATTCGCGGGGAATCGGGTAGCCATGAATGATGGTCAGATTTGTCGAAGGCAAGCCCTCGCCGCAGGGGAAACCCGATAACCACGCTTCTGACCTGCGGCTGGGCGTGCGCCTGACGATGGCGCTCGTGGCAGTGGCGATCTTCACGGTGCCGTTCGTGGTGCTGCTGGTGCTCGTGAAGACCTCCTCCTCGCCGCTCAAGAGCCTCGACGAGAGCATCGCCCTGAGTCTGCACGCCCAGGCGCTGGCAAACCCCGGCTACACCACCTTCCTCAGCGTGGCCACCGAGGTGTTCGGCCCCTGGACGTGGCGTGTGCTGGTGGTGCTGGCCGCCGTCTGGCTCTGGCGCCGGGGCGCGCCGCGCCTGGGGATCTGGGCGGTCGCCACGATCACCTTCGGCGGCCTGCTGAACCTCGCCGTCAAGGAGATCGTCGACCGCGCCCGGCCCGACCTGCCGGATCCGGTGGCCTCGGCGCCCGGAGCCTCCTTCCCCTCCGGGCACGCGATGGGAGCGGCGCTGGGTACGTGCATCCTCGTGCTCCTGCTGCTGCCCTTCCTGCGGAGCACGGCCTCGCGGATCATCGCCTGGGTCGTCGCCGCGGCCATCATGGTGTTCGTCGCGTACAGCCGGATGGCGCTCGGCGTCCACTGGACCAGCGACGTGATCGCGGGGGTCGCGCTGGGCGTGGTGGTCGTGGTGGGAGCGGCGGCGGGGTTCGAGGCCTGGCGCCGTGGAGAGGGCCGCAGACCCGCCGAACCACACGTGGAAGGCGTCGAACCCGAGGCGTTCCGGGAGACCCGTTCGGGGTAGCTGGCGCGCCATGTCGAAAATGTCGGTGGATTTCAAAGGCGTGACACGTCTCATCCTGGCGCCGCTGGCCATCATGGCCGTGCTGACGATCGGCGTCGGCCTCCTCATCACCAAGGTCCTGCAGACGACGACCCTCATCGCGAACGACCAGGGGGTCAACGCGCAGATGGCCGAGGGCCGCACGGCCCAGCTGAGCTCGATCACCGACGTGCTGTCGGGCCTGTCCGACACCCCGGTGATCATCACTGCCACCGCGCTGCTGGTCATCGGCTTCCGGCTCGCCTTCAAGCGCTGGAACGAGTCGATCTTCCTCGCGCTCGCGGTGTTCTCCCAGTCGGCGATCTTCCTGCTCGCGACCGTCTTCGCCGAGCGCAAGCGACCCGCCGTCGAACACCTCGACCCCGCCCCGCCCACCTCCAGCTTCCCCTCCGGGCACACCAGCGCCGCGGTCGCCTTCTACTGCGGCGTCGCCCTGGTCCTGACTCTCCACACCCACCGTTTCAAGATCCTGAACGTGCTGTGGTGGGTGGTCGGCCTGGGCATTCCCCTGGGCATCGCCTACTCGCGCATGTATCGCGGCATGCACCACCTGAGCGACGTGAGCTGGGGTTTCCTGCTCGGCGTGGTCTGCATCGCGGTGGCCGCCAACGCGCTGCTGTTCCGGCCGGTGGTGCAGGAAAAAAAGAAAAAAGTTTTGAGCACGTAGCGATCCCCGGCCACGTCGGGGATCCGGGCGTCGCGAAGATCGCTGAAGCGTGGGCCGGCGGGGGTGAGAGAGGGACATTCCCACCCGCCGGACCGCTTCACATGAGACCGTTGTGAAGCAGCACCACCAAGGTTCACACCCGCTATCAGGTGTCACCAAAAGATCACTGCGCGCTACGAAGTAAGATGAAAACCTCGTTTGGGGGATTCAACTCCTCCCCTCGGGGCACGAGCAGCCAGCCGACCGGACCGAGGACGTTCGACGGCTACCCTCAAGGAAGGAAGCCGGCCATGGATCAACAGTCCGTCGTCTGCCAGAAATGCACAGGCGTTCTCCTCGCCACCGACTCCCGCACCTACACCGCACAGCGAGGACGCCTGATCCTGGCCAACGGCTACTGCACCTGTCCCGCCGAGCAGACCCCCACCGAGCAGGCCGCTCCCCAGCAGCAGTCCCAGCCTCAGCCCGCCGCGGAGCAGCCCGCCACGCACCGGCAGCCCGCCCACCCTCAGCAGCAGGCCGCGAACCAGACCTCGATGGTGGGCGCCTAGCCCCCCTCTTCGAAAGGTCGCCCTTGGGAGGGTCGTCGCGGCGTCGGGGGCGTACGCGACGGCGAAGCGGCGCTCAGCCGCTCAACCCCCAGGCCAGCACCACGGACAGACCGCTCGTCGCGAGCAGGCCGACGACCACCACTACGGCAATCACTCGACGGTTCATACCTGAGAGCCTAGCCAGGCATCCGGATGGTCCCGCACGTCAGCGCCCGGGTGGGCGCCAGGGCGAGTACGGGATCATGACGGCCAGATGGTCGGGGGCGTCCGCTCGCTCTCCGCGCGGATGATGTGGATCACCGCGTTGATGAGCGCCAGGTGGGTGAACGCCTGGGGGAAGTTGCCGAGGTGGCGCCCGGTCACCGGGTCGATCTCCTCGGCGTAGAGACCGAGGGCGCTGGCGAAGGAGAGGACCCTCTCGCACAGCCTGCGGGCCCGGGTGAGCTCCCCGATCTCCGTCAGCGCCGAGACGAGCCAGAACGAGCAGATCGCGAAGGTGCCCTCCTCCCCGCTCATGCCGTCGTCCGTGCTCTTCGTCTCGTAGCGCAGGACCAGCTCGTCGGCGGTCAGCTCGTCGGCGATGGCCAGCACGGTGGCGCGGACCCTGGGATCGTCGGGCGGCAGGAAGCGCACCAGCGGGATGAGCAGGAGCGACGCGTCGAGGGCGTCGGTGTCGTAGTGCTGCCTGAAGACCCCTCGCTCGCTGACGCCGTGGGCGCACACGTCGGCGTGGATCTCGTCGGCGACCGCCTGCCAGCGCTCGGCGAGTTCCGGCTCCTCCCTGAGCCTGGCGAGCCTCGCGCCCCTGTCGGTCGCCACCCAGCACATGACCTTCGAGGAGGTGAAGTGCTGTGGCTCGCCGCGTACCTCCCATATGCCGCGGTCGGGCTCCCGCCAGTGCCTGATGGCCGACTCGACCTGCCGCTTCAGGATGGGCCAGATCCGCTCGTCCAGGCGGTCCCGCGACCGGGTGTGGATGTAGAAGGAGTCGAGGACCGCGCCCCAGACGTCGTTCTGACGGTGCCGGTAGGCGGCGTTGCCGACCCTGACGGGCTTGGCGCCCTCGTAGCCGGAGAGATGGTCGAGAACGTACTCGTCCAGCTCCCGTTCGCCGTCGATGCCGTACATGACCTGGAGTTCCTCGTCCCGTTCCGCCACATCGGCGATGAACCAGAAGAAGTCGTCGGCCTCCCAGTCGAAGCCCAGCGTGTACAGGCCCCAGAGGGCGAAGGTCGAGTCCCTGATCCAGGTGTAGCGGTAGTCCCAGTTGCGGTCGCCGCGCGGCGTCTCGGGCAGGGAGGTGGTCGCCGCCGCGATGAGGGCACCCGTGGGGGCGAAGGTGAGGCCCTTGAGGGTGAGGGCGCTGCGCTCCAGGTATCTCCGCCAGGGGTGGTCGGGGAAGGCGCCTCTGGCGAGCCAGTGCTGCCAGTGGTGGGCGGTCCACACGAGCCGGTGGTAGGCGTCCTCGAAGGTGTACGGCGGCTCGTGCATGGTCCACGACAGCGCGCAGAAGCGCGTGTCGCCCTCCTTGAGCAGGGTGCGCGCCATCGCGCGTCCGCCCTCGAACCCCAGCCGCATGTCGGTGGTGAGCCGCAGCTCCAGGCTCTCCCCCTCCGCGGTCGCGACGCCCTGCTGGTAGCCCCTGTCGGTGTACGCCCAGTCGGCGGACTTGCGCCCGTAGTCGAAGATCGGCTCGCAGTCGAGCGTGACCTGCGCCTCCCCGCTGACGCACCGCACCGTGCGGAGCAGCACGTGGGAGGCGTCGTAGTCGGTCGGCGCCCTCCTGTGCGTGTGGGAGAGCTCCTCCTCCTCGTGGTGCCAGGGCCCCATGAGCAGCACGTCGCGCACGATGATCCAGCCGGTGGGGGTGCCCCAGCTCGTCTCCAGGACCATGGTGCCCGGCAGGTAGCGGCGCGCGGCGGGCACCCTCAGGTCGGCGGGGCCGAGCCGGAAGCCTCCCGCGCCCCGGTCGAGGAGTGCGGCGAAGACGCTGGGGGAGTCCATCCGAGGCAGGCAGAGCCACTCGATGTTCCCGCTCGGGGCGACCAGCGCGGTGGTCTCGCAGTCGGACAGGAACCCGTAGTCGGCGATGGGCGGGAAAGGGGAGGGACCGGGCAGCTGGTGCGCGGGTGAGTTCCCTGTCATCAGTTCTCCTTGAGCCTGGAGACCTCCGCCTTCGAACGGAGAGGACCGTCAGGCGCCCTTCCTACCCCGCCTGCCGCTTTCAGGCACGTCTTTCACCCGGGTATCCGCCGCTCAGGAAGCGGTGGCTCGGTCCATCAATGATTCCCCGCGATGTCTCATAAGTCACATTATTCCCGGCCGTGTGTGAACTTTTCGGACATGCTGGTGTCGAATCTGCTATTAAGATGCCCGACCAAGGTTCACATCAGAGAGGGTCATCGTGGGGCGCGACGACATCCAGGGATCGTACGAAGAGGATCCTCGCGAGCAGACCGGTCCCCTCGGACCGGCCCAGCGGGAACCCGAACGCCCCGCCGGCGACGTGCTGTCGGACGGATGGAACGAGATCGACCTTCCGGACCCCGTACCGGGCGACGGATCTCAGGTGATCGTCCACGTGGACGGGTCCCGGGAGATCATCCGGACCGACGGCTCCCGGGAGATGGTCTATCTCGACGAGCGTCGCGAGACAGGGGACACCGACGTCACCTCCGACGGCCCCCTCTACCGTGACGAGGACGAGGAGACGCCGACGCGCGGTTTCCTGGGATCGGGCTGGCGGGAGGACCCCGACCCCTACGAGGATCGCCGCCGCAAAGGCAGGAGCAGGAGCAGGATCCTGCTCGCGGTCGTGGGTGGCGTCGTGGTCGCGGGAGTCGCGGGCGGCTGGATGCTCTCCGCCTCCGTGAACGGGCAGCCCGACACCAGGTGCTCACCCGGCGCGCGGTGCTCGGTGGCCGACGTACCGAAGCTGCCCTCCGAGACACCGGCCCCCGGGCCCGAGGAGACGACGGAACCGTCGGAGGAGGCGCCCACGGCCGAGGAGCCGACGACCGCTCCCACCCGGGCACCCCGGGCCCAGGAGCCCTCCGCCCGTCCGTCGCCGACCCGCAGCGCCCCGCCGAGGGAGACCCGCCCGACGCGGACCGCCGAGGAGAGCGAGCAGGAGGAGGCCTCCCGGGAGAACTCGACCCCGCGAGCGCGGATCACCTCGGAACCCGCCCCCTCGCAGACCGGCCAGACCCCCACCGAGAGCGCCGAACCGAGCCGGCAGCCGACGACGGCACCGCCGACGCAGGACACCGGAACGAACGACAACTCGGGTGGCGGCGGCGGCGGTGGCGGTGGCGGCGGCGGCGGCGGTCTGCTCGACTGGCTGTTCCGGTAGGCCGTCACACCACCATGGCCGGAGAAACCGGATCCGGGGGAGCCGGTCATCGGTTCGTGCCCCCGGTCAACGTGCGGAGCCGGTCCGCCGGGAATTCCCGACCCCGGCCCGGTGCTCCTGCGGGCTGACGCCGCGTTCGCGCTTGAAGGCGGCACTGAGCGCGAACGCGCTGCCGTACCCGACCTGCGTCGCCACCGCGCCGACGGTCGCGTCGGTCTCGCGCAGCAGGTCGGCGGCCATGGCGAGCCTCCAGCCCGTGAGGAACGTCATGGGCGGCTCGCCCACCAGCTCGGTGAAGCGGCGAGCCAGGGCCGCGCGGGAGACACCGGCCCCGGCGGCGAGCGCGGCCACCGTCCAGGGGTGGGCCGGGTTGTTGTGCAGCATGCGGAGAGCCTTGCCCACCACGGGGTCGCCGTGGGCGCGATACCAGGCGGGCGCCCCGGCCTCGGGGCGGGAGAACCAGGCCCGCAGGACGGCGATGAGCAGCAGGTCGAGCAGCCGGTCGAGAACGGCCTCCTGGCCCGGATCGTCCTTGACGATCTCGTCGCCGAGCAGCGGGACGATCGGGCAGTCCCAGGCGTCCTCCCGAAGGACCAGCAGCGAGGGCAGTGCCTCCAGCAGACGGCTGCTGATCTCCCCGCGCATCTGGTAGGCGCCGGTGAGGAGCACCGCTGACCCGTCGGGGCTGTTGCCCCAGGTGCGGATGCCCAGGTCCATCTCCTGAGCCAGGCTCCGCCCGTCGACGGTGGTGCAGCGCTGGCCCGGATGGATCACCACGTCGGGCGGTGTGGCCGGATCGCAGGCGACCGTGTAGGGGTCGGGGCCGAGGACGATCGCGACGTCCCCCGGCCCCAGACGCACCGGGTCGCCGTCGTCGGGGACCACCCACGCCTCACCCCGGACCACCGCCGTCAGGGCGAGCGGTGCCCGGTCCTGAACGCGCAGGGACCAGGGCGGGCTCAGGATCGAACGGAGCAGGAACGCTCCCCTGGCCCTCGGACCGTCCAGGAAGTCGGTGAGTGCGTCCACACCTTCACCGTAGACGCTGAAACGCGAAATCCACCGTAGACGCTGAAACATGGAAACGCGCTTCTCGACCATGGACCGTCTCAATCCACGCCGGTTCACTGGTCCCATGACTGCGATGTCGCTCTTCCGAGGCCCCGCGCTGGTCGCGGCGGCCATCACCATGGGACTCATGGCGGGTCTCTTCTACGCCTACACCTGCTCCGTCATGCCCGGCCTGGCCCGGACGGACGACCGGACCTTCGTGAGCGCGATGCAGCGGATCAACGTGGCGATCCTCAACGGCTGGTTCGCCGCCTGCTTCGGCGGCGCGCTGGTACTGACCGTCCTCGCCGCGGCGCTGCACCTCTCCCAGGACGCGCGGCCCGTGCTGCCCTGGATCGTGGCCGCGCTCGTCCTCTACGTGGTGACGCTCGCCGTCACGATGGGGATCAACGTGCCGCTGAACAACGCCCTCGACGCGGCCGGGGACCCCGACCGCGTCACCGACCTCGCGGCGGTGCGGACGAGGTTCGAGGCGGCCTGGGTGCGCTGGAACCTCGTCCGCACGCTGGCGTGCGTGGCCGCCTTCGGCTGCCTCACCTGGGCTCTTGTCGTGTACGGGCGCACCGGGCTGCCGAACGGATCGTGACCGGGCGGGTCGGTCGGAGGGATGTGCGGCCGCCAGATGACAGCTCGGGGCACAAGCGGGCGAATGGTGGCCGGGACACGACCGGGCGGGTCGGTCGGAGGAAGGCGTGGCCAGGTAGACGACGGCTCGGGGGCACGACCGGGCGGTGGTGCCCCGGATTGTGACCGGGACCTGGTGGGGCTGCCCGGTCCGTGTGGACTTCTGCCAGGATGCCGTCTGTCGCCGCCTCCCGCCCCGGAGTGGATCGGCACACCCAGCGGATCGGCACCCCCGGGGAGGCCGGTTCCGCCCTCGCATCCTGACCACTGACACGCACGGGAGCCCTTCGATGACCGGGTACCGGATCCTCGCCGTCGACGACGACCCCGCGATCCTGCGCTCGTTACGGCGCGGCCTGCGTCTGGAGGGCTTCGGCGTGGAGACCGCGGACTCCGGCGAGCGGGCCCTGGAACTGGCCGAAGGCACCGCGCCCGACGCGATCGTCCTCGATGTCTCGATGCCCGGACTGTCGGGCATCGAGGTGTGCGCCCGCCTGCGGGCACGCGGAACGGAGGTTCCGGTACTGATGCTGTCGGCGATGGACGAGGTCGCCGACCGGGTGGCGGGGCTGGCCGCGGGAGCCGACGACTACGTCGTCAAGCCTTTCGACCTCGGTGAACTGGTCCTACGGCTGCGTGCCCTGCTGCGCAGGGCCGGGCGGGCGGCCGGCGAGACGGTCCGGGTGGGCCCGCTCACGGTCGACCCGACCGCCCGCCGGGTCACCGTGAGCGGCAGGGAGGTCGAGCTGACCCGCCGGGAGTTCGACCTGCTGGAGGTGCTCGCGTACAACGCGGGGGTCGTACTGTCCAGGTCGGTGCTGCTGGAACGGGTCTGGGGGTACGACTTCGAGGTGACCGGCAACGCCGTGGACACCTTCGTGAGCTACCTGCGGCGCAAGCTGGAGGCCGGGGGTGAGCCGCGCGTGGTGCACACGGTGCGCGGGGTCGGGTTCGTGGTGCGGGACGGGCACCGGTGAGGCTCTCCACCCGGTTCGCGGCCTGCCTGGCCACGCTCGTCCCGCTGCTGGTGCTGCTGGGCGGCCTGCTCGTACTGAACCTGGTCTCCCGCGACCTGCGCGCCGAGCGGGACGAGCAGATGGCGACGCGGGCGCACGCGCTGGCGCCGCTCGCCACCTCGTACTCCTGGCGCGTCCGCATGACCCCCCGCCTACCGCCGGACCTCATCGCACAACGACTCGCCGGGGCCGCCGCCATGGGGGCCGGCAGCCCCGGCGGGATACGCGTCGAGATACCGGGGAGCACGCCGTTCGACATGGGAGAGGTACCGGCCACGACACCCGCCGTGGCCGGTGAGGGACCGGCCACCTTCGGCGAAGGCGCGCGGGAATGGCGATTCGTGGTGTCCGACCTGGGCCCGCGAGGGGGCGCGGGCCGCCTGTGGGTGTTCGAGTCCGAGGAGCACCTCGACCGGCGGCTCGGAGTGCTCCGCAGCCGGTTGGCGCTGGTCACCCTGATCTCGGCGGGGGTGGGCGTCGTCGCCGGTCTCGCTCTCGGCAGGTTCGCGGTGCGTCCCCTGGCGGTACTTCGCGGCCAGGCGCGGGGAATCGGCGCTTCCCCCGTGGGGGAGACACGGCTGGAGACCGCCTCCGGGGTCACCGAGATCGACGAACTGGCCGGCGTGCTCAACGATCTGCTGGACCGGCGTGACGCGGCGGTGACGCGCACCGGCGAGGCGTTGGAGACCGCCCGCGCCTTCGCCGCCACCGTGGCGCACGAGCTGCGGACGCCGCTGACCAGCATGGGCACCAACCTGGAGTTGCTCGGCCACCCCGGACTGGATCCGGTGGAGCGCGCCGAGATCGTCGCCGATCTGAGTGCGGAACACGGCCGGACACAGCGGCTGATCACGATGCTGCGCCGGCTGGCGCGCGGTGAGCTGGTCGAGCCCGCGGCCTTCGCCGAGACCGATCTGGCGGAGATCACCGCCGTCGCCGTCGAGGAGGCGCGGCGCCGCCACCCGAGGGCCGCGATCGCCTTCTCCCCCACGGCCGACCTGCCGGTACGGGGATGGGCCGAAGGACTCCGGATGATCGTGGACAACCTCCTCGACAACGCCGCGATCCACGGCACGGATGCCCCGGACCCCCCTGACGGTAAGGACAGGGTGGTCCGTCCTGATGGCGCGGACAGCGCGGACGCCGTGAACGGCCTGCACAGAGCGAACAACACAGACAACGCAGACAGCACAGACCGCACGGACAGCGGCATGGGCGGCACGAGCGCCAAGGACGGCACAGACCGCACCGAGGACACCGAGCGTGCCACGATCACGGTGACCCTGTCCGCCGACGGTACGGTCGCCGTACTCGCCGTTCAGGACGCGGGACCGGGGATACCGCTCGCCGAACGCGACTCCGTCTTCACCAGGTTCCACCGCCGACCCGGCAGCCCGGGTTCGGGCCTCGGTCTCACCCTCATCCGCCAGCAGGTGGCTCTGCACGGCGGCACGGTCACGGTGACCGACCCTGAACAGGGCCGCGGAACGCGCGTCGAGGTGCGGCTGCCCGCCTCGGCTCCCCTCTCCCCCCGCTCCCCGACGCGCCCCGACGAGCGTCCTCCCGAGGTCGGCTCCTGGCTCACCGAGCCGCGCCGGTCCCCGCCGTAGACCCGCTGAATCTCCGCCGTGGACCGTGCGGGAGATTTGCTGGATCTCCGCGTAATCCGTGCCGGAGATCCGCCGTGGGCATGCCGAAGTCCCGCAGTGGGGCTGCCGGAGATCCGCCGTGGGCCGTCCCGAAGGCCCGCCGTGGGTCGTGCCAGAAATCTGCCAAGAAAGTGCGTCATGATCCCCGCCGTACGCGAGCGGCTCACCCCGCCACCGAACCCACGGGGGGAACATGAACATCCATCGCCTGCGAGTACCCGCGATCGCGACGGTCGCCGCACTCACGCTGATCGGCTCGGCGGCTCCGGCCGGAGCCCTGGCCATGACGTCGGCCTCCCTCGCACCGGCCTCGTCGCCGTCCGCGCCGGTCGTCGCCGAGGCCGGTGCCTTCGACCTCGTACGACCATCGGCGAATCCGGTCAGACTGCGGAGCGATCCGAGAAAGCTCTCGGTGACCTACACCTACGAGGGCGACGAGCGCACCCTCGACGACTTCCTCGCGCGCACGAAGACCAACGGCTTCGTCGTCCTGGACGGCCAGAAGATCGTGGACGAGCGCTACGTCGAGGCCGACCGCAACACCCGGTTCCAGTCCTGGTCGATGGCGAAGTCCTTCACGTCGGCCGCGATCGGCATCGCCCTGCAGGAGGGCCACATCCGCTCGATCGACGACCAGGTCACCCGCTACCTTCCCGAACTGCGCGGCTCCGGCTACGACGGGGTGTCCATCCGCAACCTGCTGCGTATGTCGTCGGGGATCGCCTGGGACGAGCGCTCCGACATCCCCAAGGTGCAGATGGCCGTGAAGCGGGGCCGGTCGGTCGAGAAGCTGGCGGCGCGGCAGGTGCGCGGCTGGAAGCCCGGCAGCAGATTCGAGTACACCAGCATGAACTCCTTCGTGCTCGCCGACATCGTCAGCCGCGCCACGGGCACGCCGTACCACCGGTACGTGGAGAAGAAGATCTGGCAGCCCGCCGGCATGGAGTCCACGGCGCGTATCGAGAAGGACGCCACCGGCGACAGCCTCGGCTACTGCTGCTACCACGCCACCGACCGCGACTTCGCCCGGTTCGGCCTGCTCTACCTGCGTGACGGCAAGGCGGCGGGACGCCAGGTCGTGCCGAGCGCCTGGGTGAAGAAGTCGACCACGCCCTCCGCCTCCTTCAACGCCGGCTACGGGCTGCACTGGTGGCTCGGTGACGGCGACGAGGGCGACTTCATGGCCGCCGGGTTCGGCGGGCAGTACGTCTACGTCTCGCCCAAGCACGGCGTGGTCGTCGTCAAGTCGACCGTCTCCACCTCGGCCCACGACCAGCGCGAGGCGCTGGTCGCGTTCCGCGCCGTGGCCGCCGAGGTGGCGAAGAGCCGCTGACGACGACCCATCCGCACGGGGGCGGAAGCCGGATCGGCCGGGGGCCGACCACGAGGACAGGCCGGGGGACGGCGCGTCCTTCCTGCCTTCCGCCGGAGGCATCGGCATCGGAGTTCCGGACCAAAGGTCCGGCACCAAGGTTCCGGAACCGGGCCTCCGACATCGGAGCTCAGGCATCAGGCTCCGGCTTCCCCGTGCCATCGAAAACACCTATCGCAAACAGGGGGACATCTCACATGACCAGCACGAAATCCGGTCCTCGGCGCTCTCCTCGCCTTCGAGGGCTGCTCGCAGCGTTGGGAGTCGGCGCGCTCATCGCCTCTCCGCTCCCACAGGCCGCCGCCGCGACCGCCGCACCGCCGGTGACACCGGACTGCTCCTGGAAACTCCGGGTGAGCGCGGACACCGTCAACGTCTTCTTCCCCGACACCGCGGCGTCGTACTGGGTCCTGCCGTTCACGGTTCAGGACCGTCTGCGGATCAAGCTCTCGGGTGAGTACGCGGACAGCCGGTACACCTCGTTCAACGTGTACAAGGACGGCGGAGGGTCGTTCACGTTCAACGGTGTCGGCTCGTCGCTGCCCGACCACCTCATCGACCCGGACCCGGGCAGTGTCAACCCGTGGCAGCAGCAGGCGGAGCCAGGCGGGCGTTACACGGTGACCGTGAGCTCCGACGCGGCTCCCGGCCAGGTCAACACGCTTCCCCTCGCCCCCGAGGGCACCGCGGAGGGCGCGGACGGCTACGTTCTGCTGAGGGCCTACCTGCCGGCCGACGGCGACTTCTCGCGGGTGCCGCTGCCGTCGGTCACCTTCGAGCGCGACGGCGTCTCCACGCCGGTACCCCGGTGTGAGAGCACCGGCACACCCACGCAGGCGCAGATGGAGTCGCTCGAAGGACTCCGCATGGACCCGCCGCTCGCCGAGCCGGAGCCGATGAGGTTCGCCCGGGTGAAACTCGACACGCGGCGCGTCGGCGGCTTCCCGAACGCGGACTCCGCCTACCTCAGCGCGACCGTCCCCCCACCGGCCGACCGCGAGGTCGTCGTCGTCCGGGGCAAGGCGCCGCGCGCCTCCGCCGGTTCCCACCCCTCGCCGTGGCCGGAGACGGACAAGGACGTGCGCTACTGGTCCATGTGCACGAACCTCACCTTCCCGCTGCTCCCCGTGGTGGTGAACAACCTGCCGAACGGGACGGTCAGCTACGGGTGCCGCAGCGACGACGAGACCGCGCTGGACTCCACCGGCCACTACACGTACGTGATCGGCAGGGAGTCGCAGCGCGCGGCGATCGAGAGGATTCCGGGGGTGACCTTCCTGCCGTTCTCCACGACGCAGCCGAGGGCCGCGCACACCGTCCTGCTCCGCAACATGGTGGTGGACGAGAACTTCGCCGAGGCCGTCCAGAACGTCCCCGAGGACGGTGACCCGGCCTCCGCCGCCGCCGTGATGGGCCCGTACCACCCGAAGGTCTCGGTCTGCTCGCTCGCCGACCTCGCCTCGGGCGGCCCGCAGAACTGCCCGCCGGTCTAGGCGTCCGCCGCCCGCCGGTCCAAGCGTCCGCCGGGGCGAGTCCCGTCAAGGGGGCGGGGATTCGCGCCGGCGGACAGGGGCGTGTACGGCGAGCACGGGCCGGTTCTTTCTCGCCTTCGCTCGCCGCGGCCCCACGCCCGCCCGGCCGCCCGGCTCTCGGCCACCCACCCGGCTCTCGGGCCGCACGGCTGCACGGCCGCCGATCACGATGGGTAGGCGTGGGTCTCGGTGGCCTTGACCGACGCCCAGATCCGCTGCCCGGGAGTGAGGTCGAGATCCGCGACGGCGGCGGGGGTGACGTCCGCGGAGGCGGTGATGGGTCCCTCCAGGTGGATGCGGACGTTGTCGCCGTGCCGTTCGACACCCTCGATCGTGGCCTCCCAGAGATTGCGCGGGGTGCCGTCGGGACGGGTCCGGTAGAGCGCGACCGCGCCGGGCCGGAAGGCGACGAACGCGGGGCCCTCCAGGTTCTCGGCGACGCTGAAACGCACCTCACCGACGGTGACCTGCCGTTCGGCGGCGAGTCCCCGATAGAGGTTGAGGCCGACCAGACGGGCGACGTAGTCGGTGCGCGGGCGGCGGGCGACCTCGGCGGGGGCGCCGCGCTGCACGACGGCGCCGTTCTCGATGACGACCAGCTGGTCGGCGAGCACCATGGCGTCCAGCGGATCGTGGGTGACCAGGACGGTCGCGCCCTCGAAGTCGGCCAGGTGGCGGCGGAGCCGGGAGCGGATCTCCAGGCGGGTGTGGGCGTCGAGGGCGGCCAGTGGTTCGTCCAGCAGCAGCAGGCGGGGGCCGACGGCGAGGGCACGGGCCAGTGCGACGCGCTGGGCCTGACCGCCCGACAGCTGCCGGGGTTTCGCCGCGGCGTACCCGGCCAGGCCGACGCGTTCCAGCCAGACGGCGGCACCGCGCCGCGCCTCCGCTCTGGAGGCGCCGCGGCAACGAGGTCCGAAGGCGACGTTGTCCAGGACGGACAGGTGTGGGAAGAGCAGGTAGTCCTGGAAGACCATGCCGATCGGGCGACGTTCGGACGCCAGGGGATGCAGCGCCTCGCCGTCCAGGAGGATCCGCCCGCCGGACAGGGCGGTGAGCCCGGCCAGCGCGCGCAGCGCGGTGGTCTTGCCCGCGCCGTTGGGACCGAGCAGTGCGACGACCTGACCGGCCGCGACCTCCAGTTCGATGTCCAGGCGGAAGCGGGGCCGGGTGACGACGAGACGGGCGTCGAGGGTCACGGGCCGCTCACCCACCGGTCGCGCAGGCCGGCCAGGATGATCACCGAGACGGCGAGCAGGACGAGGCTGAGCACGATCGCGGCCTCGGGTTCGGTCTCCAGGGCGAGGTACACGGCCAGCGGCATGGTCTGGGTCTGGCCGGGGAAGTTGCCGGCGAAGGTGATGGTGGCCCCGAACTCGCCCAGCGCGCGGGCCCAGCACAGCACGGCTCCCGCGACGATGCCCGGGACGATCAGGGGCAGGGTGACACGGCGGAAGATCACCCAGCGGGAGGCGCCCAGCGTCGCGGCGGCCTCCTCGAACCGCAGGTCGGCGGCGCGCAGCGCACCCTCGACGCTGATGACCAGGAACGGCATGGCGACGAACGTCTCGGCGACGACGACCCCGGCCGTGGTGAACGGCAGGGTGATGCCGAAGGTGGAGTCCAGCCACTGACCGACCAGGCCGCGCCGTCCCAGGACGAGCAGCAGGGCGACCCCGCCGACCACCGGGGGCAGCACGAGGGGGACGGTGACCAGCGCCCGTACCAGGCGGCGGCCGGGGAAGTCGACCCGGGCCAGCAGCCACGCCAGCGGCACGCCGAGCAGCAGGCACACCAGCGTGGCCACGGTCGCGCTCACCAGCGACAGGCGCAGTGCCTCCAGCACCTGCGGCTCGCCCAGCCTCTCCAGCAGGGTGGACCAGGGGGCGCGCGTCAGCAGCCCGACCAGCGGCAGCGTCAGGAAGACCATGCCCGCCACGGCCGGCAGCACCAGCACCCAGGGCAGACGGCCCGCCACCCCGCCGTCGCGCACCCCACCGGACGCACCGCCCGCACCACCGTTGGCCGGACCGCCGCGTACCCCACCGGGGAGGTCTCCCGGCACGCCGCCGGACGGACCGTTCGGAACGGCGCCGGCCGGGCCACCCGCTACCCCGTCGGCCGGGCCACTCACGGCGCCGTCAACTCGTCGTACGGGCGTGGTCGGCGATCTCCACGACCACGTTGGTGGACTTGATCACGGCGACGGCCGTCACCCCCACCGCCAGGCCCAGCTCGTCGGCGGCCTGGCGGCTCATCAACGACACCACCCGGTACGGTCCCGCGGCGATCTCCACCTGGGCCATCACCGCGTCCCTGATCACTTCGGTCACGATCCCGCGAAAGCGGTTTCTGGCCGAGGAGTGCCCCGTGCCCTCCTCGGACTCGATCCGGGCACGTGCGAACGCCGCCAGATCGACTCCCTCCACCATCCGGTGGCCGTGCTCGTCCCGCCGGGCCACGAGCCGTCCGGCGTCCACCCACCGGCGGACGGTGTCGGGGCTCACTCCCAGCAGCGCGGCGGCCTCGCTGATCCGAAACGTCGTCACGAGCAATCACCATACCTTCGCATATTCCTACCTAGGACCCACTCCCCCATGGCATTCGCGCCGAGATTCGTCCTCCCGCCGTGGTGCGAGGCATCGGGCCGCGGCAGGCCTTCGAAGGTCAGTCGGGGGCGATCTCGTAGTGGAGGCCCGCGCCGAGGCTCAGCGCGAGCCTGCGGGCGAGCCCCGTGTTGCGGCGGTGGTCCAGCCGGTTGACGGCCATCTCCAGGGCCTTGCGCTCGCCGACGACGACCACCCACGACCGTGCCCGGGTGAGCAGGGTGTAGAGCAGCTTGCGGCGCAGCATGACGCCCCCGGACTCGGTGACGAGCGGCGCGACCACGAAGGGATACTCGCTGCCCTGGGAACGGTGGACGCTGATGGCGTACGTGTGGGTCAGCTCGTCGAGCTCGCCGAAGCCGTACTTCACGGTCTGCCCGTCGTCGGTGCGGATCTCGACGACCCTCTCCTCGGGGGTGATGGCGGTGACCGTACCGGTGTCGCCGTTGAAGACGCCCTTGTCGTAGTTGTTGCGGATCGGCATGACACGGTCGCCGACACGGAAGGCGGAGGCGCCCGACCAGTGTTCGGCGACCCCCTCACGAGCGGGGTTGAGCCGTTCCTGGATCATCCTGCCGAGTTCGGCCGTCCCCGTCAGGCCCCTGCGCATCGGGCACAGGACCTGGACCTGGTCCGGGCTCACCCCCTGCTTGCGGGGGATCGCCACCGTCGCCAGGTGCAGCACCCGCTCGGCGACCTGCTCGGGGTCGTCGACCTCCTCGAACCAGAAGCCTCCCCCGCCGGGAGTCGCGGGCACCTCGCCCGCCCTCACCCGGCGGGCGGCCCGGATGATCCCGCTGCCCTCCGCCTGGCGGAAGACGCGGGTCAGGCGCATCCGCGCGATCGTCTCGACGCGCAGCAGATCGGCGAGCACGCTGCCTGGGGCGATGCTGGGAAGCTGGTCGCTGTCGCCCACGATCAACAGGTGGCTGCCGGGCGATATGGCCGCGGTGAGGCGGGTGGCCAGGCTCAGGTCCAGCATGGACGCCTCGTCGACCACGATCAGGTCGGCCTGCGCGGGCGTCTGCTCGAACAGCGTGCCGCTGTCGGGATCCGGCTGGTGGGCCAGCATCCGGTGCACGGTCATGGCGGGCAGGCCGGTGAGTTCCGACAGGCGCTTGGCCGCCTTGCCGGTCGGCGCGGTGAGGGTCACCGTGCCGCCCATCGCCCGCACGGTCGCCGCGATGGTCTTGACGGTGTGGCTCTTCCCGCAGCCCGGACCGCCGGTGAGGACGGAGACGGTACTGGTGAGCGCCATGTTCACCGCCGCCCGCTGGTCCTCGTCCAGCCCGGGATCCTCCTGGAAGGTGCGCATGGGCAGCGTCGAGGGAGCCTCCCAGAGCCTGGTCAGCTGGTCGGCGAGCGTGATCTCACGGCTGTGGGTCTCCTTCAGATAGACCACGGCCGTCGCCTGGCCGTCGGGCGACGCCTCGACGACCACGCGTCGGTCGGCGACGAGTGCGTCGACCATCCGCGCGACGAGGTCGTGGTCCTGCTCGACGAGCTCCGCGGACTGGGCGATCAGCGCGATCAGGCGTACGTAGCAGTGTCCGTCGCGGCTCGCCGCCGTCTCCAGCCTGTCCAGGATCGCCGCCTTGACCCGCTGCGGGCTGTCCTCCGCGACCCCGGAGCGCAGCGCGATCCTGTCCGCCGTGGCGAAGGCGATGCCCCTCACCTTGCCGATGAGCCGGTACGGGTCGGAGGTGAGCACCTCTCCCGAGTCGGCCCCGAAGACCTGGTATATCTTCGCCGCGAGCAGCGGGCTGATCCCGAAACCCTGCAGGACCACCATGAGCTCGGCGATCGCCTTCTGCTCCTGCCACGCGTCGGCGATCTGGGCCTGCCGCGCGGGGCCGATGTTGACGACCTCGGTGAGCCGTCCCGGCTCGGTGTCGATGACCGTCAGCGTCGCCTCGCCGAAGTGGCTCACGATGGCGTGGGCGAGCCTCGGCCCGATGCCGCGGATCAGGCCGGAGCCCAGATAGATGCGAATGGCCCGGACCGTGGCCGGAACCAGCCGCTCGCACGCGACGACCTCGAAGCGCCTGCCGTACCGCGGATGCTCGCCCCAGTCACCGACGAGCCTGAGCGTCTCCCCCGGCTGGACCCCGCCAAGGGCCCGGCCGGAGGCGACGAAGCCGGGCATGCCCTCGGCGCTCATCCGCGCGATCGTGTACTCGTCCTCGCGGACGTACACCAGTTGCTCGACAGATGCCTCCACGGCAGAAAACAACCCCCGTACCGGCTCACCTCATCCTTCGCACATCAGACCAGCTCACCCGGTGTCCTCACAAGCCGTCGCCGCCCGCCCGCCCCCCGGGCCACCGTCGTGGCGGCCCGGGGCGACGACGGGCGGTGCCGGGCACGCCGGGACCGCTGGATGTGACGTACGAATCGTCGGCGCGGGCGAGCCACCGACTGCGGTGAGGGCCGGACCGCTACGCGCCAGGCTCACCTGGTGCCCGCCGGTGGAGGTGCCCCCGAACGACCCGCGATCCGTCAGCCGCCGATGGCCCTGGGCCCCGGACCGGGAGGCATCGGTGCCGGATACGCCGGATACGGAGGCCGCCCCGGTCCGGGAGGCAGCGGAGCGGGGTACGGAGGCCGCACGCCCGGATACGGCGGATAGGGAGGATACGGAGGCCGTGGGTACGGAGGCCGCGGATACGAGTATGAATACGGAGGGCGCCAGCCCGGATATGGTGGCCGCCAGCCGGGGTAGGGGGGACGCCAGCCCGGATACGGAGGCGGGTACCCGACCGGGTAGCCGGGGTAGCTGCCCGGGTAACCCGACACGGGCACGCAGTCGTACTGCGGGCACGGCGTGGTGAAGCACTGCTTGGGCGAGGGGACGCAGATGCGGCCCGGACCGCAGTTGATCCCCGCGCACGGCGATCCCGGAACGCACGTACCGGTCGTCTGCGCGGCGGCGACCGACCGGGCCGCCGAAGCGGCCGGCGCCACCTCCGCCCAGGCCCTGGTCGCGATGGCGGGTGATCCGGCCGCCGCGACCGCGACCAGGATCGGGATCAGTTTTCGAAGCATTTTTCCCCCAGATGTCATGATCGGTTATGACTCTCCGACGATGCTGACACCGGCCTTACCTGCTAACGGCAAACTGGATCCCAGCAAGTCGGATGGCTTGTCGGGAGTCGGATTTCGACGCTGTCGCACCGATAGAAATCCAGTGGTTTCACCCTTTTTCGCACTCGTCGATCCGTGGTGAGGTCTGCTCACAGGTCATGAACGGAAGCCGACGTCACCCCGAGCCGGCACCACGGGCGATCAGACCTCCTCGGAAATCGGACGGCCCGCGACCCTTGACGTTAACTTGAAGCGGCGGAGTGATTACCCACAGTGATTACGGTGCATGAGGTCACATGCCAATCAACCCTCAGCACCAACGGGAGCACCCCATGCACACCCGCACCACTGCGACGGCGCTGGCCGCGTTCGGCCTTCTCGCCACCCTGACCACCGTCGGCGCCACCGCCACCACCGCCGTCGCCGCCACCGCCCCGGCCCCCTGCGCGCAGGAGCAGCTCGCGCTGATGAACGCCGAGGACGCCCTCGCCGACATCGACGCCCTACCGGAGGTCAAGGCCGCCCACGCCGCCCTGATGAAGGCCGGTGCCGCCGCGAACATCGACCAGCTCTCCCAGAAGGTGGCCCTGCAGCAGCTCGGGGTCAAGGCTCCGGCGCTGGACCCCGCCGCGAAGAAGATGGTGGAGGCATACAACGCCGCCGGGGCCAAGTACGTGCAGGTGCGCGACGCCGCGCTCATGAAGGTCGCACCGAAGCGTCAGGATTCCAGGGACACGCTCAAGAAGTGCCTTGTCGCCCACTCGTGAGCCCGGCACTCGTGAACCCGACCGGGTGAAACGGACCGGGTGAACCCGAGCGAGTGAAACGGACCGGGTGAGACGGACCGGAGTCCCCGAGGCCGCGACCGGGGCGACACGCCCCCGGCGACCGGGGACTCCGACCGGATCCGCGCGGAAGGCCGCGCTCGACGACGGCCCGAAGACGACTCGACGCGGAAGGC
Source organism: Streptosporangium sp. NPDC000509 (assembly GCF_042898365.1). Taxonomy (NCBI): domain Bacteria; kingdom Bacillati; phylum Actinomycetota; class Actinomycetes; order Streptosporangiales; family Streptosporangiaceae; genus Streptosporangium; species Streptosporangium sp. NPDC000509. The sequence goes on along the minus strand of NZ_JBIAYX010000005.1, from coordinate 331,610 downwards.
CGCGCTCGACGACGACCGCCCGGCGGTTTCCGAAGGCGGTTCCTTAAAAGACGTCACCCCTCCGCAAAAGACGTCACCCCTCCGCGTGGACCGGCGTGGACCGGCGTGGAGCGGGCGTAGCGGGCCGCGAGGGCCCGCATGTGCTCGACGAGCTCCGAGGGCTCGGTGACCTCGAAGTCCAGATCGAGCATGCCGAGATACACGGCGATCACGTGCAGGCTGTCCGCGCCGGTGTTCAGCACGCAGGTGTGCTCGTCCACGGCCTCCACCACGCCGACCGCGGGGTTGACGCGCTCGGTCACGACGTCGGCGGGCGCGTGGACGACGACCCGTGCCCGGTGGCGCCAGGCCGCCGCCGAGACCCCGCGCGCGACGTACGCGGCCGCGCCGCCCTCCGGCGGATCGCGGGGCGGAAAGCGCGGGCCGGTGGGAGTGCGCGGTTCGACGCGATCCATCCGGAAGGTACGCCAGTCCTGACGGTCGACGTCCCAGGCGACGAGATACCAGCGGCGTCCCCACGCCACGAGCCGATGCGGTTCGACGATCCGTACACTGGCCGACCCGTCGTGGGCGCGGTAGTCGAACCGCACCCGTTCCCCGTCGCGGCAGGCGGCGGCGAGCACGGTCAGCACCTCGGGGTCGACCACCGGGCCCGGACTGTCCGCGGGCACGGGTTCGACGTAGGTCTGCAACGCGTTGACCCGGTGGCGCAACCGGGAGGGGAGCACCTGCTCAAGCTTGGCGAGGGCGCGCACCGACGTCTCCTCGATGCCGGCGACGGTGCCACCGGCGGCGGTCCGCAGACCGACCGCCACGGCGACCACCTCCTCGTCGTCGAGCAGGAGCGGCGGCATGACGGTCCCCGCGCCCAGGCGGTAGCCCCCGTCGGTGCCCCGCGTCGCGTTCACGGGATATCCGAGCTCGCGCAGCCGGTCGACGTCGCGGCGCACGGTCCGCTCGCTCACGCCCAGCCGATCCGCGAGGGTCGCGCCGGGCCAGTCCTTCCTGGCCTGCAACAACGACAGCAGGCGCAGCAACCGCGCCGAGGTTTCCAACATGTCCCCAACCCTGCCAGTACTTCAGGACAGAAGCTGACCGGAAGGGTCCGTAGTGTTCCGATCATGAGCGAAAACGCCGAGATCAAGCCCTTCCGCATCGACGTCCCGCAGGCCAGGCTGGACGACCTCCACGACCGGCTCGACCGCACTCTCTGGCCCGACGAGCTGCCGGACGCCGGCTGGGACTACGGCGTCCCCGTGGAGTACGTGCGGAACCTGGCCGAATACTGGCGCCACGAGTACGACTGGCGGGCCCACGAGGCCGAGATCAACCGGCACCCGCAGTTCACCACCGAGATCGACGGGCAGAACATCCACTTCCTGCACGTCCGCTCGCGGCACGAGAACGCCCTGCCGCTGATCCTCACGCACGGCTGGCCCGGCTCGATCGTGGAGTACCTGAAGATCATCGAACCGCTCACCGACCCCGAGGACCCGGCGCGGGCGTTCCACCTGGTCATCCCCTCGCTGCCCGGCTTCGGCCTCTCCGGTCCGACCGGGGAGAAGGGCTGGAACCGGTACCGCATCGCCGGGGCGTGGGCGGAGCTGATGCGGCGACTCGGCTACGACCGCTACGGCGCCGTCGGCAACGACGGCGGCTCGCTCATCTCCCCCGAGGTCGGGCGGATCGACCCCGAACACGTCGTCGGCGTGCACGTCACCCAGCTCTTCTCCTTCCCCTCCGGCGATCCGGCCGAGTTCGAGAGGATCACCCCGGAGGACCAGAAGGCCCTGGAGGTGCTGCAGGAGTTCTACGACACCAAGATGTCGTTCAACACGCTGCACTCGCAGCAGCCGCAGACCCTGTCATACGCGATCTTCGACTCGCCCACCGGGCTGCTCGGCTGGAACTCGCAGTTGCTCGGCGACAGCGTCGACGCCGACTTCATCCTGACCAACACGATGCTCTACTGGCTGACCGGCACCGCGACGTCGGCCACCCGGCTCTACTACGAGGACGCGCGCGCCGAACACCCCACCGAGCCCACGAAGACGCCGACCGGCCTCGCGATGTTCGACGGTGACTTCGTGTCCATGCGCACGTTCGCCGAGCGCGACCACACGAACATCGTGCACTGGAAGTCGTACGACCGCGGCGGCCACTACGCCGCTCACATCGTGCCCGACGTGCTCGCCGAAGACCTGCGCACCTTCTACGACGGCCTGCGCTGACCCCCTGACCACCGCCGGGCACCTCGTCGTGGCGGCGCCGTCCCCGATCGGTCCGCTCGCGGAAGCCGCGACGGCGGACCGGCGGATGGATCAGCGGGTGAACCGGCGGCGGACCGGCACCGGCTGCGGGCTCCTCCCAGCCGGTGCCCCCGACCGGAAGCGACGCTCACGGGCTCTCCTCGAAGCGAAGAACAGAATCGTCGAAGGGGGGCGCGCTCATCCTGGAGACCGAGGCTCGCGCGAGCCAGACCCCGCCGATCCCTACCCCGGCGGGGTGAGGCGCGGATCGCCGGCCGCACGCATACTCGGTTGCATGAACAAGCACGGCCATCTCGCCGACTTCCTGCAGACACGCCGGGGCCAGCTGCGGCCGGAGGACGTCGGGCTGCGGACCTACGGCGAGCGGCGCCGGGTTCCCGGGCTGCGGCGGGAGGAGCTCGCGATGCTCGCGGGCATCAGCGCGCCCTACTACACGCGCCTGGAGCAGGGCCAGTCACACAACGCCTCGCGCGAGGTGCTCGACGCCATAGCGAACGCCCTGCGGCTGGACGATGCCGAGCGTGCCCACCTGCACGCCCTGGCCCGCGCACCGAGACGGGGCGGACTCTCGGGCCGGCCGCGTACCGAACGCGTCACCCCGGCGACCGCCGCCCTGCTGGCGGCCCTCGGGAGCACACCCGCGATCGTGATCGGCCGCCGCAGCGATGTCCTGGCCTGGAACCGCCAGGGCCACGGGCTGTTCGCCGGTCATCTCGACCGGGACGGCCCGAACGTCCCCGGCCGACGGCCGAACATGGCCAGGCTGGTGTTCCTCGACGCGCACACCCGTGACCTGTACGCCGACTGGCCCGCCAAGGCCAGGGCCGTGGTGGGCAACCTGCGCCTGACAGCCGGGAGACATCCGGACGATCCGCTGCTTGCCGAGCTGATCGGCGAGCTGAGCATGCGCAGTCCCGAGTTCGCCGCGATGTGGGCCGACCACCGGGTCCTGGCCTGTGATGTCGCCGACTACGAGATGCGCCACCCCCTGGTCGGGACGTTGACGGTCACCCAGCAGACGCTGCAGAGCCCGCAGGGGAACGGCCCGGCCCTGGTGGTGGCCACGGCCGCCCCCGGCTCCCCCTCGGCGACGGCTCTGGCCCTGCTCTCCCAGGTCATCGCACCGCGAGAGGCGGCCCGGGCAACGACCCCGGAGACGACCCGGCCGCGCCTCGGCGCGGAGACCCGCACCATCTGACCCGAGTCCTCCCATCGGCCGAGGAGGCCGGGCTTGTCCGGGTGCGTCCGGGCTCGTCCGGGCTCGTCCGGTCACGGCGCGTGTCCACCACGCCCTCCCTCCACCGCGCCGCCCCGCCCTCCCCCCACCGTGCCTCCCGTCGAGACCGGCCTCGCGCTCGGCGACCCGATGGCACGGTCTGTACCGCCTCCCGGCCGCCCCCCGTCTCCGGCCGCCCTCAGCCCGCCGGTCGGCGGCACGATCACGACCTCCCCCGAACCCCCTCTCGACCACGGCGCCGCGCCGCGGCTGCCGCATGCCGGAAAACAGTGAAGGAACCATGTCCAAGCGAAGCATCAAGATCACCCTGTCGGCCCTTCTCATGACCGCGGCCACCATGACCACGACCGCGCCGGCCAACGCGACGTCTCCCAAGGGACCACTGACGGACGTGCGGATCGCCACCCACTTCGACCTGTCGGCGGGCCAGATGCCGGAGAACATCGCCCTGCTGCCCGACGGCACGGCGAACATCACCTTCGCCGCCAGCCGCCAGGTGGCCCAGGTCACCCCCCAGGGCAAGACGCGCATCCTGGCGACCCTGCCCGCGCCCGCCGACGGCGGGGTCAACACGCCGATCCTCGGCTTCCCCCTGGCCACCGGCATCGCCCACACCTCTGACGGCACCGTGTACGTGCTGTACGCGACCGGCACGGCCGACCTGACGGGGCTGTGGCGGCTGCGCCACGGCAAGGCCCCTCGGCGCATCGCCGCGCTACCCGCGAACGGCCTGCCCAACGGGCTGGCACTGGACGGGAAGGGCGAACGGCTCTACATCACCGACTCGGTGCTCGGCACCGTGTGGACCGTCCCCGTCACCGGCGGCACACCCACCGCCTGGTCCACCGCTCCCGAACTCGCCTCCACCGGTTTCCTCGGAGCCAACGGCGCGAAGGTACGCGACGGCGCGCTGTGGGTGACCAACCTCGACCGGGGCACTCTCCTGCGCATTCCGATCCGCCCGGGAAACCGGGCGGGAACGCCGCAGGTCAAGGCATCGGGCCTGGTCGGTATCGATGATTTCGCCTTCACCGGTCGCGGCGACGAGATCCTCGCGGCTCTCAACGCCCCCAACACGGTCGTACGCATCAAGCCCGACGGCACCAGCACCACCGTTCTGGACACCGGCGACGGACTTCAAAACCCCACCTCCGTCGCGCTGCGCGGCAATGACGTGTACGTCCTCAGCGCCGCCTACACCACGGCCACCGACCCCAACCTGCTGCGCGCGCACCTGCGCAGGCACCCGTAAACCCCGCCACGGTACGACTACAGGGCATGGTCACGGCCACCGTGACCATGCCCTACCTCCAAGGAAGTGTGGCCCGCCACGGTACGGATACCGGGGCACGCATCATGGACGACGTCACTCCCGGCGAGGCCGCCCCGGGTCGAGGCGACGAACGGACCGGTCCCGTCATCGGCGGCCGGTCCTTCGTCATGCCCACGGCCGGCCCGCGGACGGCGGCTACCGAAATACGGGCCGGTGCTCGGCCTTCGGGCCGGGGAGCGCGTCAAGCGAGAGCCGGTGACAGGCGGGACGTCGAACCGCGCAGGCGGGCGGCGTCCTCGCTCGGCGGCACGCCGAACTGGCGGCGGTACTCTCGGCTGAACTGTGACGGGCTGTCGTAGCCGACGCTGTGACCGACGCCGGTGACGTCGTTGGAACGTGTGGCGAGCAGGAGCCGGGCCTCCTGCAACCGGATCTGCTTCTGGAACTGGATGGGGCTCATCGCGGTGACCGCCTGGAAGTTGCGGTAGAAGGCGGACACGCTCATGCCCGCGAGTCGCGCCACCTCCTCGACGCGGAAGGGCCGCGTGTAGTGGTCGCGGATCCACCGGACGGCGCGGGCGATGTGGGCGAGGCTGCTGTCGGCGAGTCCGAGCTGGCGTACGACGGCGCCCTGCTCGCCGGTGATGACCCGCCAGAGGATCTCCCGCTTGATCAACGGTGCGAGCACCGCGATGTCGCGCGGCCGGTCGAGCAGGCGCAGCAGCCTGACGACCGCGTCGACGAGCGCGTCGGGCGCGTCACTGACGGCCATGCCGGACGGGGCTCCGCCGCCGGCGGGCGGCAGGTCTCCGGGGGCGGCCTGCAGCAACAGCTCGGCGACGGTGGCCGGGTGCAGGACCAGGCCGAAGCCCATCGCCGGCCGCTCGGGGCTCGCCGCGGTGAAGTGGCCGGTGATCGGCATGTCGACCGAGGCGAGGAGATACTGCCCGGCACGGTATTCGTACACGCGGTCGCCCAGCGCGATCCGTTTCGCGCCCTGCGCGATGAGCGCCAGCACCGTGCCCGACATCGAGGAGGACGGTGGGCTCGGCCGCTCGACCTTCGAGACCAGGACACCGTCGATGGCGGTGGTCATGTCGGGCCGGGCGTGGCGGTCGAGCAGGGAACGCAGCTCCTCAAGGTCCATGCCCTCGATTGAAGCACAGGGCCGATACTCCTCAAAGCAAGAGTATTAGGCAAGGGCGAGAGAGCATCTTTCTAACGTTTTCCCTGGTCGCGCTGCTTTCATGAAGTTGCAAGCATCGCAGGAGCAAACGCGAGCTCCACGAACAAGGAGATCCCCCATGATCGTCGGCCACGGTTTCCACGCCACCATGACCGCGCAGCCGGGAAAGGGTGACGAACTGGTCGAGTTCCTGCTCAACGCGCCGTCCCTGCCCAACGAGGACTGCGTCGTCTTCCTGGTCGGCCGCTCGGCCGGTGACCCGGACACCGTCCACGTCACCGAAGGCTGGACCAGCCGGGAGACCCACGCCAGGTTCTTCGCGACCGAGGAGGCGCAGGCGCTGGTCGCGAAGCTCCAGTCACTGCTCGTCGGTGAGTCCCTCTACACCGACGAGGTGCCGGTCGGCGGCAAGGCCGCCTTCTGACCCCTCCGGCCAACCCCCGCGGGCCCTCCCTCTCCGGGCCTTCTCGAAAGGAACTCACCATGACATCGGTACGCCCCGACCTCGACCCCGAACTGCGCGCGCTGCTCGCGGAGATGCCGCCCATGCCCCCGCTCAGCCCCGAGGTGCTCGCCCAGCTGCGCCAGTACCCGCAGACGCCGATCGACACCCTCCTCGAAGGCCGCGCCGTCGACCGGCGCGAGGTCACCGTCCCCACTCCGGACGGCACGATGCTCCCGCTGTCGATCATCAGTCCCGCCGGGACCGACCGCACCGCGGCGGCACCGTGCGTCTACTGGATCCACGGCGGCGGGATGATCATGGGGGATCGCTTCTCGCAGATCGACATCCCCCTCGACTGGATCGACCTGCTCGGCGCCGTCGTGATCTCCGTGGACTACCGGCTCGCGCCGGAGGCGACCGGCACGACCCTGGTCGAGGACTGCTACCAGGGTCTGCTCTGGATCGCCGAGAACGCCGAGGACCTGGGTATCGACCCCGCCCGCGTCGTCGTCGCGGGCGCCAGCGCCGGCGGGGGGCTCGCCGCCGGGGTCACCCTGATGGCACGCGACCGCGGCGCCCCGGCGATCGCCGCCCAGGTGCTGATCTGCCCCATGCTCGACCACCGCAACGTCACCACCTCCAGCCGTCAGTACTCCGGCGGGCACGGTGTCTGGACCCGCGAGATGAACGAGTACGGGTGGCGGTCGGTTCTCGGTGACCTCACCGGCCAGGACGTGTCCGGCTACGTCTCACCGGCGATGGCCGACGACCTCTCGGGCCTGCCCACCACCTACATCGACGCCGGCACCGCCGAGGTCTTCCGCGACGAGGACGTCGACTACGCCACCAGGATCTGGGCGGCCGGAGGCCAGGCGGAACTCCACATCTGGGCGGGAGGCTTCCACGGCTTCGACGCGCTGTATCCGCAGGTACGCCTCTCGGCCGCGGCGCGCCGGACGCGCGACGACTGGCTCACCCGGGTGATGAGCCCGGACCATGCCCCGAAGGCATGACCTCGGACCACGAGCCCAGGCCATGAGCCCGGATTCCGGCACGTGGGCGCCGCCCCGGCCGATGCCCTCCGTACAGGCACGACCTCGGGTCAGATGTCCGGAGGAACGGGGAGGGAACCCGCCGCCCGCACCCGCCTCCCACCGCGAACGAGAAGACCGACGCCGTACGCAACCGCCAGGCCCGCGCGCTCGAAGAGCGGGTCAGTGAGAACCCGGCGCGGCTCGCAACACGTCGAGCTCCTCGTTCATCGCGTCAAGGAAGGCGGCCACGGTGCGCAGTTCCTCCGGGCTGAAACGCCGCAGGACCTTGTCCGTGCTGTGGCCGAGCGGGCGGAAGAAGACCGCGGCGAACTCCTGCGCGGCGTCGAGGTAGTGCAGGTGAACCACGCGCCGGTCGTGCACGTCGCGAACCCTGCGGATGTGCCCGGCCCGCTCCAGCCTGTCGAGGCACGCGGTGACGGCCCCCGAGGTGAGGTTCAGCTGCTCCGCCAGCCGGCTCGGGGTGATCGGCGACGGAGCGTCGAAGATCTTCATCAGGGCCTGGACGTCGGTGGGGTGCAGCCCGTGCTGGTGGGCGAACTCGTGGGCGATGCGGTTGAACTCGGCGGTCATCCTTCGCAGTCGCATCGCGAAGGCCAGCCGGTCGATGCCCTCCCCGCTGTCGCCGTTCATGACGCCATGCTACATTACTTCAATTATTGAGATACTCGATGATTGAGTTATCGTACGTCATGGAAAGGTGATGTCATGGGGCGGCGACCGATCCGCTGGCTTGTGCCGGCGCTGCTGGTGCTGGTCTGGCTGGGCATCGGCGGAGGGCTGGGGCCGTTCGCCGGCAAGCTCACCGAGGTGTCCACCAACGACCAGGCCGCTTTCCTGCCCGAGAGCGCGGAGTCGACACGCGTCCTGGAGGCGCAGGAGAAGTTCCGTCAGGACGAGACGCAGCCGCTCATCGTGGTGTGGACCGCGAACGGCGGCGACATCACCCCCGAGCAGAACACCGAGGCGACCCAGGCGCTCGCCTCGCTGCGCGGCACGGACGGCGTCGTCGGGACGCCCACGCCCTCCATCCCCTCCGAGGACGGCCGGGCGCTGCAGGGCGTGGTCCAGCTCAGCCCCGACCTCGACACCTCGCTCAGAGAGGTCCTGGACCGGGTCGGTTCTGCGGTGGCGGTCGACGGCCTGCGGGCCCAGCTCGCGGGTCCCGTGGCGAGCCGGGCCGACCTGTCCGACGCCTTCGCCGGGATCGACGGCCTGCTTCTCGGGGTGGCGCTCACCACCGTTCTGATCATCCTGCTCGCGGTGTACCGCAGCGTTCTGCTACCTCTCGTCATCATCGGCGGCGCGATCTTCGCGCTCGGCCTGGCGTGCGCCGTGGTGTACTTCCTCGCCGACCGCGACATCGTCCGGGTCGACGGTCAGGTGCAGGGCATCCTGTTCATCCTGGTCATCGGCGCGGCCACCGACTACGCGTTGCTGCTCACCGCCCGCTTCAGCGAGGAACTGGCCGCGACCGGCGACCGCTTCGCCGCGGGCCGCGTCGCGCTGCGGCGCTCGTTCGAGCCGATCGTCGCCAGTGCCGCCACGGTGGCCCTCGCCCTGCTCGCGCTGCTGCTCAGCGGCCTGACCAACAACCGCGCGCTCGGCCCGGTGGGCGCCATCGGCATCGCGTGCGCCGCCCTCAGCGCGCTCACCTTCCTGCCGGCGGCCCTGATCCTGCTGGGCCGTGCCGCCCTGTGGCCGTCGAAGCCGCGTCCGGCCGACAGCACGGCACGCGGGATCTGGCACCGCGTGGCCGCCGTGGTCGACCGCCATCCGCGCCGGCTCTGGATCGCCACCATCCTGCCTCTCATCGCCCTCGCCCTCTTCGCGCCGCAGCTGAGCGCGAGGGGTGTGCCGCTGGACGAGACCTTCGTGAACGACGCGCCTTCGGTGGCGGCACAGGCGGCGCTGAGCGAGCACTTCCCCGGAGGCTCGGGGCAGCCCGCGGTCATCGTCGCCCCCTCGGAGCGTGCCGAGGCCGTGGAGGAGACGGCACGCGGTGTCGAAGGCGTGTCCGAGGCCGCGACGGTGCCCGAGAGCGGACGGCCGGGCGACGACACCCCCAAGATCGTCGACGGGCTCGTGCTGGTGGAGGCGACGTTGAACGACGCCCCGGACAGCGACGCCGCCCAGGACACGGTCAAGCGCCTGCGCGCCGCCTTCGCCGCCGAGAACGACGTCCTGATCGGCGGTTTCAGCGCCCAGCGGTACGACACGACGGAGACCGCGAAGAACGACACGCTGCTCATCATCCCGGTCGTCCTGGTGATCATCCTGCTCATCCTCGTCGTCCTGCTGCGCTCGCTGATGACACCCGTGCTCCTGGTGGCCACCGTCGCGCTGAACTTCCTCGCCACCCTCGGCGTCTCCACGCTGGTCTTCACGCACGTGTTCGGATTCACCGGCGGCGACGCGTCCGTGCCGCTGTACGGCTTCGTCTTCCTGGTCGCGCTGGGGGTGGACTACAACATCTTCCTCATGTCCAGGGTGCGCGAGGAGACCGTGCACCACGGGGCACGAGAGGGTCTGCTGCGCGGGCTCGTCACCACCGGCGGAGTGATCACTTCGGCGGGTGTCGTGCTCGCCGCCACCTTCGCCGCGCTCGTGGTGATCCCCCTCACCTTCCTCGTACAGCTCGCCTTCATCGTCGCCTTCGGCGTCCTGCTCGACACCCTGGTGGTGCGCTCCCTGCTCGTCCCCGCGCTGGTACGCGAGCTGGGCGCGCGGGCCTGGTGGCCCAGCCGCCTGGGAAAGGCCGACGCGCCGCGGACGTCCCCGGAACTGACCGAGGCGTCACGGTGACCCCCGGACCGGCAGGCGACGGCACGTCCCGTCGTTTCGTGAGCCGGTGGTGACGGAGGATCAAGGCCGTTTTCACGTGTCCCTTCGCTGATCGCCATTCCTTGATCATGAGATGCCAACGGGACGGGCTTGATCTGGGTCACCCCGGATCCCGCGTCCTCTCACGCCGGAGGAGCAGGACCCCTCGGTTCCCTCGCGTGAGAGGCACGACCCCGTCGGTCGCGACGGACCCGAGGGGCCGAACGCCACGTGAAAAGCCGGAGGCCTTGGCTCATCCTGAAGACCCTTCGGTTCCGGAGCGGAAACAGATCAGTCCAGTTCGACGCGATCGACGAGCTCCCGTACGGCGATCATGTCCAGGTAGGCGTGGCTGCGCATGACGCGGCCGCCCTGTAGCCGCCAGACCCAGCAGTACTCGTTGTGGTACTCCACACCGTCGATCGCCGTCGCGTCGCCGGCGAAGCGAATGATCACGGTGTCGCCTTCACTCCACAGATCATGGATCGTCATCACGAGCGTCGAAGCCAGACGATCCATGATCGGTGCCGATCCCTGTGCGAGGAACTCTGCCTTGGACGTGTACGTGCGCCCATTCACGATCGTCCACTTCACATCGTCGTGGAGGATCTCATAGATGTCGCCGCCGGCGTTCTGCCGCTCGAAGGCTCGGAGCACGGCTGCCCTGTTACGGCGCTCCCGAGCCGACCGGCCGGACCGCGCCGCGCCGGCGTCCTCGTGAGGTGCCGCCGAGGCGCCGGCGGTCCCGGACACCATCATCAGCCCGCCGGCGATGCCCGCCGTCACGAATGTGCGCCGGCTCCGCTGTGACATGCCGTTCGTCATCTTTCTTCCTCCCTTGCTCGTCGGTGCGCGTCGCTGCCCTCTCGGTAGAAGACGTAGCCCCCGTGGTGCAGCACGTCCTCGTCGAACGTCCCGTCCGCGCTGAATCCGGTGTCGTCGACGTACTCGATCCGGGTCCCAAGGACCCGGTAGGAACCCGTGTAGGCGCTCTCCCACTCTCCGCGAGCCTCGTCGTAGCGGCCGTTCGCGAGCAGTTCCTGGCGGATGTGCCCGTCGGCCGTCACCCACATTCCGACGTACGGGTGCGGTGACACCTCTCCGGTCTCGGCCGGACGTGTCCGTGGTGTCGCCGTACCGGGTGGCGAGGGCTCCTGCAGGCTGGGCCGCCCCGCGTTGTCGGGGCCCGCGAGACTTCCGCCGTCCGGCCCCGTGGAGCACGCGGCGAGACCTCCGCTGAGGAGTACGGCGACGCACATGCCGCCGGTCATGGCTTCGAGACGAGCCCTCACGAGGTCCTCCCCCGCAGGTCGTCCCGCTGTCCGGAGCGAGTCGCCGTCAGCGAGCCGAGCAGGCGCAGCGCGTCCGCGGTCCGGGTGCCCTCCTGGGCGTGGTAAACGATCAGTTGCTGCCCAGGGGCTGAGCGTACGTCGAAGGCCTGTAGGCGCAGGGTCAACTCGCCGACCTCTGGATGAAGCAGGACCTTCGCGGCGTGACTCTTGCCGCGCGCGTCTCGCCGCCGCCAGAGGTCGGCGAACTCGCGGCTGTTCTCCGTGGCCGTCCGCAGCACCTCGCGGATCCGTGGATCGTCCGGCCGGGCGCCCTCAAGGAAGCGGAATCCCGCGACCACATTGGCCGCGGCCGTCTCCCAGTCGGCGTAGAACGATCGAAGCGCCGGGTCGAGGAAGATCGCGAGCAGCAGGTTCGTGCCGGGTTGGAGATGGTCGAAAACCGCGCGCCCCAACGTGTTCGCGGCCAAGACGTCGTAGGCCCGTCCCAGGATCAGAGCCGGTGTGCGGTCCCACTGCTCGGCCAAGGCCAGCAGTTGGGGATCCGCGTGCTCGATGCTGCCCTGATGGCGTGGGGACGGGGTCATTCCCCCGATCCGATACAGGTGCAGCCGACCGTCGTCGTCGAGTAACAGTGCGTCGCTCAAGGCGTCCAGGACCTGCGACGACGGCCGCCGCTCACGGCCCTGCTCCAACCGCAGGTAGTAGTCGACGCTGATGCGGGCCAGCATCGCGACCTCTTCGCGGCGCAGGCCGGGGACGCGTCGCCGCCCGTCCTCCGGCAGACCCACGTCGGACGGCGCCACCTGCGCGCGTCGGCCCTGCAGGTACTCACCCAGTCTTGAGGTTGCCATGTCCTCAGGCTAGGTTTCCCCGCGGCCGGGAGCCTGGTCCCAGTGCTCCCAGGACGGACACGACCCCCTCTTCCGCCGAGGCTCGGTCGAAGATGGAGCACATGATCGACATTCTCGCCGTCTTCGGCGCCGCTGACCTTGGCATTGTCCTCATGAGCCCCGATAGCTCACGGCGCCGACCGATCCGGGGCGGCCACGCGCCGTCCTGCGCGACGGAGTACGGGGAACGTAGGAGCGATCGTCACGATCCGCGGACGGGAGCCGCGCCGATCCAGCGGTGATAGGCGTTCATGTCGACGTTGCCGCCGCACACGACGGTGACCACGTGGCGGCCCGCGAAACGGTCACGGTCTTCGAGGATCGCCGCGACGCCGAGCGCGGCCGACGGTTCGACGACGAGGCCGGCGTGGTCGAGGAGCATCCGCATACCGGCGATGATCGACGACTCCCGGACGAGGACGGCGTCGTCGGCGACGAGCAGGAGGTCGTCCAGGACCTCGGGGATGGGACGCCGACCGGCGACGCCGTCGGCGATGGTGTCGGTCGAGTCGGTGGTGACGACGCGCCGTTGGCGCCACGAGTGTGTCATCGCCGGTGCGCCCAGCGGCTGGACGCAGATCACCTCGACTCCGGGCGCGAGGGCTTTCAGCACATGCCCCACACCGGTCGCCATCGCCCCGCCGCCGAGGGCGATCAGGACGGCGTCGAACGACGGTGCGGTGTTCACCAGTTCCAGGCCGATGGTCGCCGCGCCCTCGCAGGTCTCGATGTCCAGGCTGTCCTCGACCAGCCGGATGCCGTCGTGGCGCGCGATGGCCACGGCCCGCTCGCGCGCCGTGTCGAAGTCGCCGTCCACCAGTTCCAGTCTCGCGCCCAGCGCGCGGATGCGATCAAGCTTGACCACGGGCGCGAAACGGGAGGCCACGACGGTGACGTCGAGCCCTCTGCCGCGCCCGGACCAGGCGAGCGCCTGGCCGAGGTTGCCCGCGCTGGCGCACACCGCCGCCCGCGGTCCTTCGTCGGCGAGCCGGCTCGCGATCACCTCGGTGCCGCGGGCCTTGAAGCTGCGCACCGGGTTCGCCGTTTCCAGCTTGACGCTCACCGCGCACCCGAGGCCGGGCTCCAGCGCCTCGCAGCGGTACAGCGGGGTGTCGAGAAAAACCGGGTCGATCACATGGCGAGCCGCCCGGATCCGAGCGGTGTCGAGGCGGGTCTCCAGCACGACACGGCAGCGTAGTGCCACCGGCGCCGTTCCGTACACGGGCCGCCTCGGTGGCCGAGGTTCGTCCGTGTCGACCACGACGCACAGACCCGCACCGAGCAGGCGGGTCTCACCTCTCCGGACGTGAACGCCCTCCACGCGACACGGCGGGCTCGGTGTCGTACCGAGCCCGCCGTGCCGACCTCATCGGGTCCTGGTCACGTGCCGTGACGCCGCTCCCCCGGATCCGAGGAGCTCACGTGCCGGGTGGTGTCAGGGTCTCCTGAGCATCCCGTCCTAGCTGCTCCACCTCTGGGTGGACTGGCCGTTGCAGCTCGCGATGGTCACACCGGAGGTGTTGCCGGTGCCGGTGACGCTGAGGCACAGGTTGTTGGCGACGCTGGTGATGGTGCCGTTGGAGTTACGGTTCCACTGCTGGTTGTTGCCGCTGTGGCAGTCGTACAGCTGGACACGGGCGCCGGAACCCGCGCCGGTCGGGGAGTCCAGGCACTTGCCGAGGATCTGAAGCTGCCTGCCGGAGGTGTAGGTGAACTGCTGGTTGGGGTTGGTGTGGCAGTCGTAGATCTGCAGCTGGGTGCCGTTGGCGGTGGCGCTGTTCGGCGAGTCCACACACCTTCCCGCCGCCTCGTTACGCAGCCGGAACGAGGTACCCGGCGGGGGCGTGACCGTCGGGGTCACCGTCGGGGTGGGGTTCGGGTTGGGGTTCGCGGCGTTGAGCGCGTTCAGCACGGAGGTGTAGGCGGCCTTCTTGTTGCCGTTGCCGTCGAAGAGCAGCGGGCTGGTGTTGGCGCCCAGCCAGGAGTCGCTGTCGCGCACCCCCCACACGGTGATGCCGGTGCAGCGCGCCACCGCCAGGCAGTCGTTGACCACCGCCGCGTAGGTCTGGGCAGAGCCGCCCTGGATGTCCAGCTCGGTGATCTGCACGTCCACGCCCAGCGCCGCGAAGCTGGAGATGGTGGTGCGGTAGTTGCTGTTGTAGGCGCTTTGGCTGTTGAAGTGCGACTGCAGGCCCACACAGTCGATCGGCACACCGCGCGCCTTGAAGTCACGGACCATGTTGTAGACGGCCTGGGTCTTGGCCCAGCTCCAGTTGTCGATGTTGTAGTCGTTGTAGCAGAGCTTGGCGGCCGGGTCGGCGGCGCGCGCGGTGCGGAAGGCGACCTCGATCCAGTCGTTGCCGGTGCGCTGCAGGTTGGAGTCGCGTCGGCCGCCGGAGTTGCCGTCGGCGAAGGCCTCGTTCACCACGTCCCAGGCGTAGATCTTGCCCTTGTAGTGGTTCATCACACCGTTGATGTGATTGATCATCGCCTGACGCAGGCTGCTGCCGGACATCCTCTCCATCCAGCCCGGCTGCTGGGAGTGCCAGGCCAGCGTGTGCCCGCGCACCCGCTTGCCGTTCTGCACCGCCCAGTTGTAGATGCGATCGCCACTGCTGAAGTTGAACTGGTTCTGGTTCGGCTCCGTGGCGTTGATCTTCATCTCGTTCTCGGCCGTGATCATGTCGAACTCACGGTTCGCGATCGTGGTGTACTGCGAATCACCGAGCTTGCCCGCGGCGATCGCGGCGCCGAAGTAGCGACCGCTCTGCTGGGCCGCCGCGCCGAGCGTGGTCGCCGCGGCACTCGCGGAGCTCGATGCGCCGGCCGAACCCGGAACCGTCACCGCCGCGAACGTGCCGAGCACGAGGGTGCCGAGGGCACCGGCGACCAGGGTCCGGCGGAGACCACCGAGGGGTCGCCGGATTCCGGGCGGGGGAATGGCATTTGTGCCCATAACTGAGCCTCCGTATTTTGGTCATGGAAAGCGGGGAAAACGGGGGGACATCCCATGGACCGACGCCGCGTCCCTCGCCGGGGAACGCACACCACTGAGGCGTCGCGGACGACGATCTCTGCCGCGCACCACCGACTGGCAGGAAGACCGTCTCGGGGACTCAGTCTGGAAACGTTGACGAAATATGTCAAGGTCTCCCAGAAACTTTCGGTTAACCTGTACGACACGAGTGCCACGGACCTGCTCCGACGCCGCCCGATCCCACCGAAAGCCGCGCCGTCGCCACCCGAGCCACGACATCGCCGATGAAACTTTCAGCGCGGCGCCCTCTCCGACCAGGTACGACCGCCCGACGAGATGCCGAACAGGCTGGCGCGCCCCACCTTCCCCCCGGCCCGGCGCGCACGGGGTTCTTGACAGCCCCTCCCGCCTGAGGTTTGCTTCCCTCCACCACCACAACCCGCTCGAAAGAGAACAAAGCACGATTGAAAGGCGGAAAGTTAGCGCTAACAACGCCAGAGAATCGCCTGAAGGCGGGCCCTTTCGCCATCCACAAGGACCCGCCGTCGCTCTCGTGGGATTACTCGTCAGGCAGCAGGTATCGCCAGGAGAGCAGGAAGAGCGTTCCCGAGCCGGTCTTGAAGAGTGACCGCTCGTACTGCTGCCCGGCAGGCACCGCCTTGACGATCGCGCTCACCGCCGCCCCCTCGATGTCCTTCTGCCACACCGGGTCCACCGTGCCCGAAGGCTCCGGGACCCCCGCGGGCCACGGCGCCGGCCTCCCCTCCGCCGACCCGGCCGCTTCGACGACCATTCGGACGCGGGTGGCGACGTAGTCGGTGCCCGCTTCCGCCCGGGCCGCCAAGCCCTCCATCAGTTTCTTCGCGTCCAAGAGCGCCTTCGGGTAGAAGTCCGCGACCTGCTCCAAAGCCGGGACCCGGACCTGGAGCATCTTTCCGTCCTTCCCCCGCACCCCGAAGACGGTGGTCGGCACGTCCGTCACCGCCGGCGCACCCGACCTCGGCTCCGCGGTCGGCGACTGCCCGGTGAGGTACTTCTCCATCGACGCGACCGTCTCGTCCCTTTCCGCATCGGTGAGCTTCAACTGCCTGCTCGCGTCGACGATCACCAGGCCGTCGCTGTACAGCACCACCCTCGGCGGACGCAGCACGTTCGTGGTCGGGGTCACGAACCCGCCCTCCGCGCCCCACAGGGCGACCGGCTTCACCGGCCCGCCGTCGGCCGCGACAGCCGACATATCCGATTCCGCTCCCCCGCATGCCGCGGTCAGTGACAACAGCGCGACGAGCAGGGCCGTTCGTAGTCTCATGCCCCACAAACGTACGCTTCCTTCAACTGGTTCAGCCGGTGTCGTCCGAGGTCAGGCGGATCCGGGCGCTGTCGGTGCCCGCCCCGGCGATCGCGGTCAGAAACGGGGGTCGGGGCCGGTGGAGCCGCGGACGACCAGGGTGGTGGGCAGGAGGCGCGAAGGAGGGGTGACGTCTTCGTTGATCATCGTGATGACCGCCGCGGCCGCCGCCGTACCGAAGCCGGCCTTGTCCTGGGCGAGCGTCGTGAGCCCCGGCGGCACCAGCGCGGCGAGCTCGATGTCGTCGAACCCGACCAGCGCGATGTCCTCGGGCACCTTCAACCCCGCCTCGGTCACGGCCCGCAGCGCGCCGATCGCCATCTCGTCGCCCGCGGCGAACACCGCGTCGGGCGGCTCCTCCAGCTCCAGCAGGGCGCGCATCGCGGCGTACCCGCTCGACAGGTAGAAGTCGCCCTCGACGACGAGCTCGGGGCGGTGCGCCAGGCCGAGTGCGGCCAGTTCCTCCAGGTAGCCGCGCAGCCGCTCCGCGCCCGGCCTGGTGCGGGTCGGGCCGGTGATGGTGGCGATGACCCGGCGCCCGGTCGCGTGCAGGTGACGGACCGCCTCGCGCGCCCCGGCCGCGTTGTCCGAGGTCACGTAGGTGGTCCGCGGTCCCTCGATGGGCCGGTCGAGGGAGACGCACGGCACCTCCGAGGCCGCCAGCGGCTGGAGCGAGGGGTCGTCCCTGCCGTTGTCGATGAAGACCACGCCGTCGAGGTTGTGCCTGCGCACGGCGCGGAGGAAGTCGTCGGGCGTGCCGTCCTCGCTGGTGGCGAGCATGAGCAGGTGGTAACCGCGCTCGCTCAGCGCGGTCTTCAGCCCGATGAGGATCTCTTGGAAGAACGGGTGCCGCCAGCCGGGACGGCGGTGGTCGGTGTCCCAGATCAGGCCGACCATGCGGGATCTCTTGGTGGCCAGGGTGCGTGCCGACTCGTTGGGCAGGTATCCGATGCGTGCCGCGGTGCTGAGAATGAGCTCGCGGGTCTGTGCGTTCACCACCTCGGGGTTGTTGAAAACGCGGGAGACAGTCGCCGACGACACCCCGCAAAGGCGCGCCAGCTCTCGAATCGTTGCCACGGGCGTACGTTATCGCATCTCGCTGAAACCGGTTTCATGTAACCGGTTGCATGGAAGTTATGCGAGAGGCCGCATCGTGTCAACCCACCATTTCGGGTTTCAGGCGCGTGACGTTTCCGTGACTTGACATCAAGTGGCGACGTTCTGTGAAATATCCCACTGACAGGCCGATGCCACACCGCTGCCACGGGGCTCGGCCCGCTCATCGCATCTCGCAGCCACCCTTCCTCTCCCCCAGAAGGAGCCCCAGGTGTCTGCTGAACGAATCCGTCTCGCCGCCGGAGTGCTCGCCATCGGCATGCTCGCCGCAGGGTGCGGCGGCTCCACCTCCACCGGCTCCACGCCGACCGACGGCAAGATCACCCTCACCCTCAACCTGTTCGGGAACATGGGCTTCAAGGAGCTCTACGCCAAGTACGAGGCGGCCCACCCCAACATCAAGATCGTCGAGAGAACGTCGGCGTACAACGACCACCACCGCAACCTCGCGGCGCACCTCGCCACCGGCGCCGGCACCGCCGACGTCGAGGGGATCGACACCGGCTTCATCGCCCAGTTCAGGAACCAGCCCCAGCACTTCGTCGACCTGCGCCAGCACGGCGCCGACCAGCTCAAGGACCGCTGGCTGCCGTGGAAGTGGGAGGCGTCGCTCGCCAAGTCGGGAGCCCAGATCGGCTACGGCACCGACGTCGGCGGCCTCGCCATGTGCTACCGCCGCGACCTGTTCGAGAAGGCCGGCCTGCCCACCGACCGTGAGGAGGTCGGCAAGCTCTGGCCCGACTGGACCTCCTACTTCGAGACCGGCAAGCGCTACACCGCCAAGAAGCCGGAAGGCGCCGCGTTCTTCGACGGCGGCCCCCAGGTGTTCAACGCGATGATCGGCCAGGCCGAGACCGGCTACTACGACGCCGACGACAACATCGTGGTCGCCACCAACCCGGCCGTGCGCTCCGCCTACAACGAGGTGCTCAAGGCCGTGGCCGACGGCCAGTCGGCCAAGCTCGTCGGCAGCTCGCCCGCGTGGAACACCGGCTTCGCCAAGAGCCAGTTCGCCACCATCGCCTGTCCCGCCTGGATGCTCGCCAAGATCCAGGACCAGGCGAAGGCGTTCGCCGGGAAGTGGGACGTGGCCGCCATCCCCGGCGGCGGCGGCAACTGGGGCGGCTCCTACCTCACCGTCCCCGCCCAGAGCAAGAACCAGAAGGAGGCCGTGGAGCTGATCGCCTGGCTCACCGCACCCGAACAGCAGATCGAGGTGTTCAGCAAGCACGGCATCCTGCCCTCCACCGTCGCCACCTACGAAAAGCCCGAGGTGACCGGCCTCAAGCACGAGTTCTTCAACGACGCGCCGATCGGGCAGATCTTCACCACCGCCGCCCGCAACCTCAAACCGCAGCACCAGGGCCCGAGGGCCGGTGACATCCAGACCGCCATCCGCGACACGATCAACCGCGTGGAGGAGGGCAAGCAGAACGGCGACGAGGCGTGGACGCAGATGCTCGGGGACGTCGAGCGCATCGGCAAGTGACGACGCGCATCGATCCGTGAGAGCCGCGCGACGGCGGGCTTAGGGCTCAGGGGAGAGCCCGCCGTCGCGCCCCCTTCCCCCGAGGAGCCGACCGTGACCCCCGTCAGATCAGGGCCCCGGCGCCGCTGGGCCTACCAGCTCGACGTCAAGGGCTCGCCGTACCTTTACATCGCCCCGTTCTTCCTGCTGTTCGGCGCGGTGGGCATGTTCCCGCTGTTGTACACCGCCTATGTCTCCCTCACCGACTGGAACCTGCTCGACCCGGAGCGCGAGTGGGTGGGACTGGCCAACTACGCCGAGTTGCTGGCCGACGACTACTTCTGGAACGCGCTGTTCAACACCGTCAGCATCTGGCTGCTCTCCACCGTGCCGCAGCTGCTGGCCGCGCTGTTCCTCGCGCACATGCTCAACCGCAGGCTGCGCGCCCGCACGCTGTTCCGGATGGGCGTGCTGCTGCCCAACGTGACCTCGATCGTCGCGGTCACGATCATCTTCACCCAGCTCTTCGGCCGTGACTTCGGCATGGTCAACTGGGGCCTCGGCCTGGTGGGCCTGGATCCGATCGACTGGCAGGCCGGCACGCTCTCCTCACACGTCGCGATCTCGCTGATCGTCATCTGGCGGTGGACCGGCTACAACGCCCTCATCTACCTGGCCGCCATGCAGACCATCCCCGAGGACCTGTACGAGGCGGCCCGGCTGGACGGCGCGAGCCAGTTCACCCAGTTCCGGAAGATCACCATTCCGATGCTCCGCCCCACGATCATCTTCACCGCCGTCGTGTCCACCATCGGCGGCTTCCAGATCATCGCCGAACCGCTGCTGTTCCAGGCCGGCACCGGCAACCCGACCGGCGGCTCGGACCGCCAGTTCCAGACCGTCGGCCTCTACCTCTACGAGCAGGGCTTCAGCATGTACGAGTTCGGCTACGCCTCGGCGATCGCCTGGACGCTCTGCGTGATCATCGTGGTGATGGCGCTCGTCAACTTCGCCGTCACCCGCAGGATCAGGAGCAGCTGAATGGCACCCCTCACCGCCGTCCGACGCGGACTGAACCCCCACGGGGCCGGGTTCTGGACCTACGCCGCGCTCGTCGCCGTGCTGCTCGGCTCGATCTTTCCCATCTACTGGTCGCTCGCCGTGGCCTCCCACGACAACGACGTCATCGCCAGCGTCCCGCCGGTCCTCACCCCCGGCGGCCACCTGTTCGAGAACATCGCCCGCGTCTTCGACACCACCGCGTTCGGCCAGGCGATGTTCAACTCCTTCCTCGTCTCCGGCTCGGTCACCGTCTCGGTCGTGCTGTTCTCCACGCTGGCCGGCTTCGCCTTCGCCAAGCTGCGCTTCCGCGGACGCAACGTGCTGCTCGTCATGGCCATCGCCACCACCACCGTGCCGCAGCAACTCGGCATCATCCCGCTGTACATCCTCATGGCGGAGCTCGGCTGGACCGGCAGGCTCGGGGCGGTGATCGTGCCCGGCCTGGTCACCGCGTTCGGCGTGTTCCTCATGACCCAGTACCTCTCCAGCGCCATCCCCGACGAGCTGCTGGAGGCCGGCCGTATCGACGGGTGCAGCACGCTGCGGCTGTTCTGGCACGTCGTGCTGCCCGCCGCCCGGCCTGCCACCGCCGTGCTCGGCCTGTTCACCTTCATGCATGCCTGGAACGACTTCTTCTGGCCGCTGGTCGTCCTCACGCCGGAGAACCCGACCGTCCAGGTCGCGCTCTCCAGCCTGGCCAGCGGCTACACCACCGACTACGCGCTCGTGCTCACCGGCACCGTGCTCGCGATCGTGCCGATCGTGGCGGTCTTCGCCGCGCTGGGCCGTCAGATCATTGGGGGAATCATGTCAGGAGCGATCAAGGGATGACCCAGGACCATACGCCCTTTCCCGCCGGGTTCGTGTGGGGGACGGCCACCGCCGCCTACCAGATCGAGGGCGCCGTGGACGCCGACGGGCGCGGCCCCTCGATCTGGGACACGTTCTGCCGCGTCCCCGGCGCGGTGGCGAGGGGCGAGAGCGGCGAGCACGCCTGCGACCACTACCACCGCTGGCGGGAGGACGTGGAGCTGATGGACCGGCTCGGCGCCGGCGCCTACCGCTTCTCGCTGGCCTGGCCCAGGATCATGCCCGACGGCGACGGCCGGGTGAACCGGCGCGGCCTCGACTTCTACCGGCGGCTCACCGACGCCCTGTGCGAGCGCGGCATCGAACCGTACGTCACCCTCTACCACTGGGACCTGCCTCAGGCGCTGGAGGACCGCGGCGGCTGGCGCGACCGCGACACCGCCGAGCGCTTCGCCGACTACGCCGAGGTCGCGCACGAGGCGCTGGGCGACACGGTGTCCCGTTGGATCACGCTGAACGAGCCGTACTGCTCCTCCATCGTCGGCTACGCCGAAGGCCGCCACGCACCCGGCGCACGCGAGGGTCACGGCGCGCTCGCCGCCGCCCACCACCTGCTGCTGGGCCACGGCCTCGCCACGGCCAGGCTGCGGGCGCGGGCGCGCGAGGGAGAGCAGGTCGGCATCACGCTCAACATGTCGCCCACGGTGCCCGCGACCGGCTCGGCGGCCGACGCCGACGCGGCGCGCAGGATGGACCTGCTGGTCAACCGGCAGTTCACCGACCCGCTGCTGCTCGGCGCCTACGCGTCCGACATGGAGGAGACCTTCGGCGCCCTCAGCGACTTCTCCTTCCGCCGCGAGGGCGACCTGGAGGTCATCGGCGCGCCGCTGGACTTCCTCGGCGTCAATTACTACTACCGCATCCACGCCGCCTCGGCGCCGTACGAGCAGACCGACCCCGCACTGCGTTCCGCCTTCGACCTCGGGGTGCGCGGCGTCACCCCCGACGGCGCGAGGACGAGCGGGCTGGGCTGGCCGGTGGAGCCGCAAGGGCTCCACCAGACCCTCCTCGGCCTGACCAAGCGCTACCCCGCGCTGCCGCCGATCCTCATCACCGAGAACGGCTACGGCGACGACGGGACCCTCGACGACACCGGTCGCGTCGACTTCCTGCGCGACCATCTCGCCACCATCCGCGCCGCGATGACCGACGGCGTGGACGTGCGCGGCTACTTCTGCTGGTCGTTGCTGGACAACTTCGAGTGGGCCCGGGGGTACGCCGCCCGATTCGGGCTCGTCCACGTCGACTACGAGACCCAGGCCCGCACCGAGAAGGCGAGCTTCCACTGGCTGCGCGAGTTCATCGCGAAACAGGGATAGCCGGGGACAGACCAGGACGGACGGGGAGAACGACCAAGCGCGCCTCAGTCGCCGAGCTGCAGGCGCGCCTCCTCCTCCATCATCGCGGTGAAACGCGCGTCGCGCTCGCCCTCCGCGCGCCGTGCGGTGTAGACGACGGTGTAGCCGTCCGGGTCGGTCACGCGCAGATCCCTGGTGTTCCACGGCGTGTCGAAGGGACCTTCGACGATGCCACCGCCGTGGGCGCGTGCCCGCTCGGCGAGCCCGTCGAGTTGCTCCAACGCGGCCATCATGCTGATCGTCCATTCGCCACCGGCGGGCGCTTCGCCGAGGCGCACCAGGATGTCCTGGTAGCGCCAGCGGCGCAGGTGCACCAGCACCGGGTTGCCGTCGGGTCCGGGGACGGTGAAAAGCGAGATGAAGTCCAGTCCGTTCACATACCAGTCGACCGTGCGATCGAGATCGGCGACGGTCACCGTGACGAAGGCGGGCATTCCATAGATATCGCGGTTGATCTCCTGCGTAACAGAATCCATGCGATCCACGGTGGAATCTCCAGCGGCTGGAGAGTCAAGCGGTTATCGATCACGTTCCGGGAGCGATCGCAGAAAGACCGCTCTCGAAGCGCGGAAACAGGGGGATCGGAACGCACCGAGAAAATCGTCCTCGCGTTCCTGATGTCCCGCCCCACCACTCCGGCGGAAAACCAGGTGCGGATCACCGGTGTGGTGGGGTGTGATCGGGGCCATGACGATCGTGCCGGGTGAGCCGGGAGTCGAGGGGCTGAGCGCGGTCGTGGACGTGCTGCGGGACTGGCAGCACGACGAGGCGCCACCGCAACTCCACCCGGGAGACCTGGGCTGGTTCTGGCGATTCGGCGCGGAGGCGACGGCCGCGGCGGTGCGGACCTGGAGCCGAGACGGACGGATTCTCGCCGTCGGGCTGCTGGACGACCCCAGGGTGTTGCGGCTCGCGATCGCGCCGGACGCCCGGCGGGACGAGGAACTGGCGCGGCGGCTGGTCGCGGACATGACCGAGCCGGAGCGCGGCGTACTGCCCGAGGGGAGAGCGAACGTCGAAGCGCCCATGCGCGCGCTGATCCAGGACCTGCTGTCCGGGAACGGCTGGAACGTCGGCGAGCCGTGGACGCCGCTGCGCCGCGACCTCGCGGAGCCGGTGCGAGACCCGGGCGTGCGGGTCGAGGTGATCGGACCGGAGCGGGCGGACGTGCGGGCCGCCGTACAGCGGGCGTCGTTCGACGGGTCGACGTTCACCGACGAGCGCTGGCACGCGATGGCGGCCGGACCGCCGTACGCCGACGCCCGATGTCTGGTCGCGTACGACGACCGGGGCGACGCGGTGGCGGCGGTGACGGTGTGGTCGGCCGGTCCGGGGAAGCCCGGATTGCTGGAGCCGATGGGCGTGCACCGCGACCATCGCGGCCACGGCCACGGCCGCGCGATCACCCTCGCCGCGGCGGCCGCCCTCAGGAAGCTGGGCTCGTCGAGCGCGACCGTCATCACCCCGAGCTCCAATGTGGGCGCCGTCGCCACCTACGGGTCGGCCGGCTTCCAGCGACGCCCCGAGGTCCGCGACCTGCGCCGGGACGTCCCCTCGTGAAGCCGGGGATCGGCGCGGTATGAACGCCGGGGGGATCAGCGCAGTCGCGCGCGAACGGCATCGGTGGCCCGCGTATCCCTGAGCTCGGCGAACTTCTCGACGGAGAGCTCCCATGAGTGCCGTGCCTGCTGATGGAGACCGGCGTTGTCCTGGGCGATACCAAGGTTGTCGAGTGTGATCGCCTCTCCTCGCGCGTCGCCGATCTCCCTGCGGATCACGAGTGCCTTCCGGTAGGTCTCCACGGCGTCGTCCAAAGAGCCCGAGAGGCGGTACGCGTCTGCCAGGTAATGCAGCGTCTGTGCTTTTCCCCAGGGGTCGTCGCCCAGCTCATCCGACAGGGACAGGGTCTGAAGGTAACAGTCGATCGCGGCACCGTACTGTTCGCGGCTCGTATACGCGTGCCCCAGGTTATGCAGGGCGAGTCCGGCTCCCCATCGTTCCTGGATCTCCAGAAAGATGTCTCTGGCCTGTCCGTAGCATTCGATGGCCGAGTCGAGGCGAGCGAGATCGCGGTGAATATCGCCCAGGCAGGACAGGACGATCCCCTCTCCCCATCTGTCGCCGATCTCGCGGCAGACCGCGAGAGATTTGTTGTGACATTCCAGTGCTTTGTCCAGCTCACCCAACCCCCAATAGGCGAGGCCGAGATTGGTCAGGGACCACGTCTCTCCCGTTCGTTCGCCGCGACCACGGGCCGACTCCAACCCGAGCCCGCAGCATTCGATCCACTCCTCCCAGGGCTTGCGTAGATTGAAGAAGCCGGACAGCGCGGCAGGAAGCCTCCAGCCGATGTCGTATTCTTCTCGTTCCACCGCCTGACGGACGGCGGCGACGAGATTGGCGCGCTCGGCTTCGCACCACTGCAGGGCCTCATCGGCACGCGTGAAGCGCGGTGGAGGGCAGCCCCATTCACTCGGCTCGATATCGACTGGGCGAAGATAAGGCAGGAGAATTCGGGACGCGGCGCGCGCGGTATGGCAATACCATTCGAGAACGCGCCGAACCGCTTCCCTCCCCTCTTCTACCGGGTGCTCGTGGGCTCGTTCGGCGGCGTACTCACGCAGCAGATCGTGAAACGCGTACCGATCGCCGCCCCGCGGTTCGAGCAGGTTCACGGACGCGAGGACTTCGAGTGCTCTCCGAGCCTCGGACGTGGTCCTTCCGCAGAGGGCCGCAGCGGCATCGACGCTCACATCGGCCCCGGTATGCAGCGCCAGCAGGCGGAACATGCGAGCCTGCGACTCGGTGAGCGCACGGTACGACCAGGAGAAGACCGCCCCCACATTCATGAATCGGTCGTCGTCCGGCGTGGCGAGCAGGTGCAGGCGGTCCTTGGCACCGGCGAGTTCGGTGACGACGTGGGCCAGCGAGACCTGCGGATCCAGCAGCACCCGCTGGGCGACGATAAGCAGGGCGAGAGGGAGATACGCACAGACCCGCACCAGTTCGTCCGCGGACGCGCGCTCTCGCTCCACCCGCTCGGCGGTGATGACGCGCCCCAGGAGGCAGACCGCCTGCCTGTGCGGCAACCGAGCCAGTGGTAGCCGGATCGCACCGTTGCCGATCAGCGCAGGCAGGTTGCTGCGACTGGTCACGAGAACCACGGATTTCGCCGAGTTCGGTAGCAGAGGACGAACCTGATCGGGCGCGTTCGCGTTGTCCAGCACGATCAACATCCGCCGGTCCGCCACCAGCGATCGGTACAGCGCGACACGGCCCTCCTCGTCCTGCGGCAGGTCCGTGTCGTCGTCCCGGAGCGCCGCCAGAAAGAGCTTCAGCGCTTCGCTGGGGCGTTTCGGGCGATCCGGACTGTATCCCTGCAGGTCGACGTAGAGAACCCCGTCCGGGAAGCGGTCGGCGACCTGGTGCGCGAACGACAGGACGAGCGAAGTCTTACCGACGCCCGGCATACCGCTGACGACCACAATGGTGGTCGCGCCGTCTCGCGCGCTCTTGCCTTCGACCATCTCGGCGAGCATCGCCAACTCCTGGTCGCGTCCGAAAAAGTGGGTGCTGACTCCGGGAAGCTGAAAAGGCCGGAGCGGAACGACCGTGTCCTCATCCGCACCCCCGCCCTCGATCGCGCACCTTCCCAGCATGGCCTCGGCAAGTACGTCCCGGGCGGTGCCCAGACGACGTCTTTCTTCGTCGGAGACCTCGAGTGCGACCAAGAGCCGGTCCAGTGTCACCGCGTCCGGCAGCGTGCCGCCGTTGAAATAGGCGTACAGACTGCTACGGGAGACAGCCACCCTTTTGACCAGGGCGGACACCGAGTTACGCTTTCCATTTTTGCGTTCGTATTGCGTTTTGTGATGCCTGAGGGCTGCACCCAGATCCTTCCTGGAAGTGATCGGCTGCTGGGGCGGAAAGAGCTGAGCATCGTCCACGGCGTTCCTTGACGAGAGTCCGGCTGTCGTACGTGTCCAGGTCTGTCCAGAGCATTCCAGACAACCCTCTCTTCTCGCAGGGCTTCGGATCTACTTGGCCTGTGCCGCTACCCGCATATGTCGCGGAAGTGGCGATATTCGCCGTAACAGGAAGGATTCACATGTGGAAACCTGGCCACTTCGCAGTCCGCCTCCTGGCGATGCCTGTGGTCGTCGCAAGCGCTCTCGTCAGCGCCCTCCCTGCCCAAGCCACGACCAGTGGAGACTGCGAGTACCGCGTAAAGCGGCGTACCGGCGTGTACGAATGGCCGTCAACGGCAAAGCGCCTGCATGGCCGGAACAACCAACTCGGCTATAAGCCGAAAGGCGGCATCGTCCGCGGGCATAGCGCGCTCACTCATTACAACAATCATCCGCAGGAACGTCGATGGTATAGAGCAGTCGACACACGCAGGTCAAAAGTAGACGGAATCGGCTGGATCGCGCGAAACGATCTCAAGCTGCTGCGCTGTCGCTAGTTCACCATCCGAACGATCGTCAGGAAAGGTGCCCGATGCTCACCAAAACCTATCGCCCCGCTCCATGGGCGTACCTGTTGCTCGCCATTAGCGCAACGCTGACGCTGACTCCGACCGCGTCGTCCGCATCCGCGGCGCCGTGCGGATTGAGCTACAGCGGCCCGGTGTTCGGTCGCTATGACTATACGATCCGGAACTGCCATGACTACGCGGTGAGCCGCAAGCTCGACATCAGGCGTCCAATCGTCGGATACCCGGACGGGCCGTGTCACTATATCCCTGCCGGCCGGACGATCGGCGACTGGACGAGCATCCCGGACAGCGCGTATATCGCGGGCATCAAGGCCTGCTGACCCACTTCGCACATGACGTCACTGCCGGGCGCCGCCTCTCACCTGTTCGGTCGCCCGGCGAGTGGCCCGTATTCGATCCCCGACTCGGCGACGCGGCGTCGTCACTCCACCGGCAGCCGCGAACCGACTGCTCCAGGACTGTCCCGAAGGCCGAACCCAGGGGAGTTCCCAGCATATTGCCGCCAAGCTCGGGTTCTGTCACCTTGTTCGTCGTGTCCACCGATCTACCAGCCGGAACATCGGGCGCGTTTCAGGAGCCCCCGCGACCTCCCGGCCCCTTCCTGCCCCCTCCGGCGGCCCCCGTCCAGTCACGCCGAGCGACCGGTCGCGTCTCCCGAACCGGCGGCTACGTTCTTGCCCTGGCCGTCCACCTGTTGGCACCGGCCTTCCTGCTCACCGGCGTATACCTGGTCACCCGTCTGACGATAGGTGGCATCCTGTTCGGTCTCGTAGTCCTGGACCTCGCCTGGCTGCTGCGCCCCCGCCCCGCCCCCTTCCCCGCCTTCGCCGTACCTCTCGCCCGCGAGGACGCTCCCCACCTGTACGCCCTCGTTGACCGCGTCGGCGAGGAGTTGGGAGCCCCCCGAACAGATCTGGTCGCCGTCAGCGGTGCGGTCAACGCCTCGTTCCGCACCTACGGGTGGCGACGCAGCCGTCTGGTGGAGATCGGCTACCCGCTCTGGCTGATCCTCACCCCGCAGGAACGCGTCGCCCTGCTGGCCCACGAGATGGCCCACTCCAGGAACGGCGACGCCAGACACGGCCTCGTCGCCGGCAGTGCCCTGCACTCGCTCCACGAACTCCGCGTCGTCACCGGCTTCGAGTGGCACCCCGGTGACGGCTTGTCCGCTCTCGTCACCCAGTGTCTCCTCGCGATCCTGGGCGTCCCCGTCCGCGGCTTGATCTTCCTGCTGGAGCTCCTGCTGAACCGCTCCTCCCAGCACGCCGAATACCGCGCCGACGAGATGCAGGCCCAGGTAGCCGGCTCCGCGGCCGCCGCTTCGCTTCTGGACGTCCTGACCACCCGGACACGATCGGTCGAAGGTTTCCTCGCATCCAGCGCGGTGGCCGTCGGAACCGGGAACCTGTGGACGGCTCTCCGCTCCCACGTGGACGCCGTCGCCGACACCGAACTCGAACGACACCGCAAGTCCGCCCGCCTTGAGAAGACGGGGGTCGACACGACCCATCCGCCGACGTACCTGCGCATGCAACGCGTGCTGGCACTGCCATACCCGGTGCCCAGGGTGTCCGCCGCAGGATCGGAGCAGATCGAAGGAGAACTCGACAAGGCGGCTGGACGCGTGGCGCGGCGTTTGAGGGAGGACGCCCAGTCCGTCCGTTATCGGTAAGCCTGACGGGCGGGAACCAGCCGACCGTCGTCACGCGATTCCCGAAGCGGTATCCGACTCGGGGGTCGCGTGACGACGGTCGGCCTGTCGCGGTCAGCCGGGTGTGGTGATCATCCAGTGGTAGCCGTCGGGGTCGGTGCAGTGCCCGGCGTAATCTCCCCGGTCGGTTCGGGCCGCCGCGGCGGTGACCCGACCACCGGCCGAGCCCGCGGCGGCGAGAAGAGCATCGACGTCGTCACGGGAAGCGGCGACGTGGGTGAGTACGAGCGCCGAGAAGCCGTCACCGTGCTCGTCGACGCCGGCGTCCTTGGCGAGGGCTTTACGTGGCAGCAGGCCCAGCCGACACACGCCGTCGGCGATGACGAAGTCGAGGAATTTGTCACCGTAGTCGTGATTGACGCTCATGCCCAACGCCTCATAGAACGCCCTGGATGCCGTCGGATTGGCGACGCCGAGGTAGACGGCGGTCTCGGTCGGCTTCGGCGGGTCGGGGACGGGGCCGGTGTCCTTCTTGGAGGCCGCGGCCAGCTTCCACACGGCCCCGTCCGGTGCCCGGTAAGCGGCGCTGAACTCACCGAAAAGCTGCTTCTTCGGCGGCTTGACGACCGTCGCGCCCTTGGCCGTGGCGGCATCGAGAAGGGTCCTGACCTCGGCGGGCCGGTTCACGATGGAGGACAGGACGTAGCCACGGAAACCCGAGGTCTCCGGGGCCGTACCGGAGTCGGCGGCGAGCGCGTCGATCCGGCGGAGAGCGAGCCGCCCGGTGCCGTGAAGGTCAAGGCTCGCGGTGTGGTCGTTCTCCGTCGCCCTGGCTGAGAACGCGGACGTGTAGAAGGTGCGTGCGGCTCCTACCTGAGGTACGCCGAGAGTGACGATGTCGACAGAGAGCGGCATCAGATGGTTCCTCCGTGCTTTCCGAGATCGGTCGATTCGGGGCGAGCGTCGTGCGGGCGGGCTCAGGCAGACGCGCCGGTTATCCGGATGAGGTTGCCGGCGGGGTCACGGAAGGCGCAGTCGCGGACCCCGTAGTCCTGGTCGATGGGTTCCTGGATCACATCGGCCCCGGCGGCCTGGAGGCGGTCGAACAGCCCGTCGAGGTCATCGGTGGCCAGCGTGACGGCGGCGTAGACGCCCTTGGTGACGAGTTCCAGGATGGTGCGGCGCTCCTCATCGGTGATGCCCGGATCGGCCGCCGGCGGGTGCAACACGATGGAGGTGCCGGGCTGTCCGACCGGACCGACGGTGATCCACCGCATGTCCTCGTAACCGGCGTCGGCCCGGACCTCGAAGCCCAGGATGTCGCGATAGAAACCCAGAGCGGCCTCGGGATCGGTGTGCGGGAGGAAGGTGTGCTGAATGGTGACCTCCACGCCCGGCACGCTACGCATGACTATCGGGGGCGGGCTTCTCGATTCTTGACCGGTCTGGTCACCTGCTTGCTCAGACACGGCGGAATACCCGCCGCGGCCTGGGAACGGTCACGCCGGTAGACGCTCGGCGGCACGCCGACGAGTTCGGTGAACCTCGTACTGAACGTGCCCAGCGAGGAGAAACCCACCTCGAAACACACTTCCGTGACGCTGAGGTCTCCGCGGCGCAGCAGCGTCATCGCCCGTTCGATCCGCCGGGTCATCAGATACGAGTACGGAGACTCGTCATAGACGCGACGAAACTCCCGGCTCAGGTGCCCGATCGACATGTGCGCCCCTGCGGCCAGCGCCTGGAGGTTCAGCGGCCTGGCGTACTCACGATCGATCCGGTCTCGGACACGACGGATCACGGCGATGTCATGCAGCCGCTGTGCCTCCGCACGCCCGAGTCCCATACGCACCATCGTTCCACCTCACCCGCAGCCGACACCGTACTTCGCCTGGCGACGTGCCCGATGAGCGCGGGCCCGTGAGGTCGCCGGCCGGCTGGAAGAGGGTGGCGATCCAGCGCTCGGCCGCGACCGAGTGGAGAACCGCGGCGATCGGCCACGCCCACTGTCGGTATCGGTCGGCTGATCGCTAAGGTGGCGCCGTGATCGCCAAGCCGCCCGGATGGCCGTTGCTCACGGCGTTCTCGTTCGCGGCGTTCGTGTGCCTGTGGTGGTCCAGCGCGCCGTACCTGTACGTCGAGCTCTTCGTCTGGGTGCTCTTCGCGGGTGGCGCGCTCTTCCTCCTGTGGATCATCCGGGCCGTCCCGGCGCTGCTGACCGACATCGGCGCGATGGAGGCGAACATGCTCCGTTGGTTGACGCCATGGATCATCGCCGGTTGCACCGCTTTGGCGATCAGCGCCGACATTCCCTTCCAGGTACGGTTCACGCTGTCGAAGTCCGCACTGACCGACCACGCCCAGGCCGTGGCCCGGAGCGGCACCTCCTCCCACGAGTGTCGACTCGTGGGTCTTTATCCGGTCTGCTGGTCAGCGGCCACCCCCGACGGCGGAGCCCGGTTCAGCATCGACGACTGGCGAATACGCACGTCGGTGGGGTTCGTGTGGAGCCCGAGGGGCCAGGTGTCCGAAGAGGGCCCGGGACGACTCGATCCGATCTCCGGCCCCTGGTACGCATGGTCGGGCTAGGACAAGTGGTGATCTCCCGACCAGACGTGCGTGACTTTCCCTCCATCCGTATGGGAGCCGCATGGAAGCGCATCGCAGGCATCGGTTCGCCGAACGCTCCGACCGCGGCCACTTCGGTGCTGGTGGCGGCGAAGCCGGTCGACTCCGAAACCGGGTGCGGGCTCGATCGACAACGCTCTGGACCCGCTGTCGTTTCCGTCCAAGACGGCCGTCGCGACCGCGATCTAATGTGGAGCCGGCAGTTCGCCCGAACATGAGGAGACAGCACAATGCGTGACCTGGTCTACACCGGTTTCATGTCGCTGGACGGCGTCGTGGACTCGCCCGGCGGCGGGCCGGGGGAAGAGCACCGCAGCGGCGGGTGGGTGGTCAAGGACCTCGATTTCGTCCCGGAAGCCTGGTCGCTGAAGGGTGAGGAGCTCGCCGACACCACGGCGCTGATGTTCGGCCGCCGCAGCTACGAGGTGTTCGCGCCGGTCTGGCCCGGTTCGGAGGACCACGCCGACTACAAGGAACTGCCCAAGTACGTGGTGTCGACCACGCTGTCCGACGACGCCCTCGTCGACGGGTGGGGGCCGACGACGATCCTGCGCTCGATCGAGGACGTCGCCGCGCTCAAGGAGAGCGAGGGCGGCGCGATCTTCATCCACGGGAGTGCGGAGCTGGCCCGGCGGCTGTCGGACGCGGGCCTGATCGACCAGTACAACCTGCTCGTCTTCCCCGTGCTGCTCGGTGCCGGGAAGAGCCTGTTCGGCCGGGCCGACCGAGACAAGCACATGCTGACGCTGCGAGAGTCGGAGAGCTACTCGAATGGGATCCTGAAGCTCGTCTACGACGTCAAGCGCTGATCCAGGTCGAGGGCGATCGCGCCGCCCGCGCCCTCGCGCAGTTGCCTGACGGTACGTCCGACATAGGAGCGCAGTGCTCGGGCCAGGTGCGGCTCGTCGAAGTAGTCGAGCTTGGCGACGACATCGGCGGCCGGGTCGCCGGCGGCCAGCAACTCCGTCGCCGTACGGGCCCGCTCGATCTGCCGGACCACGCCCCGCGTCAGTCCGGTCGCGGCGCGGAACCGGCGTTCGACCGTGCGCCCCGAGACGGCCGGGCGGTGCCCCCGCAGCACCTCGGCGACGAGCGGGTCACGGACCACGATCCCGGCCCGGACAAGCCCGTCGACCAGGGCCTCGGCGTCGTCGGGGCCGGGCGTTTCCCAGCGCGCGCCGTCCAGCCGGAACGTCCGGCGCGTGGTGTCGGGGAGTTCGATGCCGCCGTCGACGAGCGTCGGCGTGGGCACGGCACGCAACGAGGTGCCCACGGCGAACTCGATGCCGGTAAAGGTCGCACCCTCCGGCACCGGCGCCGTCCCGGTTCGGGTCTCGGGACCGGTGATGCTCGTGTACGTCCGGCCGGCCTGCTCCCAGAACACGAGCCCCCAACACGTCCCTGCGACGGACGTCATCGAAGTGACCTGCCCGCTCGTGCATGTCCACACGGTGTCGACCCACGGCGAGTCGGACCGACGTGTCTTGAGCCTCAGACCCATGGGCGAAGAATACGCCGCTTCGCGCTCCGCGGATGACCGGCTCGGCGGCGCTCGACCGGGGGCGATCCCCACATCGATCGCCATGGTGCGAGACGGGGTGAGTCCTCCAGCAGGTCGTCGGTCTTCATGTACAGCGTGGTGGCGAGGACACTCAACCCCTACCGACGTTGGGCGCCCTCGCCTCATGCGTACGGCCGATCCCCCGGAATCGATCAACCGGCGACGACCCCCGTGTTCTGGCAGGCGGTCAGCAACCAGCGGCCGTCGCCCTGCTTGGACATCACGTACAGCGGAGCCCCCTCGCTCTCGTCGCCCGAGGTCAGGTAGAGCTGACGAACCTTGACCGCCGCGACATCCGGGCGAATGAAGAACACGTGGACCACCTCGTAGTTGACCTTGCCGTCCCAGTCCGCCGCGGGGAGGACCCTGCGGGTGAACTCCGAGATCGCGTCAAGGCCTATGAGGACCTTGCCGGCAGCCGTCGTCCAGACCGCGTCGGGGTGGAAGAGGGCGAGGAACTCATCGGGGTCCTTGTGCTGCTGGGAGTGTTCTACGGTGGCTACGACCTGTTCGATGGCTTCGAGGTCTGCGGCGTACGCCGTGGATTCCGTGTTCATGTGCACCACGGTGCTACCTCAAGCATGATGGAGGTCAAGAGATGATCGATCGCTGACCCCTGGGAATCGATCATTGAACCGCTCCGGGATCGGTGGAGATCACCAACGGGGAGGGCCTGCGGGCCCGGTCGCGAGGGTGACAGCGGGAAACGGGTCGCTCGTTCGGTATCTACCGGCACACGGCAGTCCACAGGCAGCGGCCCTACAACGGACCCACGGAAGGTATGTACGGCAGGGCCGTGGAGCGGGCGGCGTCGGCCGGTGGTTGCGTCCCCGGAGCCGGGCAGAAGCGGTCCCGCCCAGGCAGTGCCCCGGTGGCGAGGAAGGAGCTCATCGCCTCGTCGGCGCAGCTGCCCAGCCCGACGACGCCGTGGCCGCCCTGGTCGACCGTGATCATGACGGCCCGCCGTCCGAGGGCGGCGCGCAGGCCGCGCGCGCTCGCCAGGGGCGTGGCCGGGTCACGGGTGTTCTGCAGGATCAGCACGTTGCGCGGCCCATGACCGGTGACCGTCACCGGCGGCTCCACCGGTCGGGTCGGCCACGCCGCGCACGGCCAGATGTTCGCGGGCATGCCCGCCGTCACCGGCCACACCTGCCGGTCGGCTGCGACCTGCCGGGCGTGCAACGCCACGCTGCGCGGCCAGGCGACGTCATCGCAGAACACAGCGTAGAGCGCGGCGATGCGGTTGTCCGCCGGTATCCGCGCCGTCCCGGCGCCATTGTCACCGACGGCGCCGTCATCGGCCCTGCCGCCAGAACCCAGCCGGTCCGGTCGCCTCATGATGGCGGGGTCCACGGTGGATCCTGAGACGGTGGCCGTGAGCTCCTGCCAGAACCCGGCGATGAAAGGGAAGTCGCCGTCGAAGTAAAGCCCCACTCGGGTGATCTCGCGCAGTGCGTTGCCGTCGAGCACGGGACCGCCCGGGATCGGCAGGGGCCGCCTGTCAAGGGCCGCGAGCAGCCGGTCGTAGGTGCGCCGCACCTCGTCCGGTGTCGCGCCGAGGTGGTAGACGGCGTCCCGCTCGGCTGCGAAAGCCAGCAGGTCGGGCAGGCGCACCGCGATCGACTGACTCCAGGTTCGCGGCATCTCCCGCCATACCAGGTCTGGATCGACGGCACTGTCCAGCACGATCCGATCGGTGCGTCCCGGGAACATCGAGACGTAGACGGCTCCCAGATAGGTGCCGTAGGAGAGGCCGAAGTAGGACAGTTTCGGCTCACCGAGTGCGGCTCGGATGCGATCCATGTCCCGGGCCGTGTTGGCCGTGGTGATGAACGGAAGCAGATCGCCGGAATGCTCGGCGCACGCGGCCGCGGTGTCCCGTGCGAAGGCGACGTTGCGCTCGATGCCGCCATCCGGTCCCGGGTAGGGCAACAGCAGCGTGAACTGCCTCATGAGATCGAGGCCACAGGTGACCGGGGTGCTGTGGCCGACCCCGCGCGGATCGAAGCCGATCAGGTCGTACCGATCCAGGACCTCGCGCGGCAGTACGTTCGCCAGCTGGCTGGGCAGGTCCAGGCCGCTACCGCCCGGGCCGCCCGGGTTGGACAGCAGGATCCCGCGACGCGCCCCGGGACGCGCCGTGCCGATCCGGGAGATCGCGATCTCGATGCTCCGCCCGCGCGGGGCGCGGTAGTCCAGCGGCACCCGCAACATCGCGCACTGCTGGCGTGGGTCGCGCGAGACGCCACCGGATTCCACCGGCAGGCACTCGCCCCACATCGGAGCCGCTCCCCTGGCTTCGGCCACCGCCGGCTCCGGCGTGCCGATCCGGGCCCCGGCCGACGTGGGCACGCCTGCCACCGCGATGGCCACCGTCGCCACGGCGATGAACAATGTCAGTTTTAATCGCACTGATACTCCTTTTCACAAGGAACAGATGCTTTCTCGATGACTGTGAAATCGGCACCGCCGGGTACGCGTGCCCTTTCGCTTGATCACGCGGAGAGACAGGGGCCGTGGTTCGCGGCGGGAGTCGAGCAGGCGGACGCCGCCCGTGACGTCCTTCGTCCGACGATCCGGAGCGCCGCCTTGATGGGAGTCGGCCGGGAAAACGACTTCATGGGAATTCCCATGCGCCTGGCGACTGGTGGAGATAACGTCCGCCACCGTTCGAACGACCTGGTCGCCCCCGTGGTTCGGTCGCTCTCAGCAGGTCACCGGGCTTGATCGGCCACTACACCGACGTCGCGCGTTCGACGACGTGACACCTGCGGCCGGGTCGTGGTCATGACGAGGTCGGTGCTGCCGTGCCGGATGTCAGGGCCGCTCGTACGATGCGGATCGCCTCGTCCTCGTCGATGCCGACGCTGGCGATCACGGCGGCGTAGTCGGCGGCGGCCCGGTGGGCTCGCTCCCGGCCTTCCTGGCCGGTGGCCGAGACGAACGAGCCCGCTCGTCCGCGTGTCTCGATCAGTCCGGCCTCCTCCAGTTCCCGGTAGGCGCGGCCGACGGTGTTGGCGGCCAGGCCGAGGTCGGCCGCGAGGTGGCGGATGGTCGGCAGCCGGGCGCCCACGGTCAGCGTGCGGTCCTGGATCTGCCGGGCGAGCTGGGATCGTAGCTGCTCGAACGGCGGTACCGGCGAGGCCGCATCGATGACGATCATCGGACGCTCATGACCTGTCGGGCCACCGTCGCGCACGACGGCGTTTTGAAGCGGAGCGCGATGAGGGCGATCATGCTCAGGATCAGATAGGTGATCGCGGTGGCGCCCCACCAGGTGGGCGCGGTGCCGAACAGCAGCACCATGGGCAGTGACCACTGCACGTTCGGCGTGGTGAGCTCGCGGGCGTCCTCGACGCGCATGATGACGTCGGCGGTGAGCGACTCCTCGTCCTGCGCCACGACCGGGTGGCGTAGCAGGTGGCGCAGCTGCAGGGCGGTGATGGCCGTCGCGCCGAGCAGGCCGATCAGCACGACGACGGCCAGCTGCCGCACGGTGGGATCGGCAACGGCCAGGGCGCTGGCGGCCAGCGCTATCGCGCCGGCGAACGTGGTGCCGGCGAAGAGGGCGTACGGCCGGCCGAGCACGATCCGCCAGCCGGGCTGGATCGGATGGGCGGCCCTGCGCGACAGCGTCGCGGCCGCCCGCTGGTCGACGCGTCGCACCCACCGGTCGAGCAGCGACTGTGCCAGCAGCAGCCCGGCCACGGCCGCGGTCAGGGCCAGCAGCGGTAGCGGGCGATAGGGCTGGGGGTTGCCGAACGCGGAGACGGCGGCCAGTGCGCTGACGATGATCAGCGCGGCCAGGATGAGGTAGGTGGCCAGGCGGGCGCGTTCACGGACCGCCAGCCGACTGGCGAGCAGCGGGGTCGGGCGGGCGTCGGTCAGGCCGTGCCGGGTCAGCCACGCGCCTGCCAGCCGCAGATCGGTCGTACGCGCCGACGGGCCGTCGTCCGGTAACGGTTCACGGGTCATGACATCTCCTTTGACGCAAACTTTGTATCAATAGGATGCGTCAAAGATTGCGACAAAGTCAACGCCCTTGGGCTCTCGTCGCCCCGGTGGCGCGAGCCTCGGCTCAGCGAGGGCCGTCGCCGTGGACCATCAAACGGACGGCGGCCGACACCGCCTCGATCATCTCCTCCTTGGCGGCGACTTCGAAAACGCGCCGCGGCAGCGTGCGCCCCCACCCGGCCGTGGCGCCGGCGGTCTCTTCGTTGGCCCTGACCAGCACCGCGCCGCCGTGAGCGCCGATCGTCGCCGTGACGTACGGTGCCGCCTCGTGGGCCGGGTTCACCAGAATCCCCGCTCGTACCTGTCCAGCCTCTTCCCGGGCGAAACGGCACCCCCGGCGACGCCCTCGGCTGACATCGCACGTACACAAATGAAGCGTCCCGGAGGTCACCTTCCGGGACGCTTCATTGCCGCCCTCGTTAATAGCGCCACTTTTCGCAATGGCGATGCCTGGTCGGCTCCGGTTCCTCACCGCGCAGCAATGTGAGTCGTACCCGTTGCCGGGCCTTGCGCTCCGCCAGGTTGGCATCTTCACCGACGCCCGAATAGGAGCCGCCCACATCGTGCCTGTAGCGGCGACCATCCTCCTCCTGCAAGCGAAGCGGCATCGTGTTGTCCGTCCTGCTCACGTTCTCATGATCCTGCGTTTGGGCGGGATCGTCCAGGACACGAAAAACCTGGGGGTTGGAAAGCGACGGGAACGATCAGGGTACCGCCCCATACAACAACGACCACGAGCACCACGATCGTCGAACGCTTCATGAGCGAGTTCTACTTCGCGGTGCTGACGTCGATGACTCCGATGACGTTGGACACGGGAACGGTGCCGTCAACCCCCACGCGATGGTGGTTACGCGAGTCAAGAGAGACATCGCGATTGTCGCCTTGGACCCAGATACACCCCTCCGGGACGACTATCGGCTCGAAGATGAGCTGCGAAGCCCGCTCGTTGGTCACATATGGTTCATCCACCGGCTTACCGTCAATGACCATCCGATGCTGCGGGTCGCAGCAACCGACCGTGTTCCCTGGAACGCCGATGATTCGTTTGATCATGTAGCCGCCACTTCCGCCCCACGACTTCGGGGGCAGAAAGGCAATGACGTCACCCGTCTTGGGTGTGTACGTCCCGTCGGTCACCGTACCGGTTACCACGGCACCCTTCTTGAGCGTAGGCATCATCGCCTCGCTCGATTCGCGGTAGGACTCTCTTCCTGTCGCCTTGGAAATCAATGGCTCAGGGATGACCGAGCACGCGGAAACCCCCACAACCATAAACAAGATGATCAGTACATATAACGCACGAAACACCATCGCAGCATTATCCGGGCTGGACATCACTCCGATGACTCGCGTCTCATTACGATCTTGCAGCGGGATGCCTGAGCTCGTTCCGCTTCGGCGAACGCCTTTGGTGTGGTGGTCAGGCTGCCGGGGCGGCCTTGTGGGTGTCGGGGCCCACGTAGCCGAAGCCGACCTCCACCTGGAACGTCAGAACCCGTTGTCGTCAAGCACAACGAAAAGCGCCCCGACCATGATTGGCTCGGGACGTTTGTGCTGCTCAGTCGCTGTGGTCAGGGGCGGGGTCGAACCGCCGACCTTCCACTTTTTCAGGCGGAGCGATCACCCGGTTCCCCTCGACGGACACGAGGCCAGAAGGCTGTGGACGGCCGCCGAGGTGTGCTCGCGGTGGCCGACGTTGTCGTCACCGTTGTCGTCAACCCTCGCGTTCCAGAACCGAGACCGGCCGCCCCCCCTCAGACACCAACACATGTTGCCATCGCTGGGGCCAGAACCGACCTGCAAGGAGTAGCCGTCACCCAGCTGTATGCCACTGCTGTACACCACCTCCACAGACACATCCCAACCCCCGACAACCGACAGCCTCCAACCTCCTGGCAGGGACGTGACCCTCCTTTTCGCGCGTTCAGGTTGCGAACAGCGTCTCCGGATCAACATCGCTGATATATTAATCTCAGTTCGTATATACAGACGGGGGTGTCATGACCAAGACCCTGATCGACCTCGATGACGATGCACTAGCCGAGGCCGCGAAGTTCCTCGGCACCTCGTCCAAGAAAGATACGGTCAACGCCGCTCTACGAGAGATCGTTGATCGACGCAAGCGGGCGGCGGCCGTCGCTCGCATGCGGGAGATGGTGGCTGAAGGCGAGATCGACTTCTCAGCCATCGACAAGGGTGACAGTGCACCCCAGGCTGTGGCGTGACAGAGCTCTATCTCATCGATACCAGCGCCTTGGTCCGCTTCTATCGCGGCCAGGTCGGAACAGAATGGGACCAGACGGTCTCTGCCGGGCTCGTCGGCATCTGCGAGCCGGTCAGGCAGGAATATCTCCGAGCCGTCGGCGGTCGGCCGGCCTTCTACGAAGCAGGAAATCTGCTCCAGGAGACCTTCCCGTACTACGTCGTCCCCGAATCGGCCTGGGACGAGACGAGCGAGTTGCAACGCGAACTCGCCGACAAGAGGTGGCACCAGAGTGCCTCCCCGGTCGATCTCCTCATGGCCGTAACGGCTCGGCACCACAAGCTCACCGTGCTGCATGCCGACGCCGACTTCGACACTATCTCCCGCCTGACCGGGCAGCCGGTGCGCCGAATCAACTGACGCATCAACAGAAGATCTTCGGGGATTCTTGAGCTGAGGTTCCCCGTAGTCCGGACACCGGCGGTGCCATCAGGCTCCAGGGTCCGGCGGCTGGTGACGCCTTCGCGCTGTTCGGGGTTGAGGGCGAGGGGACAGAACAGTTCGGACTGGTCGCGTTGAGCGTTTCTTCTGCCGCTGACATTCCTGCGGTGAAGCGGCTCGTGATCCAAGGTGCGGAACTCGCTCCCTCAACGAAAAGAGCGCGTTGTCGTCAAGCACAACGAAAAGCGCCCCGACCATAAATGGCTCGGGGCGTTTGTGCTGCTCAGTTGCTGTGGTCAGGGGCGGGGTCGAACCGCCGACCTTCCGCTTTTCAGGCGGACCAATCACCCTGGTGGGGTGGCGGAGACCGTGCTCAGAGGGTGGTGGACGGTAGCCGAAGTGAGTCCGTGTGTGGGGACGTTGCTGTCAGCGCTGCTGTCACCTCAGCCATGGCAACCGGTGGCAAGTTCCGACGAAGGAGGGGCTTGGCGTCGATCGCCCCAGCAACCAACGGCGGTTACCGAAGTCAGCGATCGTCACGGCCCTGCCATGGGATTCGACAGAGACACCCGCATCAGGAGAGCTCGGACTGTGACTTTCCCATGGGGAGCTGACCTGCAGAAACGCAGCTTCACAGTCGCTCGCCATCCCTGATCATCCCGCGCATGTTCCGCTGGCACCTGACTGCGCCCGTCATCTGACGACACGTGACTCACATCGCTGGGCGGCCAAGCTCCGAAGGAAAACCGGATAACCTGCGGTGGCAGTGTCTTTCAGGCCAGACCGAAGAAGCGCTCGAAGTATGCGTTCAGCTTCGTGATGACGCGCTGCTTCTTGGCGCCGAGATTGTTATCCCTCGCGAAGCGGGAGACCGGTGGCAGGATCTGAGTGATCGCCGTTCCGTTGGTCGCGATCGCCCCGTCGCGGAAGGCCACTTCGATGAATGACTTCGTCTGCTCGGGTCGGAGGCGCTCGGCATCGATGATCTCGGTGAGTTCGGCTTCTTGTCGTTGGGTGACGAAGATGCGCCAGTCGTCGCTGACCTCGCCT
Source organism: Streptosporangium sp. NPDC000509 (assembly GCF_042898365.1). NCBI lineage: Bacteria > Bacillati > Actinomycetota > Actinomycetes > Streptosporangiales > Streptosporangiaceae > Streptosporangium > Streptosporangium sp. NPDC000509. Next base: position 290,894 of record NZ_JBIAYX010000005.1, on the reverse strand, counting down.
GTGACCGATATGAAGTCGACGAACTCCATGATCAGGTCCTTCTTGTTCCGCAGTGATGGGCTGGCGTCGACGGCGTCCTCGATGGCACGTAATGGCGTCCTGCCTTCCTCGCCCATCTTGGCTTGGCCCTCGTCACGCCACCTCTGCGCCAGCATCAGGATGTAGTCGATGTTGACCTCAACCTGCTTTATGAGCTCGATCTCGAATACGACGTCGTCGAGGATCGACTCCTTCTCCCCGGCGTCGCGCTTGCGGTGCTTCTCCCATAGGGCGTTGTAGACGCTGGTGTAGTTCTGCAGCTGTCTCGGTGTCAACGACTCGTCCTCGGCGAACTCGTCGAAGGAGGTCAAGATGTTGCGCAACCTCAGGATCTGGCCGAAGAGCACGACAAATGCCTTCTCGGCCGCCTCGCCGTACGGTTCGGTGCCGGGCGGATACTGTTCCAGGAGCCGCCCAACCAGACTGACGTACGCAGCGTGGTACTCGGCGTACGGCTTGAGTAGAACGACACCTCGGGCCTCGGAGCTACCGAAGAGCGCCAAAGCGTCGTCGACGGCTTTCTCCAAGTTACGGAAACAGACAATATTGCCGTAGGTCTTGACTGAATTGAGGATCCGGTTAGTGCGGGAGAACGCCTGGATCAGGCCGTGGGACTTGAGGTTCTTGTCCACCCACAGCGTGTTCAGCGTGGTTGCGTCGAACCCGGTCAAGAACATGTTGACGACGATGACCAGGTCGACCTCACGCTCCTTCACCCGACGCGAAAGGTCCTTATAGTAGTTCTCAAACTTCGCCCCCGAAGTGTCGTACATCGTGCCGAAAGCTGCGTTGTAGTCACTGATCGCGCGTTCGAGGAAATCGCGGGAGGAGGCGTCGAGTTTGTCGGTGTCCATCGCCTCGTCATCGAGGACACCGCCGACCTGCTCGTCCTCGTTGGCCGCGTAGCTGAAGATCGTGGCGATCTTGAGCGGCTGGTAGGACAGGTCCGCGGCTGCGCGTTCAGCCTGTTGCCGAGCGAACTCGTCATAGTAGATCTTCAGCGCGGGGATTGACGCAGTCGCCAGCATCGAGTTGAAACCACGCACCCGTTTCTCACCCAAGCTGTAACCCTGAGTGCGCATGGTCTTGGTATCGAAGTGGTCGAGAATGTAGCCCACGTTCAATCCGATTCGCTCTGGATTGCGCAGCACCTCCTCGGTGTCGATGGCCTCGACCTGTTTGTCCTCGACCTCGTCCTTGGCTCGCACCGTATTCAGGTAGGAGACTCGAAAGGGCAGAACGTTTCCGTCGTTGATCGCGTCCACGATCGTGTAGGTGTGCAGCCGGTCGCCGAAGATCTTCTCGGTAGTGTCCTTAGTCGCACCGCCCGCGTTCTCCGGGAAGATCGGGGTGCCAGTGAACCCGAACAGGTGGGAGCGACGGAACGCCTTGCGCACTGCATTGCCCATGTCGCCGAACTGGCTGCGGTGGCATTCGTCGAAGATCAGCACCACACGACCCGTGGTGATCTCGTGGCCCTTGTTCTGCTCGATGAACCGCGACAGCTTCTGGATCGTGGTCACGATGATCGTGGCGTTCGGGTCTTGCAGCCGCCGTTTAAGCTCCGCAGTCGAGCGTGATCCGTTGACCGAGTCCTTCTCGAACCGGTTGTACTCTAGTAGCGTCTGGTAGTCGAGGTCCTTGCGGTCCACAACGAAGAGGACCTTGTCGATGCCCTCCATTTTCGAGGCCAGTTGCGCGGTCTTGAACGACGTCAGCGTCTTGCCCGACCCGGTGGTGTGCCAGATGTAGCCACCAGCCTCTGACCTGGTCGACTTTATGTTCCCCGAGGAGACGATCTGCTGCAGGATCCGCTCGGCTGCCACGATTTGGTAGGGCCGCATCACTAACAGCGTGCGGGAGACGTCGAAGACGCTGTACTTCGTCAGCACATTCAGCAGCGTGTGCTTGACGAAGAAGGTCCGGGTGAACGTGGTCAGGTCACCGATACGCCGGTTCTTCGCATCGGTCCACCAGGAGGTGAACTCGAACGAGTTCGAGGACTGTTTCCGTGCACGCTTACCGCCCTCGGCTTCGGCCACCTTCCGTGCTCGCGTCGTGTTCGCGTAATACTTGGTGTGCGTACCATTGGAGATCACAAAGATCTGGACGTACTCAAACAGGCCGGCATCGGTCCAGAACGACTCCCTCTGGTAGCGGTTGATTTGGTTGAATGCCTCCTTCAAGGGCACCCCCCGCCGCTTCAGCTCTACATGTACTAGCGGCAACCCGTTGACCAGGATCGTCACGTCATAGCGATGCTTGCGAGCCGTCCCAGCCCCCTCACCGACCGTCTCGTACTGATTGATCACCTGGAGTCGGTTGGCATGGATGTTCGACTTGTCGATCAGCTTGATGTTCTTGCTCGTGCCGTCGTCACGCGCGAGGACCTGGATCGGGTCCTCCTGGATGCGCGATGTCTTCTCAACGACGCCCTCATTCTTCGAGGCGATCTTCTTGGTGAAGAACCATTTCCACTCATCGTCGCTGAAGACCACATTGTTCAACAGCTCTAGCTGTCTACGAAGGTTTGCCTCCAAGTCAGCCGACGACGTGATGTGAAGTCGCTCGTACGCTTGGTGTCCCAGCATCTTAATGAAACTGGCCTCAAGCTCCGCCTCAGACTGGTAGCTCTGATCACTGCCGCCGTCCGGTTCGTACGTGGCGACCACCGTCGCCTCGTCGCTCACCGCAATCGGCTCGTACCGCAGCGCCGAGTCCGGTGCCTCCGCACCGCCGCCCTGACTCACGCCACCCGCTTCTCAAACTTCAGCAACTTGTCCCGGTAGTGCTCATACTGGTTCCGCCGAGCATCAATCTCGGCATGAAGGCCCGTCGATAGGTCGTTCATCAGTGCATCAAAGGCCTCAAGTCGCTCAGCAAGATGAACTTGCTCTGCACGCGACGGCAAGCGGAATTCGTAGTTGCCGATCTGCGCACCACTCAAGTGAGGCACGGTGTTTCCCGTCTGCACGCTGAGCACATATTCGGTGAAGTTCGGTGAGTCGATCAGTCGACCCAAGAACCGCTCATCAACTTGCGCAGAATGAGCTCGCATCCGCGCCACACGCTGTACGAGCAAAGCCGGCACATCGCCTTCCTTGATCTGCGCCCACTTTAGACCGGCCGGGATCCATGGTCGGTCCATCGCCAAGACTACGTCGCCTTCTCTGAGCAAAAAGGGATCGAGTGCGTCATTCTCGTTCCGGAGCCAGCGCTTGTAGCCTTTATGCTTGAGACGGCCCTGTCCGATGTTGTCTCCTCGGATCAGACGTATTGCAGCAGGATCTTCGGAGAATTCTTTGCTCTTGAATGCGAATCCGACGCGAATATCAGCAACTTCGCGCAACTTGACCTTAGGCCATGACTTTCCCGACGCAGGCAGACGAAGCATCAGATCACGGTAGTGCCCATATTGGCGGGTTCGGGCTTGCAGCTCGGCTTGCAACTCAGCTCGCAACTCAGCTCGCAACTCAGTCATATTATCGAGAATCCGCACGATCTCGCACTGCACCTCAGGCGGCGGAACCGGGATCGTGATCCTACTCAAGCCACTACTGGAGAGCCGCTTCATTTTGGCGCGGGAGACATGCTGTTCCTTTTCAGTACGAAAGGTACTGGTCTGGAAATAGTAGGAGACGTAGGTCGGATCAAGTTCACTCCGGAACAGGAACGAGTCATCGTGGAACGCGACCTCTCCTTCGCCGAGCCAAGCCACGGCCTTGCCCACGTCCTCGACCGTCTCCCCGACGCCAGCAACGATCACGTCCCCCGGCTGCGCGTAGCGCAGCTGGTTACGCAAGTCCTCTCTTACGTGAGAGATTGTAGATTCCGTGGACACACCGTATTCAGTGTAGATCTCCCCGTAGTGGATACAGGGGATACCTTTCTTGACCATGTCAGCTTTGGTAAAGCGGCGTCCCCGGATGAAGGTTCCGATCTCGCCGAGCATCTTGACCTCAACACCATCCGGGCAGTGCTCGGCAAGCAGCCTGTCGATCTCACTCATGGTGCCATCGCCCCACTCGAAGGCACGTTCAACTGGTTTATAGTCCACCCAAGTGCATCGATCGCCCGCTTCATCTCCTGATCGCTGGCGACATTCCGGATGATGCCGATGACCAAACTTCGGCAGGGGTGGTACTTCTGCAGGGCAATTTCCTCACTTGAATCTCCGTGAACGATCTCACTCAGCTCACTGAATAACTTGTATCCGTCACTGGAGAATGCCGCCGGAATAATGTGATGCTGTTCATCAACCTCTTGCAGGAGGTTGCGGAACGGCTTGCGACCACCATTGTTTCCGGTGGTGGATATGCCTGCAATATCTGCGACCTGCTTGGTGATCGCTTCAAAGATTTTCCGAAGGTAAACCATAGCCCCCGTACCAAGTTGTACCTCGTAGGCGAGCTGCGCACGCTCCAACAGATCATCGAAATCACCGGCGCCGACTTCGACCCGACTCGCCATGCCGCGCCGGTTGTCTACGTAGCGCTCCAACCGCACGGTCGGCGCCTGTCCGTCCAGTTCATCCCTGGACACCACGAGGAACCAAGCTTCTACGGTCGCTTTGCAGACTGGGCATTTGAGGCACGCGTCGATGCTCACCACCCGATCACCAACACCGAGGCAGGACAGCTTGTCACCCGACATGAACGTCCGAACGTTGTCGCAGGTCTTGCACTTGAAATTGATAGCGACCTTGCCGACCTCGATCGTCTTGTGTTTACCCCAAGGCAGGCGAGCATTGAGGAAGCGCTCCACCTGTGCCTCCTCCTTCACAGGGGCTTTGGACAATAATTCAGACAGTCGCATCGACAGATTCCAGGTCGCCGACAATGGCGTCGATTTGGGTGCGCAGCTCAGCTTGGCGGGCGACTATCCGAGCAATTTCGACGTTCAACGCCTTGATATCGACCGCTTCGCGGGTGTCCTCGGCCGCGACGTACGAACTAACCGCGATGTTGTACTTGTTGTCACGGATAGTCTCGTAGTCGACCATGGCTGCGAAGTGGTCGATGGCCTCCCGGCGCGTGAACGTCTCCAAGATCTTGGCTTGGTGGCTGGCGGCGAGCTTGTTTTTATTGCCCTGACGCATGAACTCGGCCGAGGCGTCGATGAAGAGCACCTGGTTGTCGATCTTCGACTTCCTCAGCACAATGATGCAGGTCGCGATTGTCACCCCGAAGAAGAGGTCCGGTGGGAGCTGGATGACGGTGTCGACGTAGTTGTTGTCGATCAAGTACTTGCGGATCTTCTGCTCCGCACCGCCGCGGTATAGCACACCGGGGAACTCGACGATTGCGGCCGTGCCGTTGACCGCCAGCCACGACAACATGTGCATCGTGAACGCCAGGTCAGCCTTCGATTTCGGCGCCAGCACACCGGCGGGGGCGTACCGCTCGTCGTTGATCAGCAGCGGGTTCGAATCACCTTCCCAGCGCGTGGAGTACGGCGGGTTGGAAACGATCGCCTCGAATGGCTCGTCGTCCCAGTGGTACGGGTCAATCAGCGTGTCGCCGTGGGCGATGTCGAACTTCTCGTACGGAACATCGTGCAGGAACATGTTAATCCGGCACAGGTTGTAGGTGGTCAGGTTGATCTCCTGACCGAAGTAACCCTGCCGCACCCCATTGGGCAGCACCTTTTTGAACTTCAGTAGCAGCGAACCCGAGCCACAGGCGGGGTCATAGACCTTGTTCACCTCGGTCTTGCCGACAACGGTGATCCTAGCGAGCAGCTCGGAGACCTCCTGCGGCGTGTAGTACTCCCCGCCGGACTTGCCGGCCGAGGACGCGTACATCTGCATCAGGTACTCATAGGCGTCACCGAACAGGTCGATGGTGTTCTCGTTGAACTCGCCGTTGCCGAAGTCCAGCGACCCGATTGCATCGAGGAGCTTGACCAGCTTCTCGTTGCGCTTCACGACGGTCGGGCCGAGCTTGCCACTGTTGACGTCGAGGTCAGTGAAGAGACCCTTGATGTCATCCTCGGAAGCGGTACCAACCGCACTGGCCTCAATGTTGGTAAACACCCGCGCCAGAGTCTCGTTAAGGTTCTCGTCCCTGTTGGCCCGCTCGCGGACGTTCGCGAAGAGGTCCTGGGGCAGGATGAAGAAACCCTTCTCCTTGACCGTCTCCTCACGCCCGAGCTCGGCATCCGCGTTGGACAGGTAACGATAATCGAAGTCCTCGTTGCCTGCACTGCGCTCCGCCTCGTTGAGGTAGGCCGTCAGGTTCTCGGAGATGAACCGGTAGAACAGCACCCCCAGCACATACGTCTTGAAGTCCCAGCCATCCACGCTTCCACGTAGATCGTTGGCGATCTTCCAGATCACCCGGTGAAGCTCAGCTCGCTCCTGTTCCTTCTTACGGTCCTCAGCATTGATAGTCCAGGCTGGCACGGTCGTCACAAGATGAAGTCTTACCAGAGCCCGCCGACATCTCGCGCCGCCAATGGCGGAAGATCCCCAAGACCGCGCCAACGTGAATGCTCGTTGTTACAGACCCCGCTGTACTCGGTAACGCACTGATTCGGCATCTGGCTGTCGGCGTGGGTGTTCCTCAGCGCGTGGGCGGTGCTGGCCGCGACCGGCCGAAGAGCCGCAGCGCGGCCAGCGACCGCCCATGCGCGCGAGACGCCGCAGGCGGCACGCGCCTTGAAACCGTAGAGAAAGTTCTCATCCGGAGTAGGCGAACTCCGATGATCTTGAACGCATGGTAGCTGTTACGACGTTCTTACCTGGTGCTTCACAGGTTGTCGCTGAGCGGACTGCCGTGGTCGCAGGTCAAGCCGACGAACACCAGGGTTACTTCGATCTCGCCGATACGCCGGGGACCGAGGCCCCAGACCTGATTGAGCTGGCGTGTGCGCAAAAGCGTGATGACGTCTGCGACCGTGTCGAGCCGGTCGAACGAAGCTCCGCAGGCTTGCGTGAGCGGGTTGTAGGCCCTGGCGGACAGCACGGGCCTGAGGCACTCGATCGGGCAGGCCAGCGTGATCGCGTGATGGGTACAAGTCATCGCCGCGGTTGAGGTCTGATCAGAGGGCGGCGTGACTGGAAGCGCTCGACGCGGGCCGCGAGTTCCTCGGCGGTGTCAGCGGTGAGCGTGGTCGTGCGGCCATGGAGGGCGAACCACCGATACGCGAAGGGGTTGTAGAGGAACGCCCAGGCGGGGAAGCGCTCGCGGAGAATGCGTAGCGCTGGGGGTGTGGTGCTCATGGAGCGGGTGGGGGTAGCTCGACCCAGACCGTTCGGCCGGCGGCGTCGCCCTTGACTCCCCATGCGCTGGTGAGGGCGGTCACGAGGTAGAGCCCTCGTCCGCCTTCGCGGTTGGGGGTAGGGAGGCCGAACGCGGCGGGGCCGCCCTGGTCGGCGATCTCTATGTAGGCGGTGCCGTCGGGGTGGCGCTTGACGGTCGCGGTGAAGAGTCCGTTCGGCTGTCCCGTGCGCGTGTGCTCGACGGCGTTGGTCGCCAGTTCGCTGGCGATGAGTTCGGCGTCCGGGTGGTCGGGGAGGTGAGTCTTCACGAAGCGGCGGGCCGCGCGCACCTGTTCCTTCTCTCCAAGGAAGGTTCGGTGCCATCTTCCGGCGCCTTCACGGCTGTCTGGGGGTGGGGTCATCGTCGGCTCACCTCGCGATCAAGCAGGTCAGGGGCACTCGCCATGTGACTGATACTTAAAGTACGAGTACCATACTTATAGTGCAAGCCACTTGGGGTACTTGCGCCGCACAATAAGTACTGATCTCGTAGAGGCTCCGACGAAGGAGGACACCCATGTTCGGTCTGATGGTCCGATTCACCTGTAAGGACGAGGCAACCGCCGAGGCATTCGATCAGCTGGTCGGCGAGACCATCGAGAAGATCCGCGACGGTGAGCCGGGAACGCTGGTGTACGCATCGCACCGGGTCGACGGCCAGCCGCTCCAGCGGATCTTCTACGAGCTCTACCGGGACCGCGCGGCCTTCGACACCCACGAGGAGCAGGAGCACACCAAGCGGTTCCTGGGCGCTCGGGAAGAGCTGCTGTCCTCGGTCGAGGTCGACTGGCTCACCCTCCAGAGCGGCAAGGGAACGGCGGGGTGAGCACCGAGTACCAAAGAGCCCTGGGGCGACGCATCGCCCAGGAACGCAAGCGACGCGGCCTGTCACAGCCGGAGCTGGCGCGGCTGGTCGATCGGTCGGTGGCGTGGATCTCGCAGGTGGAGCGCGGGGTCCGCAAGGTCGATCGCATGTCGGTACTGGAGAAGGTCGCCGAGGCTCTCGACATCCCGCTCTCAGAGCTGGCCGCCGAGGCGCCGGTAGTCGCCGCTTCCGCCGAGGAGATTCCGGGAACGGCCGGTCTGCGCCTGGTGCTGTCGGGAGCACACTCCCTGCGGGCCATGCTGCACTCGGCCCCTGTCCCGGCCACGTCGGAGATCAAGCCGCGGGTCGATCGGGCCTGGGACCTGACGCACGAGAGCCGGTATGTGGAGCTGGCCGATCTGCTGCGGGGTCTGGTGCCCGCGTTGGAGTCGGCTGCTCGATCGGCTCCTGAGGAGCGGCGGGCGGAGCTGTTCGAGTTGCTCGCGGTGACCTACCAGGCGTGCTCGGCCGCGCTCGCCAAGCTCGGTGAGCCCGAGGCCGCGTGGATCGCCGCAGATCGGGCGATCGTCGCCGCGGAGCGGGCGGGCAACGCGCTGATGATGGCGGCCGGCGCTTTCCGGCTCGGCTTCGTCTTCCTGGGTGCGCGTCACTTCGACCAGGTGGAGGAGACGGCTCGTACGGCCGCCGAGGCTCTGTGGTTCATGGTCGACGAGGGCAAGCCCGAGGCCATGTCGCTGTGGGGTGGACTTACCCTGCAGCGGGCCGTGGCCGCTTCCCGGCTGAACGAGGCGGACACCGCGTACCAGCACCTGGCGCGGGCTCGTGAGGTCGCGGAGCGGTTGGAAGAGGGACGCAACGACTACAACACCGAGTTCGGTCCGGCCAACGTCGCGCTTCACGAGGTGGCGGTGGCGGTCGAGCTGGGAGACGCCGGTCACGCGCTGCGAGTCGGGACGGCGGTCGACACCTCGCCGCTTTCGAGTGAGCGGCGCGCGCGGCTCCAGATAGACCTTGCTCGCGCTCATGCCCAGCGTCGTCAGGTCGCAGAGGCCGTGTCCGCACTGCTGGAAGCCGAAGCCATCACGCCGGAACAGATACGGAACCACCGAATCACCTACCAGCTGGTGTCCGATTTGCTGACCATGCAAGACCCGCCCTCGTCTGAGCTGCGGGAACTCGCCGACCGAGTTGGAGTGTAGAAAAAGTACGTGCACTAATACTAAAAGTACTAGCAGGTACTCGCGGTGCGAGGTAGCGTTTGTGTTGACGCTGAAGCTCTCCCCAACAGGAGGTGACAGCCCAACGCAAACGCTCTTCTGCGTTTCAGGGGCAAATAGCGAAAGACCGCTCTTGAAGAGCGGAGACAGGCCACACATGAAAGTGGCCTGAGCGGGAGACCCGCCCAGGCCGGATGCGGTCAGCACCCTAGTTGGCGCTTCGATGCTATCGCGTTCGGTTCTGACGGCGTGCGATCTCCCTCGTCCCCCATGCCCTGCTCAGTAGGCAGACGAGAGGTGTTTTCAGCATGCGCAACATCCCCATCCCGGTCGATGTCTCCCGGCTCCAGTTCATCTGCGTGAAGGCTCCGTGCCCGCGCATCGTGAACAAGGAGACCGGCGAGTTGAAGACCGACAAGGCCAGCGGCCAGACCGTCTACGAGGTGCTGTTCTCCGTTGAGGACGCCTTCGGCAAGATCGAGCTGGTCAAGATCGGCGTCGTCGGAGAGCCCTCGGTCTTCCCCGGCAACGAGGTCAAGCCTGTCGGCCTGGTCGGCTACGTCTGGGAACTGTCCGGCCGCTGGGGCATCGCCTACCGCGCCTCGGCACTCCTGGCCGCCACCACCGTGGAGGCACGCGGTGTCTGACGGTCTTCTCCTCACGCTCGGAGTCCTGGCCACCTCGGTGGCCGGGCTCTGGGCCTGGCACCGCTGGCACCACCGGTCCTTCTGGCTGTGCCTCGGCTACCCGCTGACCGCCGTCACGGTCCGCTTCACCTGGCGCAAGGTCACCTTGGGCTGCGGACTGACCAAGAAGCGGCAGCGCTTCTGGTTCACCACCGTCCCCGGCCTGATCTCCTCGACCGGCCTCGTCCGCGTCAAGCGACGCCTGCAACGAGTCGCGGTCGACACCAAGCCGTGGATGTGGCTGCCCATGCCGACCCGTCACGGCTGGCGCGTCACCGTCCGTCTCCTGGAGGGACAGATCCCCGAGGACTACGCCCAGGTCGCCGACCGGCTCGCGCACTCCTGGCGCGTACACGCCGTACGCGTCTCCTCGACCAAACGGGGCCGCGTCACCCTCGCCGCGACCATCCGAGACCCGCTGGTCCGGATCAGTCAGGTTCCCGTCTCGACCGAACTCCTCAAAGTCACCGTCGGCCGGTTGGAGACCGGCTCCCCCTGGGTCATCGACTTCCGGACGGTCCCGCACTGGCTCAACGCGGGCGCCACCCAATCGGGCAAGTCGAACCTGGCCAACGCCCTGATCATCGGACTCTCCCCGCAACCGGTCGCGCTCGTCGGCTTCGACCTCAAGGGCGGGGTCGAGTTCACCCCCTACGAACCTCGCCTCTCAGCGCTGGCCACCTCCCGCACCGAATGTGTGGAACTGCTGGATGACCTCGTCGCGCTGATGGCCAACCGGATGGCCGTGTGCCGTACGGCCGGAGCGCGCAACATCTGGCAGCTGTCCAGCGACCGGCGGCCGGTTCCCGTCGTGGTCCTGGTCGACGAACTGGCCGAGCTGTATCTGATGGCCGACAAGTCCGAGAAAGACGAGATCGCCAAGACGTCAACGGCGCTGCTGCGGGTTGCCCAGCTCGGGCGGGCGTTCGGGATCTATCTGTTCTGCTGCGGCCAGCGCATCGGCTCCGACCTCGGTCCCGGCGTCACTGCGCTGCGCGCTCAGTGCTCGGGACGGATCTGCCATCGCGTCAACGATCCCGAAACCGCGACCATGACCCTCGGCGATCTCGACCCTGCGGCGCTCGTCTCCGCTCGGGCCATCGCCTCCGAGACACCCGGCGTCGCGATCGTGGCCGGACAGGACGGCCAGTGGTACCGGGCGCGCTCCTTCTACGTCTCCGAGCAGGCCGCCGAAGACGCCACTCACACCTACGCCAATCTCACTCCGTCCTGGGCGGAGATCACGGCCGGTACCCACTGCGCCGAGGTGACCGATGCCGACCTCGCCGAGTTCCTCACCCCTGACCCCGTACTCCCGGAACTCCGGAAGGGCTGACCACCATGCGACGCCTCGCCTCCTGGTTGCTGGACTCCGGTCCCGTCATCGTCCTGGCGCTCATCGCCGGTGCCGGCTCTTTCTCCCACGTACGGAAGACAGCGGTGGAGCACGGGCAGACGGGCTGGATGGCCTGGGCGGTGGCCGTGTGCGTCGATCTGACCTGCGTCATGGCCGCCCGTGAACGCCAACGCGACAAGGAGATCGGCCGCAAGCGAACCGGTCCGCTCTCCTGGCCGACCTTCGTCCTCGTCGCCGGGATCGTCCTGTCCCTGGCCGCCAACCTCCATCAAGCCGAACCTTCTGTGTGGGGCTGGCTGACAGCAGGGATTCCCGCTGCGGCGTTCCTGATCGCCGTCTCAATACTGGAACGCCGGGCGACCGGTCCCCGCCCCGAACCCTCCCCGGCCGTACCCGAGTCGGTCACCGCGCTTCCGGTTCTCCTCCCCGTCTCCGACGACGACCAGGGCGACGGCGCCGAACCGTCTCCCGCGCTCCTCGACTACGCCCGCCGCGTGGCCGACGAGCATCACGCCAAGCACGGCAAGCCCATCACCCTCGACCTGCTACGCGCCCGTTTGGGCGTCTCCGGCCAGCTCGCCTCCGACCTACTGCGCCACCTGCGCACGGCGTGAAGGGAGTTCTCCATGCCTGCCGAGACCGAGCCACTCCAGGTGGTTCGTTACCGCTGCTGCACCTGCAACGGAACCGGCGTCACCGGTGACGGCGAGACCTGCCCCGACTGCGACGGCATCGGGATCGACAACCACGGCGCATAGCCGTGAGCGCCCCCGCGTGGCCACACAACCGCCAAGTTCCGCGCCACGCCGGGGGCCATCCCTCACAGATCACTCTGCACAGGACGGAACCCATCTTGCCCACCCTGACCGATCCACACGCGGTAGCCGGAATGATCTCCCGGCTCCGCGATCCCCACTATGAGCGCTGGGCCTCCCAGATCCGCCGGACCGGCGGCTGCCGACAGCCGATCCACCTGCGCGGAAAGGTCGAATACTGGGACCGCGCGACCGGCACGCTCCTGCACCGCTACAGCACCCACCTGGAACCGGACGGCGTACTGCGGGTGGCCTGCAAGACCCGCCGCGCGACCCGCTGCCCGTCCTGCGCCGAGACCTACCGGGCTGACACCTACCAGCTGGTGCGCGCGGGCCTGGTCGGTGGCAAGGGTGTCCCGGCCTCGGTGAGCGCGCACCCCTGCCTGTTCGTCACACTCACCGCGCCGTCCTTCGGACCGGTGCACGTACGACGAGAGAAGAACGGCAAGGTCCTGCCCTGTCACGCCCGCCGCGACGCCGAGACGTGTCCGCACGGACGGGTCATGTCCTGCATCTCCCGGCATGGGGCCGACGAACCGTGCCTCGGTGAACCGCTGTGCCCGGAGTGCTACGACTACGCGGGCTCGGTGCTGTTCAACGCGATGTCCCCGGAGCTGTGGCGACGCTTCACCGAGGCACTGCGCCGACGCATCGCCAAGAACGCCGGACTGACCCAACGGGAACTACGGGAACAGGCCGTCATCTCCTTCGCCAAGGTGGCCGAGTACCAACGGCGCGGGGTCGTCCACTTCCATGCCGTGATCCGCCTCGACGGCTCGGAGGGACCGGTCACGGCTCCCTCGGCCTGGGCGACGGCCGACCTGATGACGGACGCCGTACGGCATGCCGCCTCGGCGGTCGCGGTGACCGTGCCGAAGGTTCCCGGTGAACCAACGCGGGTCTTCCGGTGGGGTGCGCAGCTCGACGTCCGGCAGATCAGCATGGACGGCGACCTCTCCGAACAGGCCGTCGCCGCCTACATCGCCAAGTACGCGACCAAAGCCGCCGAGTGCGTCGGCACGCTGGACCGGCGCATCAACCTCCTCGACGACCTGGCCGCCCTGCCGATCCGCGACCACCCTCGACGGCTCATCGCCGAGTGCCTGCGCCTGGGCGTGCTCGACGAGCTGACCGAATTCCGGCTCGTGCAATGGGCTCACATGCTCGGCTTCCGCGGCCACTTCTCCACGAAGTCACGGCGCTACTCCACCACCCTCGGCGACCTCCGTGCCGACCGGGCCGACCACATGCGCGACGAGGCCGTCAGCACCGGCCGACTCCCCCTCTTCGAAGAGGACACCGTGCTCATCACCTCCCACTGGGACTACGCCGGACAGGGTCTGTCTGCCGGTGAACGGCTCCTCGCCGCCGCCTTAAGCGGCACCGATCTACTCCCTCCCACACTCCCGCCGGAGGCCGCGCATGGATGACGAGCAACTCCTGACCGTCGACGAGGCCGCCGCTCGCCTCCGGGTGAGCCGGTGGACCCTCTACTGCCTGATCCGCTCGAACGAGATCCGAAGCCTGAAGATCCGCCGTCGCCGTCTCATCCCGGTCGACGCGGTGGCCGAGTGCATCCACAACCTGATGGAGGCGGCGTGATGACCAGGACAGCACTCGGTACGCCCGAAGAAGAGCCGAAGCGGCAGAGCAAGCGCCGCATGCGGAAGCGCTCCAACGGTGAGGGAAGCATCTGGCCTCGGAAGGACGGCCGGTACGGCTACGCCGCCTTCGTGCCCACCACGGGCGGAGCCGTCAAACGCGTGCAGGGCTCGGCTCGATCCCAGGAAGACGCGCGGAAGAAGCTGACCGAGCTTCTCAAGAACTCCGACGAGGGCATCCCCGTCTCCTCGGAGAACTGGACGGTCGGCGACTACCTGAACTACTGGCTCAAGTACATCGTCCGTGAGGAGCGGCGTCCCAAGACCTACCAGGGCTACGAGAGCGTCGTCCGGCTGCATCTGGTTCCCGGCCTGGGCAAGCGGCGGCTGAACAAGCTCAACGCCCAGGAGGTCCGGCTGTTCATCACCCGGACCCGCACCGAGTGCCAGTGCTGCAAGCATGGCTGGGACGCCTCTCGTGAGACTCCCGTCTGCTGCGCGCTCAAGGACGGCGAGTGCTGCGAGTCCCGGCTGTCGACCCGCATGGTTCAGTCCGTACACGCCGTACTCCGCAACGCCCTGGAGTCCGCGGTACGAGAGGAAATCATCCCGCGCAATGCGGCCAAGCTCGTCAAGGTCCCGGTTCCCAAGTACAAGGTCAATCGCGGTCTGACCGTGCCTCAGTCGCGTGCGGTTCTCAAGGCTGCTCACGAGCATCGGCTGTCGGCGCTCTACGTCCTGGCGCTCTGCCTCGGCCTGCGGCGCGGGGAGCTCCTCGGGCTCCGCTGGGTGGACATCGACCTCGACGGCGCGAAACTCGAAGTGATCCAGACCCTCCAGCGGGTCGGGGGCCGACTCCAGTTCGTCCGGCCCAAGACCAATGACTCCGAGCGGACTGTCCCGCTTCCCTCGATCTGCGTCGAGGCGCTTCGGGAGCACCGCAGGCGACAGTTCGCCGAACGCTCCGACCGCTGGGACGACTGGGAGGAACACGGCTTGGTCTTTCCGTCTCGGCGTGGAACGCCCATGGAGCCGGACAACCTCCGACGAAGCTGGGGAGCCATCCGCAAGGCCGCCGGCCTCGGCGACATGCGCTTTCACGACCTCCGCCACACCTGCGTGACCCTGCTGCTCAACCTCGGCGTACCGCCCCAGGTCGTCCGCGACATCGTCGGCCACAGCGACATCGAAGTGACCATGACCATCTACGCCCATGTCTCCCTCGACGACAAGCGCAACGCCCTCGGCAAACTAGGGGATGCGCTCGGCTGAAACCCAATTCCTAGATCGCCTTGGCCACTTCGGTCAGGGCGATCTTCGTTTGTCGGGAGGATCTTTTAGAAGTTCGGCGTATACCAAGATTCGGCGTGCTCCGCTGCTTTAGCCTGGGACAGCTACACCTGCGGGACAGCAGTCCGCACCGCTTCCTCACCGATCTATGTCGGGTGCTGTGTTTTAGCCCCGACAGCGAGAGGAGGTGATGTATGTGACCGCAAAGCACCGGCGTCCACAAAGATCGTGGGCGTGGGTGTGGCCCGTCCTAGACGCCGTGACAAGGTTGGCACCGTTAGCGGCGGCTTTACTAGCTCTTATGAGCTAGTGGACGGGCCCTTCCCTTCGTAGCTACGCCCGGCTCGGCTACCAACCGAGTCGGGCCAGCTCACCGTGTCGCTAGCGGTTTTGCTGGCGACATTGGCCTCGTTCCGACTTGCAAGAACCTAGCGTAGCTCGGACACATATGAGGTTGGCAGCGATTCCTAGATTCCTATATCAATGTCATAGCAAGCCAAGGATCGACGTTGCTGTCAGCGTTGCTGTCACCAGGCATCAAAAAGCCCCGGGCCTTGATTGGCTCGGGGCGTTTGTGCTGCTCAGTTGCTGTGGTCAGGGGCGGGGTCGAACCGCCGACCTTCCGCTTTTCAGGCGGACGCTCGTACCGACTGAGCTACCTGACCTCGGTGGTGGATCGAACACCTACCAGAGCGGTCCTGACGGGACTTGAACCCGCGACCTCCACCTTGACAGGGTGGCGAGCACTCCAAACTGCTCTACAGGACCTTGCTTCCGGGGCTTTTGTCCCGGTCGTTCTTGCCTCGCTTAGCTTACCAGTTTTCCGGAGGTCTTCGACCTGCCGTTTCCCTGGCGAGCCTTGGCTCGGCCGTGCCCCCAACGGGATTCGAACCCGTGTCGCCGCCTTGAAAGGGCGGTGTCCTAGGCCACTAGACGATGGGGGCTCAAGACTCTCGTCTCGTTCCGTTGCCGTCTTCCGTTGGAGACCTCTGAAGCATAGGGGACTTTTGCCCTGTTGCCAAAGCGGTTTGCGACCTACGGCGACGGTGTGACGGTGACGGACCCCGTTGGAGACGGGGCGGTCGTCGGCACAGGAGAAATTGTACGGCCAGGGTCGGTCTCAACGTGACGCTGGATCTGAACCGACTGCTCGCCCAGCCCGCCCAGGGTGATGTCGTCCCAGGCCCGCAGGCGGTTCGTGTGGGCGTCGAAGTACAGAACGGAGGCCTCGACGGGGGTCGGCTCGTCGTGTTCGAGGGCCCGCAGGCCGGCTCCGCCGGTGGATCCCTGGACCAGGACGCGGGTGCCGGAGGGCAGCAGCTCGGTGGATCGCGCGTGGGAGTGGCCGGCGAGGACCATCGGGGCCGCTCCGGAGAGCCCCTTGGCGATCGTCGGGTCGTGGACGGCGACAAGATCGACCTGCTTGGGCAGCTTCGCCAGTTCGGCGGCGTGCGATCGGCCGAGGGCGTCGAGCGATTCGAGGTTCGAG
The DNA here is from genome assembly GCF_042898365.1 of Streptosporangium sp. NPDC000509. Classification (NCBI taxonomy): domain Bacteria; kingdom Bacillati; phylum Actinomycetota; class Actinomycetes; order Streptosporangiales; family Streptosporangiaceae; genus Streptosporangium; species Streptosporangium sp. NPDC000509. The sequence goes on along the minus strand of NZ_JBIAYX010000005.1, from coordinate 274,313 downwards.
TCGACGGGGACGGATTTGTCCGGGGTGAACCGGGGGTCGCCGATGCCGTAGATGCGCAGCCCCGCCACGGTCTTGGTCTCGCCGTCGAGGACGACCGCGCCCTTCTGTTTGGCCACGGCCCGCTGGGTGGCCATGGAGTCGTGGTTGCCCCTGACGAAGACGTACGGAACCCCGAAGGTGCTGATCTCCTCGGTGAACCTGTCCTCGGGGCCCGTGCCGTGATCGGTCAGGTCGCCGGTGTCGATGATCGCGTCGATCTTGAACTGGGCGGTGATGGAGCGGATGAGGTTCCAGGCGATGGGGCTGAGATGGATGTCGGAGACGTGCAGCACCCGGATCGAGGTGGGGTCGGCGTCGTAGACCGGCAGGGCGGAGACGGTGTCGTAGAGCTGGGAGACGTTGTTGACGAGCTTGGCGAGCTGGACCCGGTAGGACTCGAACCTGGTCACGATCGACTCGGCGTCGCCGACGAGGGACGGCGCGCCGGCGAGCAGGCCGGTGTACTTGGGCTCCACCACCGAGTCGGGCCTGAAGGTGAGGGCGACGGCGGCTCCCGTACCGGCGATCGCGACGGTGATGCCCAGCAGGCCCGCCAGGGCCGGTCCCGGCCTGCGGAAGACGATCAGGGACGTCACCAGGGCGCCCACCAGGCCGCTGAGCGCGGCGCGCAGGACCAGCGTCCTGACTCCGGCACTCAACTCCTCCTCCAGCAGCGCTGGGAGGCGGTCGGCGGAGAAGCGCGGGTCGTCCAGGAATCCGCGGGCCCGCTCGGGGTTGATGTTCTGCAGGGTCACGCGGAGGCCGACGGGGGCGTCGTGGGTGTCGAACAGAAGTGTGCCGAAGGGGTGTGCGTCGACGACGGTCTCCCCGGTCCACGAGGGCTCCGCCGACATGCCGAGCTCCACCGGGCCGACGTTGGCCCGTACGGCACCGCCCAGCATGACGCCGAGCCACGCACCGGCCAGGGCGACGGCGGCGACGGCCACGCCGCGGGCGATTCGCCCGGTGACGAGACCGGTGACGAAACGGCGGGCTCCCTGGGTCCAATCAGCGAATTTCATGCGCCTCCACCTCTACCCGGGATCACGGGGCAGAATGACGAGTGTGATCGAGATCTCGCGGGAGAAGTTTGAGGAGCTAGTGGCCGAAGCCCTGGACACCATTCCCCCCGAGCTGACGAAAGTCATGGACAACGTGGTGCTCGTCGTCGTGGACGACCCCCCTGAACCGAATCTTCTGGGCCTCTACACGGGTATTCCGCTCACCGAGCGGGGCGACTGGTACGCAGGAGTGTTACCCGACCGGATCGAGATCTACCGCAACCCGATCTGCTCGATCTGCGAGACCGAGGACCAGGTCATCGAAGAGGTTCAGATAACCGTCGTTCATGAGATCGCCCACCATTTCGGCATCGACGATGACCGGTTGCACGAGCTGGGCTGGTAAGTAGCCCGCACTGCACGTCAAAGGCCTTCTTTCCGGAATGTCACGGCTTATCATCACAGTTTGCATGCGCTTAATCGCTTTCGGTTGCGCAGCGGCCTCGCAGCAGGCACCGTAGGTTACACAGTGAACACCCACAGTCAGTGTGCCTGCGAGCTCAGCGGAGTCCTATGGCGGCGACAAAGTCCGGCCGACCACCCGGGCGGCACCGCCGTCCGGCGGAACGCCAAGCGACCTACGGCGAGGTCATCGCCATCAGGGAGTTCCGTGCGCTCTGGCTGGGCCAAGGACTTTCCCTCCTCGGTGACCAGCTCTCACGGGTGGCACTGTCCATTCTCGTCTTCGAACGGACGGACTCGCCCCTCGCGACGGCCTCGGTCTACGCCCTGACCTACCTGCCGCCGATCATCGGCGGGCCGCTTCTCGCGGGCCTCGCCGACCGCTACGCCCGCCGGGGCATCATGATCGCCTGCGACCTGCTCCGGGCCCTCCTCGTCGCGCTCATGGCGGTGCCCGGCGTCTCGTTCGCCACGCTCTGCGTGCTGGTCTTCTGTGTGGTGCTGCTCAGCGCGCCGTTCTCCGCGGCGCGGGCGGCCCTGCTGCCGGAGCTGCTCAAGGGCGATCGCTACGTGGCGGGCTCTGCCCTGCAGAACATGACAAACCAGGGCGCGCAGATGCTCGGCTTCGCCGTCGGCGGCTTCCTGATCATGGGAATGGGTCCGTACCGCGCGCTGGCTCTGGACGCGTCGACCTTCCTCGCCTCCGCGCTCATCATCGTCTCCGGGGTACGGCGGCGCCCCGCGCCCCTCCCCGCCGACGAGAACCGGCCCTCGATGTGGACGATGACCCGCGCCGGCGCCAGGCTGGTCTTCGGCGACCCCCGGCTGCGTACGCTGGTGCTCTTCGCCTGGCTCTGTGGCTTCTACGTGCTGCCCGAGGGGATCGCCGCCCCGTACGCCGCGGAGCTGACCGGAAATCCCCAGCAGCTCTCGCTGGTCACCGGTCTGCTGATGGGCGCCATGCCCACCGGCACCGTCGTCGGCGCGTTCCTTTTCAGCCGCTACGTCAGCCCATCGAACCGGTTGCGATCGATGGGCCGGATGGCGATGCTCACCTGCGCGCCGCTGATCCTGTGCGCCGCGCAGCCACCGCTTCCTGTGGTGCTGCTGTTGTGGTTCGTCTCGGGCCTGGGTGGGGCCTACCAGCTCGCGGCCAACGCCGCGTTCGTGCAGTGTGTCCCCTCCGAGCGGCGGGGACAGGCCTTCGGCCTGGTCCAGTCCGGCCTGCTCGCCTCCCAGGGCGTCGGCATCCTGATCGGCGGAGCCGCCGCCGACCACCTCGGCCCCGAGCTGGTGGTCGCGCTGGCCGGCGCGGCCGGGCTCGCCGTGGCGGCCGCGCTGGCCGTGTTCTGGAGAGGTTCCCGTAAAGAGATCATCGAGAGGGTTCGCGCGGAGGCGACCTCCTGACTCACACCTGGGGACGGGTGTCGTCCTGCCGGTGCTCCGTGCCGTACGGGGCCTGAGGGGGCGTGCTGTACGGGGCCTGGGGAGCGGCGGGCGGGAAGGGGGCCTGGTGGGTGGGGTACTCCGAACCCGGCTGGTGCGGCGCGCGGTGCTGGTTGGTGGCCTTGGCCCAGCCCTGCTCGGCCTTGGTCTTGGCGTCCACCCAGATCGGGTTGTCCTTGTTCTTGTCGATCACGTCCTGCAGGAGCGACCTGTCCTTCCTCTCGTCGGGCAGGAGCACCCAGCCGATCGCGTAGACCGCGATACCGAGGCCACCGAAGAAGGTGGCGATCGCGAGGGCCGCACGGATGATGTTGGGGTCCACTCCGATGTAGCGCCCGAGACCGGAGGCCACACCCGCGATGATGCGCCCGTCCTTGGTCCTCTGGAGCTTCTTGACGCCGGTGAAGTCGTTTTCGTTCATATCCACAGACTGCCCGAGAGTGAGCTTTCCTCACATCGGGATTCCCCCTGGCACGACCCTGACTCTCACCCCTCCCGAGGCCGGTCACGACCCTGACCTCCGTCCCACCGGCACCGGTAATACCCTGGCAGGGCCGAAGAGAGAGGGAAATCCCATGGACGATCTCCTGCGCATCGACGACGCGCTCGCCGAGGAGCAGCGCCTCATCCGCGACACCGTACGAGAGTTCGTCGCGGACCGGGTCCTCCCCCACGTCGGCGACTGGTTCGAGGAGGCCGTCTTCCCCGCCCGCGAGCTCGCCCCGGCCCTCGGCTCGCTCGGCGTGCTGGGCATGCACCTGGAGGGGTACGGCTGCGCGGGCCTCGACGCCGTCTCGTACGGCGTGGCCTGTCGTGAGCTGGAGGCGGGAGACTCCGGGCTGCGGTCGTTCGTGTCCGTGCAGGGCTCGCTCGCGATGTTCCCGATCTGGAAGTACGGCTCCGACGAGCAGAAGGACGAGTGGCTCCCCCGGATGGCCGCGGGCGAGGCGATCGGCTGCTTCGGCCTGACCGAGCCCGACCAGGGCTCCGACCCCGCCGGCATGCGCACCCACGCCAAGCAGGACCCCTCGGGCGACTGGATACTCAACGGCTCCAAGATGTGGATCACCAACGGCTCCGTCGCCGACGTCGCCGTGGTCTGGGCACGGACCGAGGACGGCGTCCGCGGTTTCGTGGTGCCCACGGACACCCCGGGGTTCAGCGCCCCGGAGATCCACAGGAAGATGTCCCTGCGGGCCTCGGTGACCTCGTCGCTCTACTTCGACGACGTACGCCTGCCCGCCTCCGCCGTACTGCCCGGGGTGCGTGGCCTGAAGGGCCCGCTGTCATGCCTGTCCGAGGCGCGTTTCGGCATCGTGTGGGGCGTGGTGGGCGCCGCCCGCGCCTGCCTGGAGTCGGCCGTCGACTACTCCACCTCCCGCGTCCAGTTCGGCAGGCCCATCGGTGGTTTCCAGCTGACCCAGGAGAAACTCGCCTGGATGTACGTCGGTGTGGGGCAGTCGCAGCTCACCGCCCTCCACCTGGGCCGCCTCAAGGACGAGGGCGCCCTCACCCCGCACCAGGTCAGCTTCGGCAAGCTCGCCAACGTCCGCGCCGCCCTGGACATCGCCCGCCAGGCGCGCTCCATCCTGGGTGGCAACGGCATCACGCTGGAGTATCCGGTGATTCGGCACATGAACAACCTGGAGAGCGTGCTGACGTACGAGGGAACCCAGGAAATTCACACCCTCGTGCTCGGCGAGGCCCTGACCGGCATCCCCGCCTACCGCTGACCATCTCCGGGATCCATCGGTTTCCCGGACTCACCTTTCCGGACTCATCGACGGCTTTCTGAGCTCACCGGCGACGCGGAGGCCGCTGGGGAAGCCCGGAGGGCCGCCATTCGGGGGCCTGGGCCGCCCTGCTGAGCTCCTCCTCCCAGGAGACGCCCGTACGCAGGTAGTGACGGAGCAGTTCGGCCCCGGCGCGGGCATCGGCCAGCGCGGCGTGGGCCCCGAGCAGCGGGATTCCGGCGCGCTCGCAGCACGCGGCGAGCGTCCACCTGCCCTCGGGGATGAAGGCGGGCGCCAGCCGCTGCGTACACAGGGTCTCGGTCACCCACTCACTGCCGGGAAGGCTCCGCAGGAAGCGCAGGTCGAAGGAGGCGTTGTGCGCCACCAGGACCCGGCCGGCGATCCGCCGCCAGATCTCGTCCAGCAACTCCTCGATCACCGGCGCGCCCTGGACCATCGCGTTGGTGATGCCGTGGACGTGGACGGCCCCGGTGCCGCGCCGGGGGTCGACCAGCGAGTGCCACTCGTCGACGATCTCGCCCCGGGTGTCCAGCGAGACGAGCGCGATCTCGCAGATCCGGTCCCCCCTCGACGGCGAGAAACCGGTGGTCTCGACATCGACCACGACATACCCTGGGCGCGTGGAGACCTGGGAGGCGAAGGCGGGCTCAAGCCCCGAGCTCGTCATGCCTGCCACTCTAGGAGCCGATCCCGCCCCTCACCGGGTGTTCCGCAAACCGATGACCATGAATAGGCCTGGCGACGGACGTTAGTGGACACTATCCTCGGTACGCTGTCACCTGCGGGGCGTTAGCTCAATGGTTAGAGCTGCGGACTTTTAATCCGTAGGTTCTGGGTTCGAGTCCCAGGCGCCCTACCACTCGCGAGCAGGAACGTAGGCTCTGACCTGGGCCTACGTCCCTAGCGATCTTTCTCCGCCCATGCAGCCGGATGCAGTCGAATGCAGCCGTCTGCCAGGAGTCCCGGAATATACGCGGAATGGGACCACCGCTGTTTCCCCAGGTCAGCCCGAGAGTCCCGGAAGCTCGCGGAACGATTCCGGGACCATGGGAGCCGACACGACGAAGGACCCCGAGGGTTACCCGGAGTCCTTCGTGTCCTGCTGTTGAGAATGTCACGTCGTGAGCACTTCCAAGATCCGCTTGTTGGCCACCTCGTGTTGGCCGTCGATGCACTTGGCGTAAACCTTGAGCAGCACATCCACCCCGTGCCCCGCCCGCTCCGCCACCTCCGGCGCGTGAACCCCCGCGTTCAGCCACAGCGAGACCGCCGCATGCCGCAGGTCGTACGGTCTGCGCGCGAGCGGTGAGGCGACCTGGTCAGGCGTGAAGGCGTACGACCGGGCCTGCTTCCAGACCATCGAGACCGTGGAGCCGGGGAAGCTCTGGCCGGTACGGGTCCGAAACAGCCGGCCATCCTCGGCGACGCCGTACCGCTCGATGTGCTCACGCAGGATGGCCACCAGCTCCGGGGGGATCGGCACCGTCCGCGTGGCTTTCTCGTCGCGGTGCTTGAGCCCTCGTTCGTCGTTGGACTCCCCCGAGTCGGTGTAACGCTTGTTGCTCTCCGGCCGAGTCTTCTCCAAAGTGAGCGTGCCCCATCCGGTCTCCGGAAGCTCACAGTTCGCCTTGCGCAGACCGGCCGCCTCAGCCGGGCGAAGACCGGCGAAGTACATGCAGGCGAACATGGCCGCCATCATCTGGCCACGGGTGCGACCCGCGTAGGTCACCGCGATCAACAGCTGACGAGCCTGCTCAGGATTGACCACCGACCGACGATCGATCTCGCCACCGGTTTTGACCTTGCGGAACTTGACCTTGTGGATCGGATTTGCCGAAAGCTCCCCGAGTTCTACGGCGTACTCCAACACGTGATGGAACACCGCCCGCTTGCGCCGGTAGGTCAAGCGGCGGCGCGCCGCGCCGCCGTACCCGGCCCTCTGCCGCACGCCGCCCGGGCGTGCGGCGTGGGCGCCGGTCCCGGCCGGCGGCGACCCGAGCCGTCCACCGACCCACGCACCCGCCGTACCCAACCCACTCGCCGTCCCGGCGTCACGCCACCGCGCAAAGCCAGCCACACCGCCGTCAGCTGATCTACTCCGTTCGCCCTGGGGCTTCTCGGTTACACCGCTCCCTGCAGCACAGATCAGTCGTCATCCAGCACCTCAACAAAGTAGGACCCCAAGGAACCGGTCAGGTTCCGCGGTTTCCTCCGCCACCACCAACCCTCCTTGAGAGCAATCCGGTGGTATCGAGAGATCGCCCTGCCCCCGTCGTCAACGGTCGCCGCGCGAAAACGCTCGTCGAGCGGATGGATCTCCGAGTGCCAGATCACCCGTACCGGGTGCGTCAACATCGGCCGCGCCTCAGCCAGCCAGTCCCGACAATAAAGATCGTTGGTGTACTCATCCACCATGTCGTCGTATCCACTCTCGACCTTGGCGACGAGCCATGCCCACTGCTCAGCCATCTCGGACACGGTGAAGACCTTGCGCCACCCCTTCGCATGCAGCACCTCACCCGCATGAACCATCGACGCATAGTCCTCTGCCGATAGTCCTCTCTCATCGACCATGTAGAGATCATTCCTGATCGAAGTCAAAGTCTTCTACCTTCCAACCAAATGCCTCCGGCGGGGGTACTTCGGCTCCGGGATGATCGACGTCGCATCACAAAGGCCATAAGTGGTTAAGGTGAAGCCGGATCTTCCCGTCTGCCACGTCCCAGGCAAGCCCAACATCTCGACTCCTCCGGATCAAGGCCGTCTGTGACCGTTGGCGTCCAATGGCCGAGGAACGCCTACCAGTTGACGTACACGCGAAGACGGCCTTGCTCCTCCGTCCCCGAGCTGTTGCCCCTCCGGGGTGGGACGAGGCAGACGGGAAGATCCGGCGGGAGAGGCGTGTGCGTTCGCACGGGGCTCTCAAGCCGTGCCCGTTGCGTGCCCGTCAGCAGAGGGAGCAAGGGGAACTCACGGGGAATCACGGGAAACCGAAGCACTCCCCCGCAGGTCAGCGCTTCCCCAGCTCAGAGGCCGAGTGCGTTAGAGACTTCCCAAGCTGACAGCGCGGGTTCGATTCCCGTCACCCGCTCCATAGCTAAGGCCGATCACAGCACGTCAGGGGTGACTGGAAAGACGTAGTCCACGCCCGGCATGTCATCAAGAGCACTTTTCAGCGTCTCGGCTGCGCTGGGAGCATCAGTCTTGACATAGAGGGCCTCCTGATCGACCGGACCTGGAATGAAACCGCACAGGCGGTCAGGGCAGTAGGAGGCGCTGATCTTCGTCGCGAAGGCACTATCCTCGTAATAGATCTTGTCGGCATCCACTGCCCGCCGAATTTTCTCGACAATAACCTCTATATCCTTCTTCCCCGCCGCACGAGCTCCTTCCCTTCCAAGCTGGAGAACGGGGGAACTCGGGCCAGTCAACATGACCCGCACGTCCGCCTTGCCCGCCCAGAAATTAACGGGCAACCGCACCAGACCCACGGAAACCGGCGACTTCGCTACCTCCTTCGCGATCTTCGGAATGTCACTCACATCACGAGCGGTTCCCACAAAATGCGCCTGGACGCCGCAGACATTGCGCGTCATCAGCGGCTCTCCCTCCATCTGCACCTTGCTGTAGGCCGTGAGGTTCTCGATCTCCGGCAAGGTGCGAAGGAACTTCTCGACAACTGGCTGGGTCTCCGGCGTTAGCCCTTCCGCCGAGCACTGCAGAACCATGAACCCACGCTGCTCAGGCCAGGGGCCGTCCGGTGGGGGAAGGACACTTTGCGAGCGCATCCCGGAGAACCAGACAGCACCTGCTCCACCGATGGTGAGAAGCACGGCCATGGCCACTACGACTGTCCGCATCCGTGAACGCGGCTCGGATACACCCGCACGAGGGATCACTTCAACTGCTGGTTCGTCGTTCGACAGGGACACGTCGATGACCATCCCGTACAGCCGGTTCGTGCGTCAAGATCAGGGCTTGTGACATACCTGCCCCTGGCGGAGCAACACAAAAGATGCCTTCCCCGTACCGAGCAGCCATGATCAACGTGCCAGATCCGTACCAGAACAGGCGGGGAACCACGGTCACTCACGGGGACCCGCCCCACTCTGACCTGCACCCCTGTTTTCCCAGCTCAGGGCAGCAAGATCAGTAGATGATTCCCAAGCTGATGGCGTCAACTCACCGGACGTGGCAGCTTCGGATAGTACAGGACCTCCACGTACATGATCCGTCCCTCAACGACGTCAAGGACCAGATAACCCCTCGGCGAAAGCAACGACACGCATCTGTGTCCGAAACCGTACGCTCCGTCCGGCCGCTCGGCCGTATAGAAGCTCTGGCAGAAGTCATCATCACATCCGCACTCCTCGTAGAACCGAATGTCCTGGGCGGAGACGGCAAGGTCCTCCTCCCCTTCTTCTCCCAGACACGCGATGAGATCCGTGACGAGATCGGGGAACAACTCACGTACGAGCGGCCGTTCGATCCTGCTCATGTCACACAGTCTCCCAGCCCCCTCTTCGGAAGCGCCATCAAGATCCGGACTATGCACGGATTTCCTTCCCCCGGGCAAGAGGGAGACGGCATCCGAAACACCAGGCCAGAGCGTTGCGAATGCCGATAAGAGCCGTCCACTTTTAATCCGTAGGTTCTGGGTTCGAGTCCCAGGCGCCCTACCCCAATGAACTGGGCAGACTTCCCATTTTCCATGATCGGGAAGCCTGCCCAGTTGCATTTCCAGTTGCAGTTACGACCAGCTCGTTGCCGTCAGCCGTCCCACAGTGCCCGCCCCATCCGGCCCGCCGCCTCGATCGCCAGCGTCTCCGTGATGTGGGTGTACCGCTTGGTCGTGGTCAGCTGGGAATGGCCGAGGACCGCCTGAATCACTCGAATGTCCACCCCTTGTTCAAGCAGGAGTGTCGCGGCCGTATGACGCGCGTCGCGAACGCGGGCGTCCTTGTCGATCTCAGCGAGTCGCAGGACTTCCTCCCAGTCGTCCCAGTCGTCCCCGGCATCGATCGGGTTTCCGTCCGGCGTGCACCACACGAGATCCCAGTCTTGCCACCTGTCCCCCGCCGCTTCCCGTTCGAGCCTCTGAGCCTCCCTGTGGAGCTTGAGGAGAACGATCAGAGGAGGAGGCAGAGCGATGGACCGTTTGCCCTTGCCCTTTGGCTTGGTGAACGTCCGCCCCCGGCACGGTTCGGGCAGGCAAGAGTGGGGTGCCCCGATCTTCCCGGACACGGACCCAAGCAGGGGGCGCTCGATGAAAAACAGAACGTGGAGCCTCTTGAGGAAGACCGTGTCGACGTGGAACAGATCGCATGCCCAGATGCCCTTGGCCCGCGCCTTCACGGTGCCGGCACAGCAACGTCACATTCCGGCTCGTGACCGGCCCACCGGAGAACAGCCGGGCCGCCGCCGAAATCGAACGTTCGGCCCCCAATCTGGCCCATGCGCCGCTGCTCCGGCCGGCACCCACCCGGCCTGGCGGCCGCTCCTATCATGGAAACGAGGAGGCGAAAGACATCGAGGCCCTTGTCGTACCCCCGCGTAGGGACCGTCTGGGAAGGAGATCGACATGTCAGTGCGGTTGAACCACACTATCGTGGCAGCCCGTGACCGCGAGGAGACCGCCGCGTTTCTGGTGGAGATCCTCGGTCTGCCGCCCGCGACGGCCTTCGGGCCGTTCCTCGTCGTCGATCTCGGCAACGAAGTGTCTCTCGACGTCGCCGGGGCCGACGGTCCCGTGCATCCCCAGCACTATGCCTTCCTGGTCACCGAGGAGGAGTTCGACCAGATCTGGGACCGGATCAAGGGTCGCGGACTCACCTTCTGGGCCGACCCGTTCCACCAGCGGCCGGGTCAGATCAACACCAACGACGGCGGTCGCGGCCTGTACTGGTCCGACCCCAACGGCCACAACCTGGAGATCATCACTCGCCCGTATGGAGGGTGAGCGCGGAATCTGAGAGATTGGGTCCGACATAGATCCTCACGACTTTTAATCCGTGGGTTCAGGGTTCAAATCCCTGGTGCCCCACCACTTATGACCTGATTTGACCAGTGGTTTTGGGCCGGTTTGGGGCCTCGGCGGCGAGGCGAGATCGGCCGTGGTTGCTCGCCGGTTGCTCATTGGTACGTCCCCCGCGCAGCGGGAACATCGCCGCGGGCCCTCACACAAAGCCGGACGCACATGACGGCCACAGAACAACCCTCGAGAGCGACCCGGCGGGGCTCTCTCCTCCCCGAACAGCCCGACTAAGGGTCAAGCCCTGGCCAAAGACGGTCGGCAGAGGCGATCTCAGCGGTACGGAACCGCACCGGCGCGGAACGCGATGATGACCGCATGCACCCGGTCGCGAGCTCCGATCTTCGCGAACACCCGCCCTACGTAGTTCTTCACAGTCGACTCCGCGAGATGCAGGCGCGTGGCGATCTCCGCGTTCGTGGCGCCCTCGCCGATTGCCACGAGGATCTCGCGTTCCCGGTCCGTCAAGGCCGTGACCGCGGCGAGCGCCGATGACCGATCCTCGTTGTCGCGCCACGACAGGGGTGTCGCGGCGAGCCGGTCGAGCAGACGCCGAGTGGCGCTCGGTGCTATCACCGCATCTCCAGCGGCGATGGCCCGGATCGCAGAAAGGATCTCCGTCGGCTCCGCGTCCTTGGTCAGGAACCCGCTCGCGCCCGCCTCCAGCCCCGCGATCACGTACTCGTCGACGTCGAACGTCGTGAGGAGAAGGACTCTGGTCTCGCGTAGGCCGGCAATGATCTGCCGGGTGGCCTCGATGCCGTCTGTCCCGGGCATCCGCACGTCCATGATGACCAGGTCCGGGCGCAGCCGCTCCGTCTGACGGATCGCATCGTCGCCGTCCACAGCCTCGCCGACGACGTCGAGGTCGTCCTGGCCTGCGAGGAACATTCGCATGCCCATGCGCTGAAGGGGTTGATCGTCGACAAGCAGCACTGAGACAGGCACTGTCGCTGCCTTGACCTCGTTCATCCGAGACCCTCCGGTCGCTCGTGAGGGATCCATGCCCGAACGCGCCACCCGCACACCGTTCCGTCTGCCTCGAACCACCCTCCGAAGGCCTCCGTCCGCTCGCGCATCCCGATAAGGCCGTACCCGGGTTCCGCAGCAGGTGCTGAGCGGGCGTGTTCACCGGGGCCGCCGTCATCCGCCACCGTTACGAAGGTCGCCTCGCTGTCCGAAGCGACCGTCACGGTCACGGAGGCGCCCGGCCCGGCGTGTTTCAGGGCGTTCGTCAGCGCCTCTTGAACGATGCGGTAGATGGCGAGTCGACGGCCGGCGGAGAGCGATGAGAGCTCCCCGCTGCTTTCGAAGGAGATCCGCAGACCGGCGAATCGGACGCTGTCGACGAGCGCGGCGAATTGCCGCCAGTTGGGTTGTGGCGGGGGCGCAGCCTCGAGACGTTCGTCGGGAGCGCGCAGGAGTCGCAGGACGTCCGCCACTTCTCTCATCGAAGTGCGGCTGACTGCGCCGATCTCGGCGAACACCCGTGCGGCATCACCCGGTGACGAGCGCACCGCGATCGATCCGCCGTTGGCCAGCGAGGTGATCACTGAGAGGTTGTGACCGATGATGTCGTGCATCTCGCGGGCGATCCGCGCGCGCTCGTCGTTCACGGCTGCGCGCATGGCTTCCTCGCGCCGCCGGATGATCGTCTCGCTGGTAATGCGGACCTGCGATCCCGCCAGCAGTGCCGCGAGACTCATCGCGGCGACGGGCAGGAAGGATGACCACCGCTCCGTCAGTGCGGCCTCCGGGGTCCCGGCGGGGGCGAGGAACGCAGCCAACGCTGTGACGGCCGCGAGCGGTGCGCCGACGATGAAGGCCCCAGGTCGTCGGCGCCCTACTGCGAAGAGCAGTATCCACGCGGCCAGGAAAGTCCACGGCGCCGGCAGGCGGCCGGCCGTGGCCAGGGCGGCCAAGGTCGTGATCCCGCCGACCGCGACCACGAGGGCGGTGAGCGGACAGCACCGCCGGAACGCCACGGCACCGTTCACCAGAACGACGAACGGGACCGTGAGCGGATCGAGGGCCGGGGACGCGCTGACCGAGGCCGCTGCGGAGACCAGCGCGAGCGCGACGTCCCCGCACCACGGATGACGCCCGTCGAAGGCCTTCGCCTGGATGAGGAATCGCTTCACGGACGCCGACCTCGTTCCGTTTCGTCACGCATCACGCCTCTTCAACCGCCACCAGGCGGCGGCGCCGAGCACGGCCAACCACAAGATCAGAACGACGATCGCCACTCCGAGGCGGTAGGGCTCCGTCGCCAGTCCACCGGAACGCATCACGTTGATCGCTGCCAGCGGCATGAAGTCCTTGATGCCGGAGAACGGCTCCGGAAGAAGTGCGGGCAGGATCTGCGGCCCCATCTGAAACACGCCGAAGTACAGGCAGATCGCGCCGGCGGCGTTACGGATGAGCCAGCCGAGAAGCACGCCGAACAACGCACCGTACGGGAGCATGAGCGTGCCCCCGAGGACTCCCCAGAACATGTTCGGAGCGAAGAGCGACATGCCCACCGCCGAGGGAACCGTGCGCGCCGCCTGCAGCAAGAGATAGAGCAGAACCGATGCGACGGCCGCAAGAGCGGCGACGATGCCGGTGATGACGGCCGCCTTCGCCAGCATCACGCCGGTGCGACGAGGGTTGACGGTGAGGCTCGTCCGGATCGACCCGCTGGAGTATTCGGTGCTCACGCTGAGCACTCCGAGCACCACCAGCACGAGCATTCCGACTGGATAGATCGCCGTCCAGCCGAACGGGATGTCGGCAGCCTGGCCGCGGCCCAGCGTCCGGCCGTCGAGGATCATGTAGCCGCAAAGGGCCATGATCAGACCGAACCCGGCCGCGAGGGTGATCCAGAGCGAGCGCACGGACCACAGCTTCCGCCACTCCGACCGGAGGAGCCCTCCGGCCGTGATTCGCACCGATCCGGGATCGTACGACGCGTCGTCGCCGGTGAGGTGAGCGGGGATGGTTTCGAGGTTCACGAGGCGACCTCTCGGTGGGTGGAGTACTCGACGGCGTTGCGGGTGATGTGCATGAAAGCCTCCTCAAGGGATGCGCGTTCCTCGACGAGCGCGAAGAGCGTCGCTCCTTCGGCGGCCGCGACTGTGCCGACCTCCCGCGCGGTCCGCCCGCGGACGAGGAGCGTGTCACGATCGGTCTGCCGGATCGATACGTTCTCGCCGCGCAGGGCGTCGGCAAGGCTGAGGGCGTCGGGCGAGACGACGCGCGTGGCCTGGGGTGCAACCGAGTCGATGACGTCGTCTATCGAGCCGGACGCGAGCAGCCTGCCCTGCCCGATGACGACAAGATCCTGAGCGACCAGGGACAGCTCGCTCATCAGGTGGGATGAGAGGAAGACGGTCCTTCCCTCGTCTGCGAGTCGCACAAGCAGGTGTCTCAGCCAGAGCACACCGTCGGGATCGAGACCGTTCACGGGCTCGTCGAGGACGAGCACGGCCGGATCACCGAGGAGCGCGGTCGCGATCCCCAGTCGCTGGCTCATCCCGAGCGAGAAGCCGCCGGCACGACGGCCGGCGACGATTCTGAGACCCACCATCTCGAGGACCTCGTCCACGCGAGCCCGGCCGATGCCGTGGGTCTCCCCGACCGCGAGCAGATGGTCGCGCGCACTCCGGCCGGGGTGGACCGATCGCGCATCGAGCATCACCCCGAGGTGCCGCATCGGGTCGCGGAGTTCCTGGTAGTGGCGGCCTCCGATCGTGATGCCGCCGCGGGTCGGGCGGTCGAGGCCCACCATCAGCCGCATCGTCGTCGATTTGCCGACAACTAGATTAGGACCCCTAAGGAGTTAAAGAACGAGGCAAGGGAAGGAAGATCAGATGAGCGACGCTTCCGAGAGGATCACCGGCGGTGGAGTCCGGATCTGGCCGCCCGACGACTCCGTTTCTGGACCGGTACCCGCCGCCCCGCAAGGAGTCGCAGCTACCTACCTGCGGATCTCCGATGACCGGGAAGGCCGGGAGTTGGGCGTCACCCGACAGGGAGAGGACACACTAGCCGCAGCGATTCGCGCCGAGGCGAGCGAGGTTCGCCGCTACTGCGACAACGACATCGGCGCGTCCACCAAGAGCCGTAAGCGTCGCCCGGACTTCGAGAAGCTGATCGAGGACGTCGAGGCGGGTGTGATCAGCACCGTTGTGTACTACACCAACGCGCGTCTGACGCGCCGCCCCGCCGAGTACGAGAAGATCATCTCTCTTGTGGAGCGCACCGGAGTACGGCTGATCTCCGTCATGTCCGGCGCCATCGATCTGACGACCGCCGACGGGCGCATGTTGGGCCGGATGCTGGCAGCAGCCGACGCCGCAGAAGCCGAGCGCATCAGTGAGCGAGTGACCCGAGCCCACCAGCAGCGCCGCGCCACCGGCCAGCACCACGGCGGAACGCACATGCTGGGGTATCTCAAGCCCGACCCGGAGCAGGGCATCGGCTATCTCACCCACGTGGACGAACGCGCCGTTCACTACTTCGACCAAGCTATGGACATGGCGCTAGCCGATCTGGGCTGGACCGCCATTATGGACTACTGGAACGCCGAAGGGTTCCACCGGTTGAACGGCACACCATGGATTACGCGCGATGAGGTGCAGTCCGTCCTGCTGTCACCGACCCGCGCGGGACTCAGCGTGCATCACGGTCAAATCGTGGGAGCGGGCACGTGGCCCGCCGTCATCGACGCCGGTAAGTGGGAAAAGCTGGTCAGCCGCTACTCGTCATCGCAGCGCCGGGGCAAGGCGTCGAGCCGTTACCGCTACTCCAACCCCGAGTTGGCCAAGCCCGGTCAGGGCAAGCGCAAGCACCCGAACTCTGGAGTCATCCGGTGCGGCCTGTGTGCCTCACGGTTGCGGGTCAAGCAGCCCGGAGGCACCCGCCAAGACATGTACGTGTGCGCGAAGGGCATCGGCGGGTGCGGCAAGATAGGCCGCAACAAGAAGTGGATAGACGATCTGATCAAAGAGTACGTTCTCACCCGGATCACCGAGGAGTACGACGCCGCGCCCGCCGAGTCCACCGCGCCCCAGCAGATCGAGCGGTTGCGCGCGGAGATCGACATCCGGGAAGAGCGCATCGGCAAGACGCGGGAGGCGGCCAAGTCGGGCTTGTGGAGCATCGAGGACGCCGGACAGGTCATGCGAGAGCTACGCGACGAGATCGACGAGCTTAAGCGTGAGATCGGTGGATATCTCGCCCAGGAGCAGCGCGACCAGACCAGCCAAGAAGACCTCATAGCGACATGGTTGGACGAGACGCCCGCCACCGTCGAGGCACGGACCGCGATCGTTCGCCGCTACGTCGATCAGGTGATCATCCACCCGTTGCCCCGTAAGGGACGGTGGTTGCCGGACAACTACCCCGCCGACTCGTTCACGATCATCGGTCGATAGGAGAGGGCAAGACCATGCACCGCAGCCCGTACGAGACATGGAGAGAGATCGAGTTCATGGATGAATTCATCATGCTCCCCGAGCACATCGCCCTCTTGCGCCGAGGTCACACATCATGGGTAGGTGACGACCGAGGCGGAGCCCCTGGCCTGTCGCACAAGCGGCCCTTTGGCAACAGCGACGTCTACGACGACATTGCCGAGATCGTGGACGGACGCATCACCGGGGAGCACAGCGACGCCGACAAAGCCCGCTATGACCGGCTGTTCGCCGAGTGCACGCTAGCCCTACAGATCGTGCTTCAAACCGGCCAGTTCGAGCCAGGCCACTACGTCCTACGCGGGCTTCCTTCCAGGTGGCAACGCGCCTAGCAGGCACGACAAAGCCCCGGACCCTCCCGCCTTAGGTTCTAGGGTCCGGGGCATCGCCGCCGTCTCAGGAAGCCAGCCGCCTAGCCTGCCTTACATGGCGCATCTGGCGTACCAGCACCGTCAACGCTTGGTTACGTTCCTGCCGATCTCCCGCAGATGCCGCCCGAGCATCCCGCCGAGCTTGTTCACGCACCGCCTCCAGAATCTCCGCCGCCGCGCCCCCGATGACTGCACGGGCGCCCATGGACCCGTGAAGCGACTCTCTCGTGTCGGTTCCGTCCCCCTGCCCATGATCACTTTGTGACCCCGCTGCTGTGTCCCCCTTGTCTCCATCCCGCCCACCCACCCAGGTCAAAAGCAGGCAAGGCGCTTCGCACGCCTACCTAGCGCGCATCACCTCTGACCCGCTCACCTATCCGGCGCAACTACCGCCCGCAGCCGCCGCCCTCAACGGAACGTCCGCTGTAGATACCCCCGCACATACACCCGCGTCCTACCGTCGTTGCCCGAGAGATAGACCTCCTTACCGCCGTTGTGCCGCGACTCCTTAATCGCCAGTTCCACAGCCTCCACATCAAACGTCTCGACCACATGCGACTCACCGCCCAAAGCCCCGACGACGTACCGATCCGCAGACTGGTCAGCGAAACGGGGCCTAAGAGCGTCGTATCGCTCCCCGCTCCCCGCTCTCCACACGCCACTTTGCGTCTTTCCGATGCTGAATCCACCGGTGGACGCCCACGAAGACGATCATGATGATGCAGGCCACCAGCACATGCGTATCGGTGACGCCACCCGCAGCAAGACGCATAGAGGCACCTCTCTCTCAGGGGTTGTCTTGGCCGTTACCGCCCCTAGATGCAATGAGCCCGCACCGCTGACTGCCACGACCCGCGATAAGCGACCTTGCTCTCTAACCGCCCGTTCTCCCACGTCCATACGGTGCTGATCCGCGCCCCCTGATCCTCATACACCGCCATAGCCCGAACCCCCGGCACCGCCGAGGCTTTCGCCCCCCACTCCTTCAATTGCGGCCAGTTCACCAGCCACTCCTGTACATCGCTCGAACCATCACGGTCCGGCGTGATCGAACCGGTTTTGATCGTTGTGACCACGTACGGTCTCACCGGCCACCGCACCCCCGACTCTGCCGCCCGCTCATGCACCACCCCCTCAGCTAGACGACTCGGCCGTATACGCTCTTTCTTCGCCTGTTCCCGTAACCTTTTCTCTTCCCTCTGCTTAATCCGCTCCAGTACTGCGCGCTCCTGCCCGCGCCACCCGAAGCCGTATTTCAGCCAATGCCTGACCGTTCCGATCATGGCGACCACGAACAAGACCCACAAGGCGGCCTCATACGCCGCTACGAACACCACTTACCTCCCTGACTACGAGTGCCGACCGCTCTAGCCGCTCTAACTGCGCCAATGGCGGTACAGACTAGAGTTCCGCTCCTCCCACACCCGCCGCGCCTGACGATCCGCCAACACCTCCCGCGCATCCTCCGCATCCTCATACGACAACCCGCGCGTTTTCCGCCACCTCCGATCCCGCCACCACTCCACCGACTCACGGACCAATTTGACGAGCACCATCAGCCCGAAGACCACGAAGATCGCCCACTGATACCAGTGGATTCCCGCTATGAACCCATCGAAGTCGAAACGCACCCGCTACCTTCCTCTCTCGTTGACGTGCGTACATATCTACCGGTTTAACGCGGCCTTTTCACCCCCCAATCAGGACATCGGCATTTCCTAATACAGCCGTCTCAAAAGCGTGCGGCGGATCATTCGCCCGCGCCCGTAGCCGCTCCAACTCCACCCGCCAACGCTGACGATGGGCCACCTCCCGCAGCAGCCCCACCGCCAGCGCCGTCACCTCCACCTCGCCCAGCGCCACCCGCCGCCATACGTACCGGTGCGCGTCCGGCGTCTCATCCAGCCCCAGCGCCGCCATCACCCAGGCCCGCCGATCCCGCTTGTGATCACCCATCGACCGGCCCGACCACCGACGCGACACCAGCACCCGCCGCCCGCCATAGCCAAGATGTTCGGCCCGGTGCGCCTTACCCCGGCACCACCCCGGCGCCATGCCCTCCGTCGCGCCCTTCGGCTGCACGCCGTACCGCAACCAGTTGGAACACGTCGCCGAGCACGGCTCATAGCGCAGGGCAGCCACCAGCCGCGCCACATGAGCCCGCCGCGCCGTACTCCCGCCATCAGCCACCGTCTCACCGAGGCTCTTGGTCAGGTACTTACTCAGGTAGCGGACCCGCTGATCAGCGTCCCGGCTTCCAGCCAGCACCCCCTGTACGTCGTGCTGCACGCCGAAACGCACCACGTGCAGAGGCTTCGCGTCCTCATCGACACCGAGGCGATCCAGCGCCTCATCCCACGTCGGCAGCACCTCACCCGACGCCGGATCGACGTAGCCCGCCGCATCCTCCGACCACACCGGCAGACGAGCACCGTCGTACACCACCTCATCAGCCGCAGGCCACCACACTTGGTGATAGGTGGCCGCGATGATCTGGCGTAGTTCCGCGCGAGGCAGCGTGCCCCGAATCGCCATGTGCAGGTGAGGAGCACCCCGCTTCTGCCCCTCCACACTCGCGAAGTACTGCACGCTCCACCCAGCCACCCGGCGAAGGTTCTGCACGAACCGATCCACCAGCCGGGAGAAGTGCAACGCATCCCGCACCGCCCGCCGATAGTCGTAGGTGTCCGGATCGACCGGTGCACCGTCGCGCACCTTGCCGTACGAACCCAGCGTGAGCGTGAGGAACATCGACGGGCGATAGGTCTTGCCGTCCGGCGCCGCATACCTCCGCCCCACCGTCGCATCCCGCATCACCCGACGAGGCAGATCCGGCGCGTCCTGGCGCCGCCTGGTCGAGCGCACCCGTTGTGTCTGCGGCCCCGAGTCGGCCAGCTCCACCACATCGGCCTCTGCCGCCCGGACACCCGCCGCGCCGATCTCCCGATCCACCGCCGCAAGCGCCGCGTCCAGATCGCCCGTGTCCGCGCCCATGGACTCAGCCACCTCACGCTGTGCCCGAAGGTCGTCGCGCATCTCGACCAGCCACCGCTGCCCCTCGCCCGGCTCAGCCGTCACAGCCAGACCGCCCGCCCGGATCACCGGCGGCTCAGCCTCCAGATGCCAGCCCTCCCGGCACTGCGCCCGCCGCACCTGACGATTGCGCTTGGCACACGGCGGACACTTGGCCTCCAACGTGGCGCCGCACGGCACATGCACCACGTCCGCGTGACCGGTGGCGATGTCCGTCCGCTTGTGAAGCAGCGGACGGATACACACCCCGTTCGTAGCGGCGATCTGCTCAGCAGCGCCCAAGGTCAGGAGCCGCGAATCCCGCAGGACCCGCAGCCCCCGCCCCGCCTCAACCTCAACGGTCAAGCGTCCCATCCGTCATACAGATCGAGCCCGTACCCCGCGCCCTCATCCAGGGCATCGACGCCACCAGCCAGGTACCGCGTGCCGCAGGCCCGGCACTCGATCAGCGCGAGCGTCACGTCCTGCCAGAGCTGATCACTTTCCTCACACGTCGCGCACGCCAGGTCCACCAGGACCACGTAGAGCGTCACACGGCCTCCCGCACGTCGTCCGAGTAGGCCAGAACCATCCGCCGGATCTCCTCATCCGAGACATACGCCGCCCGCACCCGCACCGGGTTGGGGTCGTTCTCCAGCCGCACGTACGCCACGCCCGCCCCGACGCTCGGGTCTGACGGGTGCCGGGGAATCTGATCAGCCAGCGCGCCCCGATCACGGGCACCGTCGCCTAGCACCATGTCCACCTGCCCCGGCTCATCCAGCCGCAGCGCGACGCGATCGGGGAACAACTGCCGGATACTCAGCACGTCTTTGCGCGGGTCCTGGAGCGCCGCGACCACCGCGATACCGACCGCGCGGCCCTGTGTCGTCAAGGTGGACAGCGCCGCCATGATCCGCAGTTTCAGGCCCTTGTCGGTCTGGTAGGCCGTCAGGAACGCGATCTCGTCAACGATCACCACCACGAACGGGTCACGCTGCGTCGGCTCATGACTGCGCCGCACCCCCGCGTAGCGATCCGCCCTCTCCTGCATGACCTTCACGGCATGCTCCAGCAGTTCCGTACACTCCTCAGCCGTCGCCGCGTACTCATCGAACAGCGCCCGCCCGTAACTCAGCTCCATCCGCTTGGGATCCAGCGCCCACAGCTCCACGACCCTCGCCCGCCGAGCAGGCAGCAGACCCCGCACCATCGACCACAACCACGACCCCTTGCCCGCGCCCGTCGCCCCCGCGATCAGCACATGCGTCCCGTGCACCTTCAGCCGGTACGGACGCCCGTCCTCACCCGCCCCGACATCGACCGTCTCGACCTCTGGATAGGCCGGGTACGGGCGTGCGGGCACCACCCGCGCCAGCGCATCGCGCCGGGGAAGGGTCAGCGTCACCCAGCCCGGAGCAGGCGAGGAGACCCGGCAGCCCACCGCGCCGAACCCATGCGCAAGATTCGCCTGCGCGTCGGCGTACTCCTCATCGCTCTGCCCGTCGAGCATCCGCACCGTGACCCGATCGCACCACCGATCCGAGACCACCCGCCGCAGGTCCGGCGCATACCCGCGCCCCCGCACCGACCGCCCCAGACCCGCGACCGCGACCACGCCGCGCCACTTGCGCCGGTAGATCCACACCCAGCGCCACCAGCTCACCGCAGGCCACCACAACAGGCGCATCCCCGCCTGAGGCCACAGCCCCGCCCAGGTCGAGACCACGCAGACCAGCCCCCCGCCGATCGCCAGCGTGTTATACCAGCCGCCCCAGTACAGCCCCGCCGACACCCCGCCCACCAGCAAGCACGCCACCGGATGACGCCACACCGTCTTGACCAGCCCCGCCACCAGCCGCCACGCCCAGATGACAATGACGACGATCGCGGGAGTCTTGAGCACGGTGGGCGACCACACCACCGCCGTATCAGGAGTTGTCGAGACGACCCCTTGCACCTCTGCCCCCGGCAATTTGCGCAGCACGAACTAAACCGCCCTCTCTGACGAGTGAATGAATTCGTGAACAGCCGCTCAGCGGCCATGCCGAATGCAGGGCCGCCGGAATGACAGATCCGGCGACCCGCACCGCACTGCGAATTAAGGGGCGCCGCGCCTCACGCCGTCAGCGTGCCCCCGCACGCCCGACCGCAGCCAGCCCCGCCATACGCCGCTACCCGGCGTCCTTACCGCCCTTACCCGCCGCGCCACCAGGACCAGGAAGGGTCACCCCACGCAACCCACTCGCCCGAAACGAGTACGCGATACGAGCCCGCTCACCGTCGCCGTTGATCCACGGCGTGACCGTCAGGCCCTCGAATTCGACCGGCACGAATGGCAGCCCCGCCATAGCGGGAGGAACCGGGGGAATCACCGGCTCCACCGGGGAAATCACCTTGATCGCGACAGACTTAGCCGCCGCCTTGAGACTGGGATCACCGTCCATCACAGGGACTGCCCAGATCAGGTCACCCGTCGTCTTATCGCGCTGATAGACCGGGCGATCCTTGGTGCTCGCGTCGAAGTCGAGCACCGGACTTACCTCGCCCACGACATAACAGCCGTGGGGAAAAACGGACTGATGGGATACAGGGATCGGACCCTGTAGTGCCAACGTGTAACCCCTCTCGTCACCCTGTTGAACTTGTACCCGGATAACGAATAAGCGTCACATAAGGTTCCCGAATCACTTATTAGCAGGGCATATCCTTAACGCACCATTAGAGACAACCGCAAACCGATTCGCCACGATTGCCGAATTAATCTTATGAGTGTCAAGCAGGCGGCAGCGCTCCGCGCCGCCGCCCGGCGGGGCGTGCCCGCCCCCGCCGGACAGACATCGGGACCGGGCATGCGGCGTGGACGCCGGTCCCGCCCCGCGCCCGCCCGGCAGGAACAGGCAGACCCCGCCGCCCGCCGCACAGCCCACCCGCCGCAGCCAACCGCACCCGCCGACCAACCACGCGCAGCCGCCCCAGGCCCCACGCGACGAGATGACGAACACCCGCGCGATACGTCATGTAGATGACGCACCCATCGAGCCGTTGAGGTTCACCCGCTGATAGGCCGTTCCGACCACCGGCCCCAACCGCTACGCGGCCCCTACGGGGTGCTTCGCATTGGCGCCGGCCGCTCCACTCCGTAGTGATCATGAAAAGGCCCCGCGGACTCATTTAGTTGATCTTGTTCAGCGCCGTGACACGACAAAGCCGGACCCTCCACCTACGGAAAGGCCCGGCTTTGCTTCCCGTCACTGATACTCGGCAAGCGCCTCATACCGCCGTTCCCTGGGGTGCGTCACCGTCCGGCACGGAGGGCACCGACAGCCAGCCCTGTACGCGCTCACCGCCCCATGATTGAGGGCAGGATCACGGACCCTCATCAACGCCCGATCGAAGCTATGGCGCCAGGTCTCATCCAGCGTCCGCCAGCGCCACCACTGCCGGAGCCCGAAGCCATACTTCGCCGCCACCTTTGCCAGGTCATCCTCTCGACACCCACCCTGCGAGATGTCATGAAGGATGCGCCTTTGCAACTCCCTGTCCTTGTAGGGCGGCACCCCCACATAGAGCGACCGCAACGTCTTGCCGTGTCTGCCCGCCGCCTTAATGACGGCACGGTCGAACTCCCGGTCTCTCTGGCGGAAGACATACACCGTGACCGGATTTATCCCTACCTCCGCGCACACCTGTCTCAAGCTCAGCCCAGAGGCGAGACCATTGATGATCTTGCGTCTGTTGGTCCGGCGATCAAGCAGTAGGTAAGGCATCTCCAACCTTCGAACGCTTCCAATGGTGGGCCGGAGAGATCCACATGTGCCCTTCACCATGCAGATCCCCCCGGCAAGGTGCGACGGCCATAAAGCGCGGGGATGGCGCACCGTCGCACCGGCTCTAAAGATCAGCGGGGAGCCCCGGCCCAGTCGAGGTGAAACCAGACCGCACGACCTATCTCCTTGTCGTGATCGGACCCCCAGCCGTCAGACAGGTGATGAACCCAGTCCAGACCCCGCCCGCTGAGACTTTCCGCATCGGTCGGCCGCATCTTCGGCACGTTGACCGCCGACCCCTGATCAATGACCTCGATGTGGATCACGCCGTTGCCCAGCCCCACGGCAACCGTGATCACCCCATCGGGGTCGCTCCCTGAGTCGCTGTGCAGGACGCTGTTCGTGACGACCTCACTGACGAGCAGTGTCACGGTGTCCAGGACATCCCCCGAGACGTGATGTGTGCTCAGCAGGTCCCTCACCCACTTACGAGCCCGCCCCACCGATTGCCTCTCGCCCGCGAAGTTGCGGCTTCCCACGATGCACAGCCCGTCCCAGCGCTGGAACATCGCCTCCACTGCGCTGTAGACGTCCTCCCGGCTCACAGCGCCGCCGCCTTATGGATGACCTGCGCCGCATCATCGGCGAGAGCGTCGATCCACTGACTACGCCCCCACGAGAAGATCCACCTCTCGCCACGTACGAGAGCGAATACCCGCAGATCCCCCACCGTGCGAGGGATCACCACGCGCGGTTCGTCCGTCCGGGGAAGTTCCACCGCCGTCTCTGTGCCAAGCAAGCTGAGGTCCCACGCCAGTCGGACAAGATGGATGTACCGCTGTTCCAGGCGATTTCGTGTCGTACTGCCAGCAGCCGTAGGGTTACCCATGGATCGCGCACCTCCAGATGTGCGGTCAAGGACCCGCCGAACGAGTCGCGTCGTTTTCGGCGGGTCCGCTTTGTGTGGTTTGTGAATCGTGCGAGCGATGCCGGTTCTAGAAGACTTGTGAGCTTTCGGTTGCCTGTCGTCGCAAAGGAAAGCGCCGTATGAACCTCACCCGCGCGACCTGGTTATTAGCATCGGAGTAGGCAACTCTGGAGTCACCGTTGCGGGGTTGCCGCAACCTAAGTGCGGCAACTACGCCGGAGGGATGAACCTACGTGACAACCGGCAAAGACTTACGGGCGTTGAGAGAGGCCCAAGGCGTTAGTCTCGACACTTTGGCTAAGGAAATCAGCACCTCAAAGGGCCATTTGAGCCGCGTGGAGCGTAACGAACGTTCTGTGACCCCCGCGCTGATATCGGCTTACGAGAGGGTGCTCGGTGTCCCGGTTGCCGCACCCCCTGGTGCTAACGATGCCTCCCCGTCAGCCGGTACCGTCGATGCTGTGAGGCGAAGAGACTTGCTTAGTGCCATCGCAGCGGCATCCATGGGGGTCGCAGCACTAGAGCCACTTGCCCGCCTGTTCGACGGGCTCACGGGAACCGGAACACTGCCTGCCCGCGTCGGTCTAGCCGAGGTCGAAGCTGTCGAGAAGGCAGCCGAACTGTACATGAGCATGGACCTCGCCCGTCATGGCGATGTAGCCGCCGCGATGGCGCGAGGAGCACTCACGTGGGGGGTCGGCCTCCTAGACCAAAGCATGTCACCGACTACACAGGAGCGGCTGTTCTCCGCTGTCGGCCTACTGAGCGACCGTCTAGGGTGGGCAACCTACGATGCAGGCGCCTCACCAAAAGCGATCCAGTTACTTACCTTCGCCCTCGATACCGCCGCACGCGGCCCTGATCGTGACTTGCGGGCACACATCATGCTCGACCTGTCCACGGTGCTCACCGACATGGGTCAACCAGCAGAAGGCGTTGAGATCCTTCGGATGGCGCTGGGGGATGAGCGAATCAGTTCCGCAGAACAAGCCAACCTGCACGCTGTAGCGGCTAGGCACTGCGGGACAGCAGGACAGCGCGAGGCAGGACTAAGGCACGTTGGCCGAGCAGAAGAAGCGTTGACGCGGGAGGTTCCAGCACTGGCACCTGATTGGGCGCGTCACATCACGGCATCGAAAGGTCATCATGACAGCGCGCTAGGACTCGCTCTCTTCGAGCTAAACGAAGATGAGCGAGCGCGGGACCACTTGACCGCCGCGCTAGGCCGCCTGGACTCCGGACGCACCCGCACGGGTCTACGTTGCCTAACGCGCCTAGCTGTGCTCGACATACGCGCCGGAGAGCATGCGCAAGGAGAAGCCAGAGCACTGCAAGCAGCCACGGGAGCAGCTAACGTCCACTCATCACGCATCACTGCCGACGTGCGGATGATGATTGGTGCCGCCCGCCAGCATGGAATGTCTGACCTGGCGAGAGAATTGACGACCACGCTCGACGCATAACAGAGTTCGGCTATGCACACGTTGCAAGCAATCGCCGATGAAGTCGGAGTTTCCGTGCAAGATGTGTTGCTTGTCGCTGAAGTCGAGCTTGGAGGTCATCCCTTGTACGAGCCTCATCCTGAGGGGGACACCGTCTCCGACGAAGGACGCCGTCTTCTCATAGAGCACTTCAATGGAGGAGCCGACCCAGGTCGTTAAAGATGCCTCCGGCGGGGGTCTCCGCTCCGGGATGAGGGAGGAGCGCGGCGCGCGGGTAGCGGGGTAGCTGAGGTAGGCGCCTGCTCATCCCGCCTGCCACGACCCAGGCAGAGCCCAGCAGTCCGGCGCCTACGGGTCAAGCCCGTCTGTACTCGTTGGCATCCCATGATCGAGGAATGGCGACCAGCGAAGGGACACACGAAGACGGGCTTGACCCTCCGTTACCGGCCCGCTGTCGCTGCGCGATGGGTCGAGGCAGACGGGATGAGCAGGCTAGGCGGAGTATGTGCGGGTAGGCGCACCTTGAACCCCCAACGCCCTTGACCTGCGGAGATCCATAACAATCAAGCGACATTTAGGGGTCATATCTTGGCAGTCGGCTTCCCCGCGCCGTTCGGCCCGAGGAATCCGGTCACCACCCCGGGACGGACAGTGAACGACAGGTCGTCGACGACGGTCTTCTCGCCGTAGCGTTTGGTCAGATTCCGAGAAACGATCACCCCCCCACGCTAGGAATCCGTCGACGATGTGACATCTGCCCTCAGTACCAACATGGGTGTGTCCGTGGTACCGACCTCCGATGACCGCAGTACCGGTGATGACGCTCGGTGCGTTCCCGACTCACGTCCCGGTGGGCTCGAGACCCGCGCGCAACGCCTCATGTGAGAGTTGACCGAGGTGAGGTCCCGTGACGACGTCGACGACGGTGAGAGCCATCGCCAGGGCGCCGTCGATGGCGGCACGTTCCGCGGCCGGACCTGTCGCGTCCGCGGTGAACTCGGGGGTGTGCGGCCAGGACGTACTCCCGAGGACCGCGATAAGAGGGTGAATCGATGGCACCACGTGCGACACGTTTCCCATGTCGGTGGACCCGGCCGCGGGGCGCGGCCGTTCGTGTATTTCGCGGCCGAGCGATGCAAGGCTGCGGTCCCATGCGGCTGCCAGGATCGGATCCTGCCGCATGTCGGCGTATGTCGGCTCCGCTTCATCCCAGCTCCATGTGCATCCCGCCGCCGTCGCTCCTCCCTCGAAGCAGGTGAGAATTCGTCGTCGTGTCTCTTGCAGGTCCTCAAGGGTGTCGGCCCGAACCTCGACACGCACGGCGGCCGCGGCGGGGACGACATTGGTCGTCTGCCCGCCCTCGGAAACGAACGCATTGGCGCGAACGCCGTCGGGGAGATGCTGGCGGAGCAGACCGAGGGCGACGAGTCCGATTGTCGCCGCGTTCGAGGCGTTGTCGCTGGTCGGAGTGGGCCCGCCCGTATGTCCCGCCCGGCCTTGGAACGTGATGTGCAATCGGCACACGGCCTGCGTGCGGACATCGAGGCAGCGGACGTCCTCGCCGGGAGCACCGTGCACCATGAGGGAGAACGTGACGTCGTCCCACGCGCCCGCATCCAGCATGATCGCCTTTCCGCCGCCGTGCTCCTCCGCGGGGGTGCCGAGCAGCTTGATACGGAGGCCGATTCGATCGGCGACAGCCGTCAGTGCGATGGCCGCGCCGACGGCTGCCGCGCCGATGATGTTGTGACCACACGCGTGACCGATGCCGGGGAGCGCGTCGTACTCGGCGCAGATCGCCACGGTCACGTCGCCGCTCCCATAGGTCGCCTCGACCGCGGTGTCGAGTCCATACGCGCCGATCGCGACGTCGAAGCCCGCGGCCTCGAGCTCTCGCGCGACGAGGGTCGACGCGTAGCGCTCCTGGAAGGCGATCTCGGGAACTCGGTGTATCTCTCGGCTGAGTGCGATCGCGGACTCCTCCCATTCCGTCCGGGAGGCGAGGATTGCCTCCCGGACGGAGTTGGACAATTCCGGATGGGAAGGGCGTTTTGCGATGGTCATCTTTCCTCGATCGGTTCGGCGGTGGGGGATTCGACGGTGGATGTCTCGTCGGTGTCAGGTTCTCTCGCCACGCGCATTCGCAGGGCGAGGGCGGAGAGCGCCAGGGAGATCGCCAGGCAGATCCCCCAGACGGCGAAGAACGACAGGGGCGTCGAACTCACCGCGGTCGATCCTTCGACGCTCCGCGTGGTGACGAAGAGGGACATCACCAGCGCGAAGACGGCGCCCGCGACCGCGCCCGCCGCAGTGC
The DNA here is from genome assembly GCF_042898365.1 of Streptosporangium sp. NPDC000509. NCBI lineage: Bacteria > Bacillati > Actinomycetota > Actinomycetes > Streptosporangiales > Streptosporangiaceae > Streptosporangium > Streptosporangium sp. NPDC000509. The sequence continues at coordinate 246,287 of NZ_JBIAYX010000005.1, read as the reverse complement.
GCGCGGTGTTGAACAACGCCGAGGCGATGCCCACGGAATCGGCGGGTGCGTTGCGCACCACGATCGAGGGGAGGACGGCGAGGAGGACACCGGCGGAAAGACCGCCCAAGGCCATCCAACCGATGAACATCGCCGCCGACCCGGAGAAGATGATCATGAGGGCGAAGCTCACCCCCGCGACGACGCCGGCCAGCGCGACGGCTCTCGGCGGGGTGACCCACCGCGCAAGGCGTTCGCCGAGCAGCGTCCCGGCGAACGCGGCGATCGCGTAGAGCACGATGATGGCGCCGGCACCGGCCGGGGGCAGACCGAGTCCGTATCCCTCCCGGGCCGGATCGCTGAGAAGCCAGAGGAAGCTCGCGGTCTGCCCGCCGTAGGTCTGCGCTCCGAAGAGGGCGGATACGACGATCGGCAGGCCGATGCCGCTCTTCGCCAGCATTGACAGATCGACCAGGGGGTTCTCCACCCGGCGCTCCACGAACACCCAGAGCGTGAGCACGGCGACGCCGCCGAGCACCAGAGAGAGGGTCCTCGCCTCGAGCCAGCCCCAGGCGCCGCCGTTCGAAATTCCCGTGAGGGTGGCGAGGAGACCGGCCGTGAGCAGGATCGCGCCCGCCCAGTCGATGCGGCCTTTCTTGCGTACGGTCGTCTCGGGCACGAGGAAGATCACCACCGGAACGCACAGGGCGATGAAGACCGCGGGGAACAGCAGGACGACGTTCAGGTTCTGCGTCGAGGCGTACAGCAGGCCAGAGGCGAGCGAGCCAACAGCCGCGCCGAGAGTGAGGGCACCGACCAGGACGCCGATGTTCCTGCTTGCCGACTTCGCGTCGCGGGAGCGGACGATCGCGAACTCAAGCGGCAGGAAAGCCGCCAGCGGCGCCTGAAGCGCGCGACCGAGAAGGAACAGCTCGAAGGTCGGCGCGAAAGCGACGACCAGCGAGCCGACGGCAACGAGTGCCGCCGCGGCGACGAGGAGCCGCTTGTGGCCGAACATGTCCCCGAGCTTCGCCAGGATCGGGACACACGCGACCGTGACCAGCATGTACATCGCATTGACCCAGTTGAGGGAGCCCGCGCTGACGGAGAACTGCTGCCCGATCGCCGCGAGCAGAGGCGAGAACCACCCCTGCAGCATGCCGCTCCCCAGCTCCATGACGACCAGAAAGCCCACGACACCGAACGGCGATCGGGAGCGGAAGGCGAATCGCATCATCAATGACTCCAGTGTCAGCGCGGACATAGACGCTTCGTCTCACGCAGGCGCTCGCGCACGCCGTCGCGCAGGTTCACGGGGCGGTGCCGCGTGTCACGGTGACGGTGGAGCCGATGCCGCCACCGGCCGCGATGATCGCGCTCGGCGTCGCGGTTGCCCGGGTAGACGAGGTGGGTGCGGGCGTCGATCAGGCCCGGCGTAACAAGCGTGCCGCCGAGGTTCTCCACGTCCTCGCGGTGACCGTATCGCCGAGATCATGATCAAACTATTTCAGTCCGGTTATGTGCTGATAGTCGTACACCAACGACACTAAAGTGACAGTTTATGGACAAAAAAGACATTAATCCGCAGATTCGCGGCCTGGATGAGATCGACAGGCGACTGATCCACGCGCTTCAGATCCATCCTCGGGCGCGATGGGCGGCGATCGCACCAATCGTGGGAGTGGATTCGGTGACGCTTTCCCGCCGCTGGGAACGCTTGTCCGGCGACGGCCTTGCCTGGGTCTCCGGGCATCCGGGGGCTGACGCTCGCGGACCCTTCGCGATCCTCGAAGTGGAATCCCACCCTGGTTCGACCCTTGAGATCGCTCAGGCATTGGCGGCCGACCGGGAGTCGTTCACCGTCGACCTCACAGCAGGCGGCCGCGACATGCTGGTCATCGCGGGCGCCGAGAGCCTGGACGCCCTCGGCGAATACGTCATGACCCGGATGCGTCGGCTTGAGGGCGTCCGCGCGACGCGGACACATCTCCTCTCCTCGCCGTTTACCGACGCGGGTCAGTGGCGACTCCGCTCGCTGAGCGCCGCCGAGGTCGCCGCGGTCAAACGCACGGTCTCGGCCGACGCGCCCGAACCGGCGCGCATCGACTCCCAACTTGAGCGTGAGCTCCTGAAACTGCTCGGTGTGAACGGGCGTGTGACCATCGCCTCGATGGCGAGGGTTCTCGATGTCGGTGAGCGGCGCGTGCGGGAGACCATGGCTTCGCTGGCGAGTAGCGGCCGCCTGACGGTTCGTCTCGACCTCGCGCGGGCGTACTCCGGCTGGCCCGTGCACGCATGGTATTTCCTGCGGGTCCCTGCCAGGTTGACCGCTCGGGCGGGGACGGTCCTCGCCGGCATCAGCGAGGTCCGCCTCGCCGCCTCGACAATCGGCCCGTCCAATCTCGTCCTCTCCGTCTGGATGAAGACGCTGGCGGACATTCAGAGGCTCGAGGTGGCGATCGAGGAGAACATCCCGGAAGTGGCTATCGCGGATCGATCGTTGGTGCTGCGGACGCTCAAGAAGGAGGGGCGCCACCTCGACGCGAACGGGAATGCAACCGGCGATTTTACGCCGCTTCCGATGTCTTTCCCGCATGCGGGAGCGCCTCTGCGATAGAAACCTGCATCGGATGGATCGGGACCGCCATGGTGCGTACGGTCCTCATTCATGACTGTCTCGGAGCCAACTGTCGGCGTGTTCGACCTTTTCACGATCGGTATCGGCCCTTCGAGTTCGCACACGGTGGGCCCCATGAGAGCCGCTGCCGAGTTCGTTGATCGTCTCACGGGCGAGACGATCATCGATCGGGTGGACAAGGTACGCGTGGAGATCTTCGGTTCCCTCGCCGCGACCGGTGCCGGACATGGCACATTCAGTGCCGTGCTCCTCGGGCTGGAGGGAGTCCGGCCCGATGCGGTGACCCCAGCGGAGATCACCGCGAAGCTCGCCGTGATCGAAGACACAGGGTTTGTCGCTCTCGGCGGCCGTCATCGCATCCACTGCCGCGTCGAAGACTTCATCCTCCGCCCGCTGACGGTCCGCGCCCGGCACAGCAACGCGCTGTCCTTCACCGCGTTCGACTCCACCGGCGCGGAGCTTGCCACGGATACGTACTACTCGATCGGTGGCGGCTTCGTCGTGCGTGACGGTGACGAGGAAAACGCCGGACCTCCGGCGGCGCGTCGGCCCTTTCCGTTCCGCACCGCGGCCGAGCTGCTCACCATCTGCGAGGAGACCGGGTTCAGCATCGCCGAGGTAATGATGGCGAACGAACGGGTCCTGCGCTCGGAAACCGACATCCGGCACTTACTGCGAGGTCTGTGGGATGTCATGGAGTCGTGTGTCCGCTCGTCGATCGCCCGCGACGGCATTCTGCCCGGCGGTCTTGGCGTACGTCGCCGCGCCGGGGAATGGGCCGCCCGTCTCGCCGCGGAAGACCCCGACCACGCCAACGGATACTGGCAGCAACGCGTCAACCTCGTCGCCCTCGCCGTGAACGAGGAGAACGCGAGCGGAGGACGTATCGTCACGGCACCTACGAACGGTGCCGCGGGCATCATCCCCGCCGTGCTGTACTACGCCTTGCACTACACGCCGGCCGGCCGGTCCACGACCACCGGCGAAGACGACATTGTCCAACGGTTCCTGCTCACCGCCGCGGCGATCGGCACCCTCTACAAGGCGAACGCGTCCATCTCCGGCGCAGAGGTCGGCTGCCAGGGCGAGGTCGGCTCCGCCTCGTCGATGGCCGCCGCCGGCCTTGCCGAGATCCTCGGGGGTACCCCCCAGCAGGTCGAGAACGCCGCCGAGATCGCCATGGAACACAATCTCGGCCTCACCTGCGACCCTATCGGCGGACTCGTCCAGATCCCGTGCATCGAACGCAACGCCATCGCCGCGGCCAAAGCCATCAACGCCGCGAACATGGCGCTCTGGGGGGACGGCGAACACCACGTCTCCCTTGACCAGGTCATCGCGACTATGCGGGAGACCGGTGCGGATATGAGCGACAAATACAAGGAAACCGCCCGCGGCGGCCTCGCCGTCAACGTCGTCGAATGCTGATCGGCGCCAATACGCCCCAGCCGGATCATCAGTCCAGAAGAAGCGAGCCCACATGCACTCCCGTACCGTGTTCAAGAACGGTGTCGTCTTCGATGGCACGTCCGTCTCCGACGCCGATGTCGCCGTGGCCGGTGACCGCGTCGTCGCGATAGGCGTGGACCTGGATGGCGACGAGGTCGTCGACTGCACCGGAATGTCGATCGTTCCGGGCCTGTTCGACTGTCACGTCCACGTGATGGCGCGCGATCTCAACGTCGCGCGCACCGAACAGCAAGCCTTCTCGCTTCAGTACTTCGAAGCCGGTCGCAATCTGTCCCTGCTACTGGACCAGGGCATCACCTCCGCGCGAGACGCTGCGGGGGCGGACCTCGGCATCAAGCAGGCGATCGAGCGCAAGCTCATCGAGGGGCCGCGGCTGCAGATCGCCATCGTGATGCTGTCACAGACCGGAGGGCACAGCGATCTGCATCTCCCATCGGGCGGAGAACGCTCGGTGCCGATGATGCTCGAGCATCCCGGCCGACCACGCTCGATCATCGACGGCGTGGACGGCCCCGGCGGCGTTCGGCGTGGCGTCCGGGAGGTCCTGCGCGCCGGCGCCGACGTGATTAAGATCGCTACGACCGGCGGGGTCATGTCGCTGGGAGACAATCCTCGGCATTCACACTTCCGTGACGACGAGCTCGCAGCCATCGTGGCGGAGGCTGCGGCAGCCGAAACCTACGTCTTCGCTCACGCGCAGGGGACCGAGGGGATCAAAGCGGCATTGCGTCACGGGGTTCGCTCGATCGAGCACGGCTACTATCTCGATGACGAGGCGGTCGCCCTCATGCTGAAGAACGAGGCCTGGCTGGTCCCGACGCTCTCGGCGACGCGTGCCATCATCGATGCGGCGGCAAGCGGGGTGCCGATACCGGCCGAAAGTCTCGCGCTCGCCCAAGAGGCGCTCGAGGCTCACCGCGCGAGTTTCGCGCTGGCGGTCAACGCCGGCGTGAAGATCGCGATGGGAACGGATACCCCGCCGTACTGGAGCCCGTCCGCCAGTAACCTGGACGAGCTGGGACTCATGACCGAGGCGTCCTCCATGTCGGCGATCGAGGCGTGGCGAGCCGCGACGTCGAGCGCGGCGAAGCTGCTCGGGCACGACGATCTCGGCGTTATCGAGCCGGGCGGGCTGGCTGACATCGTCGTCGTGGACGGCGACCTGCTCGATCTTCGAGACCTTCGCGGCCGGATCCGTCAGGTGTGGCTCGCGGGTGTTCGCGTCCGCTGAGAACTCGTACAGGGAACGGATCCCCGGCGGGGATCCGTTCCCTGTACTAATCCGAGCCGGTCAGGAAGGCCGCGATCAGCGCGGCGGCCGATTCGGGTCGTTCGTTCTCCCATGCGTGACCCGCGTCCGCGAGCTGCAGAACGCTGGCGCCGGGGATCTCGTCCGCCATCGCCAGGACGTCGGCGACCCGTATCGTTGCGTCCCGTCGACCGTGCACCACGAGGGTCGGCGACGTGACGGAGCCGAGAAGGCCACGCGTGTCGAACCCGCGCGTGGCGGCAAACCGTCGCACGAGCTGCTCGCTCGCGGACTCCGGCGTCTCCCCTTCCGAATCCCGCGGTCTCGCAGCGGCGCGGCCGACGGCGGGGGCCATCTGAGCCAGAAGAGCTCGGGCTCGCGCGTGATCGCCCGTTTCAAGCGCCCCGAGAAGGGCACGGACGCCGTCAGGAAGCCGGGCGGGATCGAAGGGGAACCGATTCGTGGAGCCGAGGATGAGCCGGTCCAATCGATTCGGATGCCGCAGTGCGAACGCCTGCGCGATCATTCCCCCGTAGGAGGTGCCCAGGACGTGGGCCTGGTCGAAGCCGAGAGCTGAGATCAGCGCGGCGAGATCGTCAGCGAGATCGTCGATCGTGTACGGCTCCGGGGCGAAGACGCTGGCACCCCGATCGCGCTGATCGTACGTTACGACCGTGAACGTGTCGATGAGGTAACGGCGGAATGCGTCGAAGAGGTCCTGCCCGATCTGCAGTCCGTGGACGAGGACAACCGGGGGCCCCACTCCGTCGATCCGGAAGGAAGTGCGGCCACCGTTGGTAACGGTGACCGAACCCTCACCTTCGGTCACCGTCTCACCAGATCTTGCGCTGGCGTGCGTCCGCGACCAGATCAGGGGCGGGGATCAACGCCTTCGACCCGACCGTCGCGAGCGACTGCAGCGAGAAGTGGAAACCGAAGTCCTCCGCGACGAGCTTGCGCCAGGGGCGGTTGACGATGTTGTGCGTCGCCCATCGTGCGAATCGCGGCCGCTTCATGATGTCGCGCGCGAGCTCCCATGCCTTGGGCAGCAGTTCCTCGCGGGGCAGGACGTCGCTCACGAGCCCGTACTCAAGCGCCTTGGGTGCCGGGATGGAGGTGCCCCCGTAGATCGCGTAGGCGGCGCGCTTGCTCCCCATGAGATGCTGCAGCGCGAGCGCGAGACCGTCACCGGGGGCGGTGCCGACCATGAAATGGGGATCCATGAAGTCCGCGTCCTCGGCGGCCAGGGTGACGTCGCACATGAGTGCGAACTCGGTGTGAATGCCTGGCCCGTTCACCGCGGCGATCGTGGGGATGTCGATGTTGTTGACGAAGTTCTCGATCAGCTTCCAGGCGTCGATCGTCTGCTGGAAGATGAAGTCGGGCTCCTCCTCGACCAGCGGCTTCGGCCACGTCTGTCGCGGGTCGCCCTGGAACCAGGTCTCGCCCGTGCCGGTGATGATGAGCACGTGGTTCTCGGAGTCGTTGCCCACGTCCTGCCACACGCGGCTCCACGCGTTGTGGGCAGCCCAGTTGTGGACGTACGGTCCGCCGTCGGTGTGGAGCCGCAGCTCGATGATCCCGTTCTCGCGACGCATCTTGAAGAACGCCGCGTACCTCTCGGAGTACTCCTCAAACGTCGTGGGGGGCACGTGACCGGCCCATCCGAAGCTGGACGCATTCGCCATCATGGCTCCTTTCGCCGAAGCGAGCCGACCTCGCTCGTTAATGAGACAAAGTATCTCTTTAACTGCGGTCGGTCGGTCTCCGCCACGCGGTGCGCAGAGAACGGTACTTGAACGCGCGCCCGCGAAGATTTCGCGACCTATACGGCACCTCCTTGCCGCAAACCGGCGAGGACCATGCCGACGATCTTGTCCGCGTCGTCTCTGGTGAATGGTCGAGTCCGGCGGACAAGGAACCACTGCACAGGTCCGGCGAGCATCATGTTCACGAAACGCGCATCGACGGCCGGAAGCTGACCAAGGGCCGCTGCCGCATCGAGCCGGAGTTGCAGATCATCCGTGCGCCGCTCAAGGAGTTCCAGGCCTATCTCGCGCAGGCCGTCGCTCTCGTCGGCCTTCCGCATCAGGATTTGCAGGACCGCGCGACCTTCCGGAGTGGCGGAGGCCTCGGCGAAGGCACAGACGAACGCGACCAGATCGTCGTGGATGTCACCGGAGTCGCGGAGGGGGACAAAGGTCTCCGCGAACCGCGCGAGTATGTCGCGGAACAGGTCCCCTCGATTCGGCCAACGTCGGTACACCGTCGCCCGAGCGACCTGTGCTCGCGCGGCGAGGTCCTCGTACTGGAGGCCGTCAACCCCCTTCTCGGCCAGGATCTCGAGCGTGGCCGCCCACAGACGCTTGCTGACCAGCCGCGTGCGGCCCCCCGGCCGGCGTGCCGGTTGTAGTTCTGCACTCATTCTCGTCGCATCGACGCGGATCCGGCCCACCTGCGTGTTCTGTCGACCGGCACGGCCGCATCGATGACTCTCCCTCCGCTTCTCGTCGGCGACTCCCGATCGTAGTGACCAGACGATCATGCAACGATGTCGCCCGAAACGTTCGCAAGATGCTCAATCCCGGCAGTTTCCCGCGTCGAGTCGCCAACCATGGCCACTTTCCTGCAAACGCTAGGGGCGTTAGCCGGGCAGGCCGACAATGTCCGGAATCTCAGATCGATGCCCCGATCGAGTCCAGATTCAGGGAAGTGGCCATGACTCAGACACCCACGAGCCTCTCCGAGACCGAGACTCCAGGCAGCGGGTGGAGCGGTCGGATCCTCTGGTGGGTCACCATCCTAATCGTCGCCAACACGCTGGTTGACACGGTCGTCGTCGCACCATTGCTCGTGCTGCCGCAGATGTCGGAGTTCTTCGAAACCGACCAGAGCGCGTGGCTCAACGCCAGTGCGATCCTCGCCGGCGCGATGTGGGCACCGCTCCTCGGCAAGAGCGCCGATGTCTTCGGCAAACGCCGAATGCTCGTCCTCGCACTACTCGTGGGCGGCATCGGCGCGCTGGTCTGCCTCCTGGCCCCCAACATCGGGATCTTCCTGGTCGGCCGCGTGATTCAAGGCGCCGCCGTCGGCTCCGTGTTCATCACCGTCGTGTTCATCCGCCAGGTCTTCCCGCCCCGCGTCGGTATGACGTCCGTCGGCATCGTCACCTCTGGCTCCGCGGTCCTTGGCATCGTCTCGCCCTTCCTCTTCGAGATCGTCGTAGGTGCGTACGGTTTTCGCTCGGTCTTCGTCGTGTCCGCCGTGCTCGCGTTCCTCGCTGCGCTGACCGTCCGCATCTTCTTGCCCGAGTCGCCGATCAAGGTGAGAAGCCGCGTGGACGTCGCCGGCGCCGTGCTTCTCGGGACGGGCCTCGCGGGCATCCTGGCGTACATCAGCCTGGGCCATGACCTGGGCTGGATGAGCGCCGGCATGATCGCCCTGCTTATTGTCGGGATCGTCCTCCTTGGCGCATGGGTCCTGACGGCGCTGCGCCTGCCCGAACCCGTCATCGATCTGCGGATGCTTACTCGTCCTGTCGTAGCCACCCTGGTGGTCGTTGTGCTCGGTGCCGGCGCCTACCAGGCACTCCTTCAGCTAGTCGGGCTGATCGCACAGACCCCCGTGGACGAAGGGCTGGGGTACGGGCTCGCCGGCGCGTCGGGGGCGCTCGGCTTGCTCTTCGCCGTGCCGTCCTTCGGCGCCATGACAGGCGGGATCCTCGCCGGATGGCTCGCCGGACGGATCGGCCCAGCCCGCACACTCGCCGGCGGAATGGTCATTGGCACATTCGCCACACTCGGGCTGCTGTTCTCCACCTCCGTTTTCCTCCCCGCCGTCATCTCCGCCGGACTCCTCGGCTTCACCGCCGGGGCCGTGGTCACCTCCGGGTTCAACCTGTCGACAACCCTGGTGAGCGAGGAGAAACAGGGAATCGTGGCCGCTCTGGTCCAGGTAATGCTTGGTGTCGGCGCTGTGATCCTCAACATCATCGGAGGAAGCATCCTCCGGGCGACCTCCCTCACCGGCAACGGCGAGCCGGTGAACTCCGCGGCGGGAGTCTCCCTCTACATCCTCGTGATGCTCGTGCTGTTCGCCGTCGCGACCATCGTCGCGCTGGCGATCTCCCGCCGTCGACCACACGACCGTGGCACAACGCACGGAAACGCGGCCCAGCCCGCCTGAGCCCTGCCCGCGACAAGAGCATCCTCGGAGATGCGGACAGACATACCGCCCTCCGTCAGCTCCATAGCCAGGTCAGCCGCGGCAGCGTTCGTACCCTGACAACCCTCTGCGCCGAGACGCCTTATCGTGCCCGGTCGACGTGGACCCGGATTCTGCGCCCAGAAGTACGCGCGGCTGTTCATCGACGAGATCGACGACGCGTTGACGCCGGCCGAGCACACCCAGGACCAACGAGTCGAGCACCCTTCCTAGGCTCGGTCGACCGTCTCAATAGCCCCTGAGCGACGAGCCGCTCGCGCAGTACGAGGAACTCGAAGCTCAGTACCCCGATCGCCGCGACCCGGCAGGACCAGGAACCGAAGGACACACCCGACGACGAGGTAAAGCAAGGACAAGGTCCGTTGCCCGCTTCGCGCCAACCCAAAAGTCGTTCCACGGATTACGCCCTCGCGTTAACCGGTCGCTCATGGGGGCACGCGAAGAGGATGCCTGAGGAAGCGAACCAGACACCGCCGGGTCAGACGCAGGATTATCCAGGGAGCAGCGGGCAGATGAGCCCCGAGCCACAGGACGAGATGCGTGATTACGAGGGCCGGGGCCTGCTCAAGGGCAGAAAAGCCCTGATCACCGGGGGTGACTCGGGGATCGGCAGAGCCGTGGCCGTCGCCTTCGCCAAGGAGGGAGCCGACGTCGCGATCGCCTATCTGAGCGAGCACGAGGACGCCGAGCACACCCGCGAGCTGGTCGAGCGGGAGGGGCGGCGGTGTGTTCTGCTGCCGGGTGACCTCGGCCGGGCCGACCACTGCGCCGAGGTGGTCGAGCAGACCGTCAAGGAGCTGGGCGGGCTCGACCTGCTGGTCAACAACGTCGCCTATCAGGCGCCGGTCGACTCGCTCGACGAACTCGACGACGCGCAGTGGGAGCACACCTTCGCCGTCAACATCCACAGCTACTTCCGGGTCACCAAGGCGGCCCTGCGGCACATGGGGGACGGCTCGGCGATCATCAACACCTCGTCGATCAACGGCCTGCGCGGCAACAAGACCCTGATCGACTACGCCGCGACCAAGGGCGCGATCAACGCGTTCACCATGTCGATGGCGCAGAACCTGGTCGACAAGGGCATCCGCGTCAACGCGGTGGCGCCGGGCCCGGTGTGGACGCCGCTGATCCCGGCCACTTTCCCGGAGAAGAAGGTCGACGAGTTCGGCAAGCAGACTCCGATGAAGCGGGCCGCCGACCCCGACGAGATCGCGCCGTCGTATGTGTTCTTCGCCTCGGGGCGGCTCTCGTCCTACTACACGGGTGAGGTGCTGGCGCCCATCGGTGGCGAGACCCTCCCGGGCTGATGGCCGAGCTACGCCCCAGTAATCCGGCCGAACCGGGCATCACCCGGAGAAGACGCGGGCGGTCGTTCTCGTACGAGTACACCGGCGGCCGTCCGGTGAAGGATCGGCGCACCCTGAACCGGATCAGGAGGCTGGTCATCCCGCCCGCCTGGCGCGAGGTGTGGATCTGCCGCGACCCGAACGGCCACATCCAGGCCGTCGGCACCGACGCGGCCGGGCGCCGCCAGTACCGCTACCACGACGTCTGGCGCGAGGAGCAGGACCGCGCCAAGTTCGAGCGCGTCGGGAAACTGGCCGAACGGCTGCCCGACTTCCGGAAGAGGGTCCAGGCCGACCTCGACACGAAGGGCCTGACCAGGGAGCGTGTCCTGGCGGCGGCGGCCCGGATGCTCGACATCGGCCTGTTCCGCGTCGGCGGGGAATCGTATGAGTCCTTCGGCCTGGCCACCCTCCGCATGGAGCACGTGACCTGCACGAAGGACCGGGTGACCTGCGCCTACCCCGCCAAGGGCGGCAGGCCGCGCGAGGTCGAGATCACCGACCCGGACGTCCGCAGGGTCGTCGCCGCGCTGCGGAGGATCTCCGACAAGGGCGAGTTGCTGCGCTACGAGCACGACGGCGCCTGGTTCGACGTCAGGAGCGAGGACATCAACGACTACCTGCGCGACCGCTTCGGGACCGAGGTGAGCGCCAAGGACTTCCGTACCTGGCACGCCACCGTCTACGCCGCCGTGGGCCTGGCCGTCTCGAAACGGGTCCGCACCCGGACCGGCCGCCGGCGGGCGGTCGCCCGGGTCGTGAAGGAGGTGGCCGAGTATCTCGGCAACACCCCGGCGGTCGCCCGCGCCTCCTATGTGGATCCCCGGGTCATCGCCGCGTACGAGAAAGGAAAGACCATCGAACGCGCGCTGACGGATCTGGGCGAGGCTGACGGCCCGGCCACGCACGGTCCGGCCGAACGCGCGGTCATCGCCCTGCTGAAACGAGGAGGGTAGCCGCCGCGATGACGGCGCGGCGGACCACATCGATCGCGTCGTCCGGGAGGCGGGCGGTTGTGACGGCGTTACCGCGGAGTGGTCACCCGGTAGAGCAGGAGGGCCGTCAGCGCCCAGGCCGCTGTGGCGATCGTCAGGGCGAGCCAGGCGGGAAGGCCGGTCATCGCCGCCCAGACGCACACGGCGAAGACGATCATTCCGACCGCGCCCAGCGTGGCGCCCTTCGCGTCCTGGGCGGCCGGAGCGCGCTGTTCCTCCTTTTCCTGGATGAGGGTCAACGTGGCAGGCAGGATGGCGGGAAACGCCAGAAAGACGCCTCCGGCCAGCGGCCCGAAGTAGTGGCCGACCAGACCGGCCGCCACCGAGATCACCGCGCCGAAGGCGAAACGCACGGCCAGTCCGCGAAGCGAGATGGTGCGGATCTTCGACGGCTCCGGTTCGATGCCGCTCATGAGACCACCAGCCATCCGCCGAAGGCGACGACCGCCCACACGACCAGCGCCGACGCGGACCCCTTGAGCGCACCCCACCTGCGTACGAGCGGCACCGCCAGCAGGCAGTAGACCACCATCGCCACCGCACCGGCGATCATGCCCAGCGCGGAGCGGGCCAGCGCGAGGTCCCCCTCGCTCAGCACCGTGATCGTCATCCCGGCGATGGCCACGGCGGGTGCGGCGGCGAAGATGCCCGCGAACCGCTTCGGCTTGGTGATCTCTCCGAGAACCGCGAAGACGGCCACCAGGACACCGCCCAGCAGTCCACGCGCCGCCAGTAACCACACCTGTTCCATGATCGTCCTCCTGTTCTCAGGTCCGGGTACGGTCCCGGACCACCCGGACACCGTCCGGCACGACCATGCCCGCGTCGACCCCCGTGTTCAGGCGGCGGGGCACGTCATCGGTGAGGTCGCCCGGCATGCCCGGCGAGCAGGGGGCGGTATCTCGACGGAGATCCGGCAGGCCGCCCTGTCGGCGGGCACCTGCTCGACCTCGGCTCACATGCGTGCCGTAGACATCGTCGATCTCGGTGCGGGCGGGGCCGGTGGGTCGGGGGCGGCGGCCGTTCGTAGACGTCGTGGCCGTGCTCGACCATGTGCCTGCGTCGGCCGTCGAGAGCCGCGTAGATCAGCACTGACGAGCTCGTGGCGTTGAGCGGGCCGGAGCCGGAAGACGCCCAGGCCCATGGTCTCGACGCCCCTTGGATCCACGCCTCGGCCCCGCTTGTGACCGGGCGGGTGAAAAGGAGGCCGGCCGGACGCGTGGTGGACGGCCAGGGCCTCCAGGACAGGCGCGTGTGGATGCTCCATGCCCATCGCCCTGCCCTGGATCGGAGAGATCAGGGCAAATTCATGCTCTTGAAGTGGTGAAGGAAGGAGAGATCATCATCATTCCCGGCACGAGTGAATGCCCGGTGGCGCTGCGGGACGCCGGGCGCGGCGAGGGGCCGGAGAAGACATCGTCTTCGACGATGAGGAACACTTCGCGTATCGGTCGGTGGTCGATCGGTGGTCAGGGGTCCATCGGATCGCCGACGGATCCGGGCGCATGGTCGGGGCGGGCGACGCGGTGAAGGTCCTCGCCGCGTGCGGAGCCGAGTATGCCGTCAGAGGAGCCGCAGCCGGTCGCGCAGGAAACGACGCTCGGCGTCGGTGGGTGCGAGGTCGATCGCCACGCGGTAGCCGTCGGCCGCCTCCCGCGTACGACCGGCGCGTCGCAGCAGGTCGGCGCGGGTGGCGTGCAACAGGTGGTAGTCGTCGAGCTGTCCGGTCCCGGCGATCGCGTCGACCAGGGGCAGCGCCGCCTCGGGACCGTCGGCCATGCTGATCGCCACGGCCCGGTTCAGATCCACGATCGGGCTCGGTGCCATCCGCGCGAGCCGCGTGTACAGCCCGACGATCTGCGGCCAGTCCGTCTGGTCGGCGACCGGCGCGGTGGCGTGACACGCCGCGATGGCCGCCTGGAGCTGGAACGGCCCGGCGCGGCGTCGCCGTAGGGCTCGTTCGCAGATCGCGGCCCCCTCCGCGATCTGCGCCCGGTCCCACAGCGAGCGGTCCTGCTCGGCGAGGGTGACCATGTCGCCGGCCGCGTCCGTACGCGCCGGCCGCCGGGCGTCGTGCAGCAGCATCAGCGCGAGCATGCCGTGCGCTTCCGGCTCGTCGGGCATCAACGCCGTCACCACCCGGGCGAGACGGATGGCCTCCCGGCACAGCCGGGCCTTTTCCGGGTCTCCGTACCCTTCGTTGAAGAGCAGGTAGAGCACGTGGAGTACGGCGGGAAGGCGGTCCGGCAGTAGGTGCGCGGGCGGCACCCGAAACGGAATGCCCGCGTGCGCGACCTTCTGTTTGGCGCGGAAGAGGCGTTGGCCCATGGTGCGTTCCGGCACCAGGAACGCACGCGCGATCTCGGCGGTGCTCATGCCGGTCAGGCTCCGCAGGGTCAACGCCACCTGGGCTTCGAGGCTCAGCGACGGATGACAGCAGGTGAACATGAGCTCCAGGCGCTCGTCGGGGATCTCGCTGTCGCTCGAGTAGGGCGACGGCTCCGGGTCCAACGCGGCCACCTCCCGTAGTTTCGCCGCCTCGGTCGACGCGCGACGCATCCGGTCGATCGCGCGGTGGCGTGCCGCGGTGGTGAGCCACGCCAGTGGCTGATCCGGTACGCCTGATTCGGGCCACCTCTGGAGTGCCTGCGCGAACGCGTCCTGCGTACACTCCTCGGCCAGGTCCCAGGCGCCGCCGGTGAATCGGATCATGGTCGCCACGATCCGACTCCACCCGTCGGCGTAGATCCCGGCGATCCGGTCCTTCACCCGAGCCACCTGAGCTGTCATCGACGTCGTCCGTCTTGGCCGTCAGTCCTCACCGTCGGGCCAGAACGGACGCAGCTCGATCATCCCGGCCCACGCCATCGGGTGCCTGGACGCGACCTCGATGGCCTCGTCGAGGTCGCCGCACTCCAGGACGTCGAAGCCGACTATCTGGTCCTTGGTCTCCGCGTACGGGCCGTCGGTCAGCAGCACCTTGCGGTCGCGGACGCGAACCGTGGTCGCGTCGCTCGCCGGCCGGGTGCGGTTGCCCATCAGCCGGATCCCCTTGCCGTCCATCTCCGTGACCCAGTCCTCCACATCCGGGGCGCCGTCGTCCTGGCCGGGCGTGTAGGCCGGGTCGGTGCACACCAGCATCAGGTACTTCATCGGGTTGCTCCTATCGTGTAGCCGGCGGTGACCATCACGGCGATCGTGGTGGCCATGTTTCGGCACAGGGCGATTGTGCACCGGTGACCATGCCCATGCGTGTCCATGGGTGCCCTCCTCTCCCGTGCGTCATGTGGATGACGAACGGGAAAGGCCCTCCACTACAGCCCACACCAAGATTCTTTCGCGCAGCCGGCCGGGTGGGCGTGTCCCGCGCGCGGACGGGGCGGCGACTCTTCACGTGGAGACCTTCTCGGGGCCGGACCACACGATGACGCCGAGAGGTCACGACGGGCCACGCCTGGCGGTGCTCGGCGAGCGGGCGCTTGACGAAGAGCTTCGCGAGCACGGCCGGGGTCTGCTCCCCGTCGGCCCACAGGGTCGCGGAATGTACGTCGTCGAGGAGCGAACGCGGCATCGTCGGCCGCGCGGGTGGTCTCGTCCGCGGAGTCCTACGGGTGTCGGTACGTGTCGATGCTCGCGTGCCTATCGCAGTCGTCTTTCGTGATCCATATCTGGATCCTGTTGTGGCGGAGCCGGCGTTCCCAGTGGTGGCCGCCGCGGTTCCGCCGTCCATGAGCGGAGCTTGTCGGGGTTGCGTACCGCCCAGATGTGCTTGATCCGGTCGTCTGCCACCTCGAACGCGTAGACCGACACGGTGACGCCGTCTTCCTGGGCGATCAGGCCGGGCCGGCCGTTGACCGTACGCTCCAGGAACGTCAGGTCGTGGAGCCTTCCCTCAAGCTGGACCAGGGAGCGCACGATCCGCTCGGCGCCTTCGACCGGGCGGAGCAGCGCGCCGACGACGCCGCCGCCGTCGGCGGTCGCCGTGGCGCCGGGGTCGAGCAGGGCGACGAGGGCGTCGATGTCCTTGGCCTCCCATGCCTGTTTGAACTCCCTGACGATCCGGGCCTGCCGGGCCGCCGGGGTCGCGGGGACCTGTGAGGCGCGGATGCGGCGGCGGGCCGAGGATGCCAGCTGGCGGCAGGCCGCCGGGGTACGGCCGACGATCTCGGCCACCTCGGCGAAGGAGTAGCGGAAGACGTCGTGCAGGACGAACGCGACGCGCTCGGCCGGGGTCATCGATTCGAGCACGACGAGGAAGGCCATGTTGACCGACTCGTCGAGGGTGACCCGGTCGGCCGGATCGACGGTGATGCCGTCCGGCCGCCCGCCGAGCCACTCCGTGGTTTCGGGGAGCGGCTCGGGGATCCACTCGCCCACGTAGGTCTCTCGCCGGGCCCGTGCCGAGGTGAGCACGTTGAGACAGATCCGGCCGGCGACCGTGGACAGCCAGGCGCCGGGGGACGCGATGTCGTCCTGCTGCTGCCGGGGCATGGCGTACCAGCGGGCGTAGGTCTCCTGGACGACGTCCTCGGCCTCCGACAGCGAGCCGAGGAGCCGGTAGGCGAGATTGGTCAGCCGCCGCCGCTCGCTCGTGATCGCGCTCAGGCTTGGATCGAGCGGTCTGTCTCCTGGCCCGGGCTGGGTGGTCATGGTGTCCCCCGACTTCTCTGGTCTCGGTCGCTGTCAGTAGGACGACAAGACAGCCCTTCGAAATGTGAGCCTGACGCATCGCCTCACATTTCGCGGGGCCGTCTTGTCATACCGGTCAGACCAACACCTTTCCACCGGTCGTCTTGCCAGGCGGCGCACCGGCCCCGCTGCGGCCCGGCTCCAACGGCGCCAGGAGAACACGAAAAGAAGCAGGTCGATCGGCCTTCAGGTCCAGCAGGTGGCGGACGACCGGCTTGTCGAGAACAGTGTGAGGAGAACGCTTGATGGTTACCGCGGCCAACCGGCTCCGCGCGGCCATGGCGGCGCGATCCGATGCCACGCATCGGACAGGGCATCGGACAGGGCCCGCCGACTGGGTGCTGCGGGCCGTCGTCAGCGCGCACGTGATCGCGATCGCCGGTCAGCCGGTGTTCGCCGGGGTGTACATGAGCGGTGACTACGACGGCTTGCGCTGGCATGCGGCCGGCGCCGACGCGGTCACCTATGTCGGCTTTGTGCAGGTGATCGTGGGGATCGTGATCTGGGTACGGCTGCGTCAGGCCTGGCCGTTCCTTGCCGCGTCGGCTCTGCTGGCGGCCGAGTCGGTGCAGTACTTCGCCGGGCTGGAGGGCGCCCTGTGGTTGCACTTCCCGCTGGGGGTGATGACCGTCGTCGCGCTCGTCGCGCTGTTCGTCGCCGTGTGGAGCCGCCCCCTCCGGAGGCGACAGCCCTCCCGGAGCGGGCGGGAGCGGGGCGGGCGGGAGCGGGAGCGGAGCGGGCGGGAGCCGAGCGCGCGGGAGTCGAGCGCACGGGAGCCGAAGCGACAGGGAGCCGACGATGCGTGAGCCGTACGACGACCGATCCGGCCGTGCCCGTACGGTGACCAGGCGTCAGGCGCTGGGCATCGGCGGGGCGCTCGGCCTGGTGGCGGCCGGCGGGCTGTCGGTCTCGGCCGCGCTGGCCCGCCGTACGCCGTTCACCGGGGCCGAACTGCGCAGCGCCGTGCCGCTGCCGCCCGCGTTCCAGGTGCCGCTGCCGCTTCCCTCCGTACTGGCGCCGGTCAGCACTTCGGGCGGGGTCGACCGTTACGAGATCACCCAGCGCGAGGCGACCGTGGAGATCCTGCCCGGTGTCAGGACGCCGCTGTGGACGTACGAGGGTGCCTTCCCGGGGCCGACGATCGAGTCGCGCCGCGGTCGGCCGGTCACCGTGACACATCGCAACGACCTTCCCGTGCCGACCGTCGTGCATCTGCACGGCGGCCGAACCCCGGCGGAGTCCGACGGGTACCCGACCGACCTCGTCCTGCCCGAGGGCTGGCCGGACGCCGCCCACGTCACGCACCCGGGTCCGGGCGGGCCGGGGCATGTCATGCACGATCCGCGGGCGGTGGTGACCAAGTTGTCGCGGGACTACACGTTCCCGCTGGACCAGCGGCCGACGCTGCTGTGGTACCACGACCACCGGATGGACTTCACCGCCCCCGCCGTCTGGCGGGGCCTGGCCGGGCTGCACGTCGTCCGTGACGATGCCGAGGACTCGCTCGGCCTGCCCGCCGGGCGGCGCGAGCTGCCTCTCATGATCGCGGACCGCGCGTTCGCCGCCGACGGCGGCCTCGACTACCCCGCCCTCGATCCCTCGTCGCGGGAGCGGCCGGGCGTGCGCGAGCCGTACCTTGCCGGGGTCCTCGGTGACGTGATCCTGGTCAACGGGGCCCCGTGGCCCGTGCACGAGATCGACGCGGCCCGCTACCGGCTGCGCGTCCTGAACGCCTCCAACGCCCGGCACTACGAGCTTGAGGCGATCACCGACGACGGACGCCGGCTCGACCTCGTGCAGATCGGGGCCGACCAGGGACTGCTCGCGGCGCCGGTCGTCCACCGGTCCCTGCCGATCGCGCCGGCCGAACGCTACGACGTGGTCGTCGACTTCTCCGGCGTCCCGGTCGGCAGCCGCGTCAGAGTCGTCAACCGGCTCGGCTCCGGCCGCACCCGCGACGTGATGGCCTTCCGGGTCGCGCGCGAGGCCACCGACGACAGCCGCATCCCGCGTGTCCTTTCCAGCGATCTCCCGACCTGGCGCCGGTCGGACGCCGTCAGGGTGCGCGACCTCTCCTTCCGCACCGGGCGCATGCACGGCGGTCACGGATGGCTGATCGGCGGGCTGCCGTTCGACCCCGCCCGCTCCGACGTCACCACCGAACTCGGCGACGTGGAAGTGTGGCGGCTGATCGCCGACGTCCACCATCCCGTCCACCTGCACCTGGTCGGCTTCCGGGTGCTTTCGCGCCGCGACCGGCCGCCGCTGCCCCACGACGCCGGTCTGAAGGACACCGTCTCCCTGCGGCCGGGCGAATCAGTGGAGATCATCACCCGCTTCGACGGCTATCGCGGCCGCTATCTCTTCCACTGCCACAACGCCGAACACGAGGACATGGGGATGATGGCCAACCTTGAAATCGTCTGACGCCACCGTGCCGCGTAAGGCCGGTTTCACAAACCACTTGAAGTCGAGAAGGAAAGGCCTCGCCATGTCCACGCACGAAGACCACACACCCCACAAGGTCGTCGTCATCGGTGGTGGTTACGCCGGAGCACTCGCGGCCAACCACCTGCGGATGCGTGCCGACGTCGACATCACCCTTGTCAATCCCCGCCCGGATTTCGTCGAACGAATCCGGCTGCACCAGTTCGTGGCCGACACCGGCGGGGCCACGGTGGACTACGGCTCACTGCTGGGAGAGGACATCCGGTTGGTGGTCGACAGCGCCACGCGCATCGACGCCGCCGCCCGCACAGTACGGCTGGCGTCGGGGCGCGCGCTGGTCTATGACTACGTCGTCTACGCCGTCGGCAGCATCGCGGCGATACCGTCGTCGGTACCCGGAGCGGCCGAATTCGCTTTCCCCATCGCTGAACTCGAATCCGCCCAGCGGCTGCGCGCCCGGCTGGCCGAGTTGCCGTTCGATGCTCCGGTCACTGTGGTGGGCGCCGGATTGACCGGCATCGAGACGGCCGCCGAGCTGGCCGAACAAGGACGCACGGTCACGCTGGTGTGTGGCCGAGCCCTCGCGCCGACACTGAGTGTGCCCGCTCGCCGATCCGTGGCCACGTGGCTTTCCCGGCACGGTGTCACCGTGCTTGGGGCCGGCGTGGTGACCGAGGTCCGGCCGGATGCGGTGGTTTTGGGCGACGGTGAGATGCGTGCGAGCGCACTGACCATCTGGACGGCCGGTTTCGGCGTACCGGAGCTGGCGTCCGTGAGCGGGCTGCGGACCGACGCGCTTGGCCGGTTGCTCACCGACGAGACGCTGACCAGCGTCGACGACGACCGCATCGTCGCGGCCGGGGACGCCGCCGCACCGTCGGGCCGGCCGCTGCGGATGAGCTCCCAGGCCGCACAGCCGCTCGGGGCGCAGGCTGCCAACACCGTGTTGAGCCGCATCGCGGGAACCGAACCGGCAGTGATCGACCAGGCCCTCACCGGATCGTGCGTCAGCCTCGGCCGGCGCGCCGGCATCCGGCAGCTCGCCCGCAAAGACGACACGGCGGTGAACCTCTATGTCGCCGGGCGCATGGCCGCGGTGATCAAGGAGGTGACCTGCAGGCTCGGGGTGTCGAGGATCCGCCGTGAGGCCCGCAAGCCGGGTTCCGGTTTCTGGCCCAAGGGCGGCCCACGTCCCGAGCAGCCCGCCTCCGCTCCGCGAAGGGTCGCGTCCCCGTGACCACCGACGAGCACCCCGGACGGTTCACGGGGGTTGACGAGCACGCGGGCGAATGTCGCGTTCAGCGACCCCGCCGGGCCGGCAGCCCCGGCCGGCCGCTCCGTTGTGGAATCAATCGCCACCTGCGACTTCGAACCGAAGTCGCTCGCAACGCCAGGAGAGTCCCATGAACACGGCAGACCGATGTGACGAGGAGACCGCGATGAGAACTCGAACGACCGCAGCGTTCCAGCACGCGACGGGCGAGAAGTCGGCCTCCGCACGAAGCGGCTGGAGTTGGGGCAGGATCCGCCCTGTCGCCTTCTGGGCCACCACGTTTGTCATCGTCTTCGAGTTGGTTGCCGGATCGGTGTGGAACCTTGTGCCGATCGAATGGGTGGAAGCCCAGTTACGCCACCTGGGATACCCCCAATTCTTCGCCTATGTTCTGGCCGCGTGGCAGGCGGGCGCGGCCATCGCGATCATCGCGCCCGGACTGCCACTGATCAAGGAATGGGCGTACGCGGGCGCCTTTTTCCTGTGGTCGAGTGCCGTGGTGTCGCATCTGACGGTCGGCGACGGTCTTCGGACGTGGGGGGTGCCGCTGGTGTTCGGGGTGTGCGCCATCGCGTCGTGGGCGCTAAGGCCTGACGACCGCCGGCTCCCGGGGACGTGTCTCCGGCGGGAGCGCCGTACCGACGCCGGACAGGATGAGGCAGGTCCGCCGGAAGCCCGCCCTCGCGCCTGGGCCGTTCCGATCGGGCTCCTTGTCGTTCTGTATGCCGTTTCGTTCCTCACGCTGCCCGCGGCCGAAGCCATGACGTACGGGTGGGCGGTTGAGCTCGGCTGGATCGACGGGTAGCGGTCTGGTTCCGCGGCACCGTTGCGAGCGCACGAAACGGTGCCGCACTCGATGGAGACGGTTCGCCTGTTCCCCGCCCTCGACTTGACGAACAGCCACCCGCCCACACGCTCAGCACAGGATGGGGCGTCCTTGGCGCCGTCCGGCGCGCAGAACTTCGGGCACCGGGTTTTCGGCCCGCGCAGGAGCCGTCATCCCGGCACACCACGCTCATCGCCGACGCCCACGCCCACGCAGAGCGGAAGCGCCTGGATGATCAGCTTGCTCGTCGCCTCGACGCAGGAGTCGTCGACGGTCCGGCCGGTGTTGAGGACACGCCACTGGGTGAGCCCGACCAGTAGGTCGAGGGCCAGGTCGAGGTCGAGGTCGGCGGGCAACTGGCCGCGTTCCATCGCGCTCCTCAGCAACCGCTCGCACGCGGCCCTGCGCGGTTGCCGGATCGCGGTGTCGAACGCCTCGGCGAGTTCGGGGTTGCGAGCGGCCTCGGCTGTCAGATCGAGCACGATGCACATGACCGCGGGATCCGACAGCGTGTCCGCCACCGCTCGGACGTAGGCTCGCACGTCGCCGTTCAGGTCGCCGGCTCCGCCGACCGGGACCTGCCGGGAGGCGACGACGTCGATGAGGTCGACCACCATCTCCTCTTTCGACGACCACCGCCGGTAGAGCGCGGCCTTTCCCGTACCGGCCCGTCGGGCCACCGCGCCCATTGACATCCCGGCATAACCTGTCTCCGCCAGCTCGGCGACCGCCGCCGCGAGGATGGTGTCGGTGACTGTCCGGCGCAGTACGGCTGCGCCGCGACCACGCGGGCGGATCTCGGCCATGTCGGCGACATTAACACGAGACGGAACGGTTGCGTCCCGGCTTCAGAGCCGCCTATCCTCCAAACGGAACGGATAGGTTCCGTTCCGGAATCGGGGGAAGACATGACCGACGTAGACGTACTCATCGTCGGAGGCGGACCGACCGGGCTGACGCTGGCCTGCGAGCTGGCCCGGCGCGGCGTCACCTTCCGGGTGATCGACAGATCTCCCGAATTCCACCGTCAGTCCCGGGGCAAGGGCATCCAGCCACGCAGCCTGGAGGTGTTCGACGACCTCGGCGTGGTCCAGGACTTTCTGGACGCCGGGGCGTCCGAGATGCCGGCGCGGATTCACATGGACCGCCGGTTCGTCGCGGAGCTGCACCTCCTGGCCGGTGTCCGCCCGCGGCCGGATGTGCCCTACCCGACGCTCGTCCTGCTGCCGCAGTGGCGCACCGAGCAGATCCTCCGCGCCCGCCTGGCCGAGCTGGGCGGCCACGTGGAGCTCGGCCTGCGACTGACCGACCTCAAGCAGTCCGACAGCCAGGTCGTCGCACGGCTCGCCACGGGTGAGATGATCCACGCCTCCTACCTCGTAGGCTGCGACGGCGGCGGTAGCGCGGTACGCGAGGCCGCCGGGATCACCTTCCCCGGGCTGGTGTCGGAGACCGAGCACTACCTGCTCGGCGACGTGGAGGTCGACGGTCTGCCCCGCGACGGCTCCTATGTCTGGTACGCAGCGGACGAGTCCTCCGTGGGCCTCGCGCTGCTGCCCGGTACGCCGTCGTGGCAGTTCGGCCTCACCGTACGCCCTGGCGAGGAGGGCGCCGGTCAGGAGCCCTCACTTGAGCTTTTCCAGCGCCTGTTCGAGCAGCGCACCGGCCGGACGGACGTGCGCCTGCACAACGCCACCTGGCTGTCGCGCTTCAGCTACAAGGTACGGCTCGCCGACCGTTACCGTGCCGGCCGCGTCTTCATCGCCGGAGACGCCGCCCACGTCCACCCGATCGCGGGCGGGCTCGGCATGAACACCGGCATCCAGGACGCCTACAACCTCGGCTGGAAGCTGGCCCTCGCGGTACGCGGCCAAGCCCCCGACAGCCTGCTCGACACGTACGAGCTGGAGCGCCGCCCGGTGGCCGAATCCGTGCTCAAGGCCAGCGGCGCCGGCATGACCGCGCTGTTCTCCACCAAACCTCTGATGACCTTCCTGCGCGACCGGATCATCCTGCCGCTGATGCGCAGCCCCGCGGTGACCAGGGCGATCGTCGGCAAGACCTCCCAGCTCAACGTGAACTACCGCGCCTCCGAGCTGTCGGTCGGCGACAAGGGCAAGGTCCGTCCCGGTGACCGGGCGCCCGACTCGCCGTGTCGGCACCCGGTGACCGGCGAGCGGTCGCGGCTGTTCGACCTCTTCCGCGGCTCCCACTTCACCCTGCTCCAGTTCGGCGCGGTGACGCCGGATCCGGCCGAGCGCCTGAACAGGCTTCACGGCGACGACATCCGCGTCTACCGGCTGGAGCCAGGACCTCCGAGCAAGCGCTACGGCGCCGGCGGGGGCACGCTCGTCCTCGTCCGGCCGGACGGCTATGTGGCCGTACGGACCCGGTCAGCCGATGCGGTGGTCGACTACCTGAGGACGATCCTGGTCGCCTGAACCAGAACGAACCGCCGGCCGGTCGGTGCCGTCCTCGGCGGAGGTGACCTCCGGACCGAGGATCTCCCGCCGGCCGCCGGCGTTGGCCGCCGTGGCCTCCGGCACATGCGGTCCGATCAACGTCCTGTGGTCGGCTTGGGACCGACTCTGCCGCGCCCGAGCATGACCGCGACCGTGACGGCCATGACCGCCACGATCGCGGCGCTGACCAGGGCGCTCAACTGGAATCCCGCGGTGAACGCCTGACGGGCCGCGCCGAGCAGCGTGTCCCCGAGCCGGTCGGGGAGCATGCGACTCGCCGCCACAGCACCGGCCAGGCTCTCCGTCGCGGCGGACGCGGCCCCCGCGGGGAAACCCACCACAACGCCGCCGCTCATTTCGTCTCGATAGACCGCGGTGATGGCGCTGCCGAGAACGGCGATGCCGAGTGCGCCGCCCAGCTGGGGAGCGGTCGAGGAGATCGCCGAGGCGGCGCCGGCCTGCTCGGGCGGCGCGACACCCACGGCCATGTCGGTGGCGAGCGCCATCATCGGACCGAGCCCGGCGGACACGATGACGGCCCCGGCCACCAGGATGGCCAGGTCGCCTGTCCCGGCTGTCATGCCTACCGGCGGGACGCCCACCTGCGCGACCACCACGAAGCCGGTGGCGGCGAGAGCCAGTCCGACCGCGATGACCGGTCCCGGGGCCGTCCATCGCACGATCCTGGAGGCCAGCGTCGACCCAATGATCACCCCGACCGCCGAAGGCGCCGTCCACAGACCCGCCTCCAGCGGAGAGAGTCCGCGTACCAACTGCAAGTACTGCGCGAAGGCGTAATTGAAACCCCACAGCACGAAGATGCCGAACGCCAGCGTGGCCACCGCGGTGCTGAACGCCCGGTTCGCGAACAACCTCAGGTTGATCAACGGGTCGCGGAGCGCACGCTGCCTGCGTACGAAGATGACGGCGAACAGCAATCCGGCCGTGACGGAGAACACGGGCAACGGGCCGGGACCGTCGGCGGCCATCTGTTTGAGACCGTAGACCGCCACCAAGACCGCGGCCAACGACAGTACTGCGCTGATCGGGTCCAACCGCCCTGCCCCGGCATAGCGTCGCTCCGGCAGCAGGATCGGCCCCAGCACCAGAAGCAGCGCCATCACCGGCACGCCGAGCAGGAACACCGACCCCCACCAGAAGCGCTCAAGCAACCAGCCGCCCACGAGAGGCCCGATCGCGGTGCCTCCGGACACGCTCGCGATGACGATCCCGACGGCGACAGTGCGTTGCCGCGGGTCCCGGAACATGGCGACGGTCAGGGAGAGCACGGACGGCATCAACGTGGCACCGGAGATTCCGAGCAGTGCGCGGATCGCGATGAGCGCACCCGCGCTGGGCGCGTAGGCCGCGAGCACGGAGGCGATGCCGTACGCGGCCGCACCGATCAACAGGAGTCGTCGGCGGCCGATCCGGTCGCCCAGCGTACCCATGGTGATCAGCGATCCGGCGAGCAGAAAGGCGTAAACATCCACGATCCACAACAGCTCAGCGCTGTCGGCCGCCAACGCCCTGCCGATGGCGGGCAACGCCAGATGAGTCACGGTCAATTCGAGGGAGGCGAGGAAAGCGGGGAGGGAGAGAACGGCGAGCCCGATCCACTCTCGTCGCCCAGCGCGGTCAAGGACAGCCGGGTCGGGGTCCGCAGAAGATCTTGTCACTCATCAATCATGAAACCTCAACCAAAGATGAGGTCAACCTTCGGCCCGTGGGCGCGACCAAGTCTCCTTCCGATGCCAGGGGCTCACCATCGGACAACTCGCCGCCCGCGCCGACGTCGCAGGGACCAGGTGGTGTGCCGGACTCACCGCTCGCGCCGACATCGCAGGGACCACATGGTGTGCCGGACTCGCCGCCCGGATCGGTCAAGCTCCCCCTGAAGCGTCGATGCCCGCGTCACCGGGCTGTCGTCGGCGGCGGCGGATAGGTTGTGTCCGTGATCGACACGCGCGTTTCGCCGCCCTTCATCGGTGACGAGTTCACCATGCTCACCAACTGGCTCGAATGGCACAGGGCCACCCTCGCCGTGAAATGCGCGGGCCTGACGGACGACCAGCTGCGCCTGCGCTCCGTGCCGCCCTCGGCCATGTCCCTGCTCGGCCTGGTCAGGCATATGGCACACGTCGAACGCGGCTGGTTCCGCCGCGTGTTGAACGGCGAGGACATCCCCAAGCTCTGGGACAAGGACCGCGACAACGACGCCGACTTCAACGAGGCCGACACCGCCTCCGTCGAGGATGCCTTCGCCACCTGGCGGTCCGAGATCGAACACGCCCGCGTCATCTCCGCGGCCAAACCCCTGGACGCCTTCGGTGACCGCAACGGCCAGGACTGCACCCATCGCTGGATCCTCGTCCACATGATCGAGGAGTACGCCAGGCACAACGGTCACGCGGACCTGCTGCGCGAGCGCATCGACGGTGCCACCGGCGAATAACGGCCCGGTGCGAGATCGGGGAGCCGGTTCCGGCCGCCTTCATGACCGGGAAGCCGCAGGCCGGCACCACGGCGTTCCCCGGCCTGACCGCGAGGGAGCACGAGGTCCTCGACCTGGTGGCCGCCGGTCTGTCCAACGGCCAGATCGCCGCACGCCTGTTCCTGTCCCAGAAGACCGTACGCAATCACGTCCACGCGGTCCTCACCAAACTTCAGGCGGCCGACCGGGCGGAGGCCATCATCCGCGCCCGGGACGCCGGCCTCGGCCGCTGAAGTCCCCGGAGTCCGTGGAGTCCGTGGAGCCGGTGAAGCCGCGCCGTTCGTGATCGGAGCCTGTCCGACGGACGAGGATCGACCGCGGGTTCGGCGGGCACGTCCGAGACGACCCGATCGACGCGCGTCACCCGGTCGAGGTCGCGGGCCGGCGCCGGCGGGCCACCGCGACCCGCGAGATCCTCGACGCGGCACAGGAGCAGATCGCGCTGCACGGCCCCTTCGGCCTGTCCCTGCGATCGATCGCCCGCGGTCTCGGCATGACGGTGCAGGCGCTCTACCACTATTTCCCCAGCCGCGACGAGCTCGTCACGGCACTGATCACGGAGGCGTACCACGAGCTCGCCGACGCCGTCCGGTCGGCGGTCGACGGCGCACCACCGCATGGCGACCTGCCGAGGTTCGTCGTCGCCGCGGAAGCCTTCCGCAGGTGGGGTCTGGACAACCCCTCACGGTTCCAGCTCATCTACGGGACACCGCTGCTGCGTTACGAGGCGCCCGCCGACGGCCGCACGACCGCCGGTGCCCGCAGGATCGCAGCCCTCTTCCACCGGGAGTTGTTCGGTGCGTTCACCCACGAGCAACTGGGCCGCACCGAGGTTCCACCGCTGAGCCCGGCGCTACGTACCCGCCTCGAGCAGATGCCGCCTGAAATGTTCGGCGGGCTTCCGCCGCAGGGCGCCGCCCTCTTCGTCAGCGTCTGGGGCCACCTGCACGGCCTCGTGGTCCTTGAGGTGTTCGGGCACACCTCCTTCATCGGCCCGCTGCAGGCGGAGATCTTCCGCGGCGCCATGCACAACCTGTTCTCCGACACGCAGCGGCGAATACCCGCCGGCTGACCCTGGCCCGGTCCGAGACGAAGGCCACCTTTTAGCAGGTCAGGAAGGGCTCACCGGCCGGGAGGGCCGGGGGACGTCAGCAGTCCTCCCCCATCGTGGCGCGGGTCTGCTCGGCCGACAGCGGCGGGACGGGCAGCGGCCGGGCGGCGACGGCGCGCAGGCCGTCCAGGGCGAGGGCGAGGTGCCGCCGCCAGGCCCCCGGCGCCACCCGGTACGTCGCCTTGATGATCGCGGTCACGCCCCGGGCCACGAAGGCCACGTCGGCGAGGGTGATGTCGTCGCGCAGGTCCCCGGATCGCTGCGCGCGTTCGAGGATCCCGCTCATCAGGCCGTACCCGCGCTCCCAGTCCACGGCCGCCCCGCGCGCGGCGAGCTCGTTGTAGCCGAGGTCGACCGCCTGTAGCTCGCACACGCCGGTCAGGAACGCGACGAACCCTTCCCAGGCGTCGTCCATCGCCAGCGCCTGCTCGGCCAATCCGTCCACGATCGCCATTCGATCCGCGAAGGCCGCGTCCACCAGGGCGCCCCGGGTGGGGAAGCGGTTGTAGAGCGTCCCGATGCTCACCCCGGCCGAGCGGGCGATCTCTTCGAGCGGCACGTCGAGCCCTTGATCCGCGAACAGCCGCCGGGCCGCCCGCAGGAGTCGCTCCCGGTTCTGTGCCGCGTCCTTGCGCATGCCCTCGATCCTAGCTAAGTTGAGGTCGATCTCAACTTGAGGAGTGCCTCAACTTATGACCCGGACCATCGTGATCACCGGTGGCACCAACGGCATCGGCAAAGCCCTCGCCCGCCACTACGCCGAACAGGGCGACCAGGTCGTCGCCGTGGGCAGCACCGAGGAGGGCGAACGCCGCCTGCGCGAGGCGGCGCCAAGCGCCCGCTTCGTCAGGTGCGACCTCGGCTCACTCGGTCAGACCCGAGACCTGCTGAAACGGCTCAACGCCGAGTACCCGGCGATCGACGCGCTGGTGATCGCCGCGTACCGGCACAATCCGGTGCGGGCGGAGACCGAGGACGGATTCGAGCGCACCTTCGCCCTCTACGTGCTCAACCGCTGGCTCATGGCGGAAGGGCTACGCGGCCCGCTGGAGAAAGCACCGGCACCGGTGATCGTCAACCTGTGCGGTGCCGGGCAGGGCAGCCGGATCCACTGGGACGACCTCCAGATGAAGAACAGGTACCGGGGGTTCGCCGCGACCCTGCAGGGAGCCAAGGCGTGCGAGTTGCTGGGGACGGTCTACGCCTCCGAGCGCATCAAGTACGTGCTGTACAACCCGGGCGTCGTCGCGACCGCACTGCACGAGCCCTTCAGGCAGCCGATGCGCGGTCTCGTACGGGCGGCCTCCGCGGTGTTCGCCCAGCCGGTCGCGAAGGCCATACCGCCGATCATCGCGCTCATCGACGAGCCGCCGGCCGAGCCGCTCACGGTCCGGAAGAGGGGCAGGCCCATTGATCTCACGGTGGACCCGGACGAGGCGTCGCGCCTGCGGGAGACCGTCCGCGACCTGGCCCAGCCCGCCCTCCGGTAAAGGTCATCGGAGAATGACGCGTTTCCGAGCCGGCCGGGAAGTGCGGCCGGAGACCGCCTGACGAACGATCGGCTCCTCACCCCGACCGATGTCGCGGGGAACCTGCCGCCGATCTCCCAGTCCTTCGGCTGCCGGGGATCACCTCTGCGACGAACAGTACGGGCTCGCCCGCCCGCGACCCGACCCAGCCACCTTCCACGGGCAGCAGCCGGTCCACGTGCTGCGCCCCTGGGCAGGGCACGATCCGGTCGATGGTGAGGAGATCGCCGCTCACCGGGCCTGCCGCGCGGACGGCGGCCTCCAGAGCGGCGGGCGAGATGCCGTGGACCGGCGGGAAGGGTGTCGTCCACAGGTCGGCGGCCGTCACGACGGGCAGCGGGTCCTCCGCCGTTCCGAGAACGAGCCCCGACCAGGCCAGGCGGCCACCGCCGCGCGCCTTGACCGCGGATGGGGCGGGGATCAGGGGAGAGGGCGCGGGAGGCTCCGGCTGGTGAGGAGGGAGCGCTGGAGGCTCCGGTTCGTAAAGCAGGCGCATCGAACCGGCGACCGCGCCGTCGGCGGCGGTGATCGTGACGTTGACCGTCCAGCCCTCCTCCGTCGTCTCGCCCACCGCCGACGTGGTGAAGCGGCCGCCCTCCAGGACCAGCGCCGACAGGTGCACCCGCACGTCACGCATCGAGGCCAGGTGCTGCGGCGGCCAGCCGGGCGGCACCACCCAGTCGGCGACCGAGCACGCCTGCTCCACCAGCACCGACACCGGCAGCGCCGGTCGGCCGTCCACCGTGAAGTCGGTCAGGCACGGATGGGAGCCCTGCCGGTGGACGATCGAGCCGCGCAGTGAGTGGAAGGGCCGGAAGTCCTCGACGTCGCCGAGGAAGTGCGCCAGGCCGTGCAGCCGGGGCAGGTCGGGGTGGCCGGTGAACAGCCAGAAACCGCGCAGCTGCGTGGGCACCAGCGCGCCGCCCACCTGACCGATGAACATGACCTCGCCGGTTCCGCCGGAGCGCAGCTCGTCGATCCAGCGGCGCACGCCCTCGTCGGGGTCGAGGGTGGACACGTACCGGACCGCCGCGTCGTAGTTGGCGATCACGCCCAGGCGCTCCCACGTCGGCCAGCAGAGCGTCTGAGTCGGCAGCCCGTAGGTGTTCCGCGCCCAGAATCCCAGCCTCGGCAACGCCTCGTTGCCCGCCGCGTAGTCGATCTGGCCGATCATGCCGCCCATCCGGCCGGCCAGCGACCCCACGTTGCAGAAGACCTTGAGCGCCGCCCGCCGCTCCGGGGTGGCGAGCACCGCCCTGGTCAGGGACTCGAACCCCGACACCTTCACCTCCACGGTGCGCACGACCTCCTCGGGGCTCTTCATGTCGAGCCTGGTCGGCACGTCGATGCCCGCGTTGTGCACCACCACGGTCGGAGCCGGGAGACGAGCGAACAGGGCGTCCACCTGCTCCTGCCGAACGCAGTCGCACGCCTCGTACGCGATGCGCAGGCCGTCCCGCTCGGCGGCGGCCAGATTGGCTGCGACCTGGCGCAGCTCCGACTCGCGCTTGAGCGCCGCCCGCGTCTTCCTCAGGGCGTCGGCGGTGCGGGCGGCCGCGATCCGGGCGTGGCGGTGGGCGGCGTAGCGGTCGTCCGGCAGCGTGAGCCAGTCCGCGGTGGGCAGCTCGTCGCGGCCCGTCACCACGACGCGACAGCCGAACCGCTCGGCCAGTCCGCGCGCCAGGGCGAAGCCGACGCCTCGCGCGCCTCCCGAGATCAGCACCACGTCGTCGGCGTCCAGGTCCAGGCGCGGCTGCGGTTCCGGGCTCGGCAGGGCGGTGAGCGCGTGGCGCACGCCCCGCCGGTAGCCGATCTCGAACAGGTCCCACGCCGCCAGCTCGGACTCCAGAAGCCCTGCGAGCCCGTCCGGGTCGGCGGTGTCGACGTCCAGCACCTTCACCGCGAGGTTGGGCAGCTCGCGTGGCAGGCACTTGGCGAACCCCGCCCAGATACCGCCCAGGGGCGTGCCGATCCGCCCGTCGTCGTAGCCCATCAGGCCCCCCAGGTGGGTGACCGCGACGTAGCAGCATCGATCGGCGCGCGACTCCGCCCGCCAGGAGGCGTAGCGGCGCTGCACCATGCGGGTGGTCCTGTCCAGCGCGCCCCGCCACTCGCCACCGCCGAGCCGGTACGGGACGCCGGTGACGTTCAGGTCGACGATTCCGTCCCAGTCGTCGTGCTCCGGCTCGCGACCGGGGGCGCACACGTCGGCGCCGAGGCGGCTCGCCAGCCGCACGGCCAGGTCCGGGTCCGAGCCGACGACCAGCAGCCGCCGCGCCACGGGGGACGGGGGCGGGAGCGGGTGGGGCACCGGCTCCCAGACCATGCGACGCACGGGCCTGACGAAGGAGCCGGTCTCGAACGACACCAGATGCGGCCGGACCGCCGTCACGGTCACGTCCGTTCCCGCACGACCGCCGGAAGCCCCGAGCTGGGGAAGAGCGTGATGTAGTGGCCGCTGCGCACCTGGCGCGTGCCCGGCAGCCGCAGCCGGTAGCGCCGCGACAGCATCGCCACCGCCGTCACCAGCGTCGCCATCGCCAGTCCCTTGCCGACGCACATACGCCGCCCGCCACCGAACGGCAGGAAGGCGTGCTTGTGCCGCTCGTCCTGGGCGTCGCCCAGGAAACGCTGCGGGTCGTACGCCTCCGGGTCCGCCCAGTGCTCGGGCGAGCGATGCGTGCCGTACACGCTGAGCAGGACCGTCGTGCCCGCGGGGACGTGCCGCCCGGCCAGGGTGTCCGGCTCGATGGCGTCGCGGGGGAACTGCCAGACCGGCGGGTGCAGGCGGAGAGCCTCGTTCACCGCCGCCGTCGTCTGGGGCAGCTCGCCAAGCCGTTCGAGGTCGGGCGGCCCTTCGGCCAGTACCTCGTCCACCTCGCGCTCGACGGCACGTCGGGCCTGCGGGTGGCGGGCCAGCTCGTACATGGTCCAGGCTAGCGCCTGGCCGGTGGTGTCGGAGCCGGCCAGCAGCAGCGTGCGCAGGTTGTCCGACACCTCCGCGTCGGACAGTCCGGCGTCCAGCAGCAGTCCGGCGGCGTCCGTGCCATGCTCGCCCGCGGCCCGCCGCTCCTCGATCACCTGGCTGACGATGGCGTCGAGCACCCCTTCCGCCCACTTGCGGTCGCGGTGATAACGCGTCGGCACGAAGGACGGGATCAGCGCGGAGATGCCCTTGATCGTGCTGGTGTACATGACCTTGTTGGCGATCCCCGCGGCCCGGGAGTAGTCGGTGCCCGACAGGTCTCGGCTGATCAGGGCCATGCCCATCACCCGTGCGGACACGTCCATCAGGCCCGGCGCGACGTCCACGACCGCGCCCGAGGCGGCATGCTCCGACCAGCGCCGCAGCAGTTTCTCCGTGGCCGTGATCGCCTCGCGGGCGCTGCCGGTCACCCGTTGCGGGGTGAAGGCCGGCTGCACCGCCTTGCGCGGGCCGCGCCAGCCATCGGTGTCGAGCGTGAGCAGGCCCGTTCCCATCGTGCCGACGAACCCCTTGTAGAGAGTGCCGCGCCGATAGTTGTCCGGGTTGACGCGCAGCACCCGCTCGATCGCCTCCGGCTCGGTGACCTGGACGAACGGGATGGGCAGCTGGACCGACACCAGCGAGTCGCGCTCCTGCATGCGCAGCGTGTAGGCCAGCGGGTCCTTGAAGTAGGGGATGGCGTCGCCGATCACCGGCAGCCCTCGCGGGCCGTGGGCGACCGGGCAGGTCCCTTCGGGGGTCATCGGCGCTCCTCGCGGTCGAATCTCTCTCTGTCGACGTACTCACCGGTCTCCTGGTCCACGTAGCCGACAATGGCGCCGACGATGTCCTTCGCCTGTAGCAGCACCTCACCGTTCGACGCGACCGCGATGGCCCGGTTGTCCGGTTCGGGGTCCTCCAGGTCAAGGTCGACCGGGGTGACGTACAACTCCACCGGCTCGGTCAGCGCGGCCAGCGTCAGGTCGGTGTGCCCGCCGTACAGGTCGACGCGGCGGATCGAGCGGGGGATCGCGACCGGCGTCCAGCGGCCCCCCGCCCGCTCCAGGACGGCCACTCGCACCAGGCCGTCCAGCGTCACGGACGGGACCAGCAGGTCGGGAAACCAGCGGCGCAGCGCGGGCGCGTCGAGTGCGAGCCGGCCGCGCCGCCCCAGCGGATGCGTCCGCGTGTCGGTCGTGGACACGAACACCTCGCGCAGCAGGACGTCGGATCCCGGCACGTGGTACGGATCGCGCAGTGGCCGGCTCCCGTGCTCGTCCCAGTGCGTCCACGAAGGACCGGGCACCGCCGCGTCGCGCAGCCGCACCGTGACCGAGAAGTGCAGCCGGTCGCGAGCGACCACGACACCGTTCGGGGCGACCACGTCCCCCAGCACCCGCACGGCCACCACCGACTCACGCTCGTCGGCGCGCACCAGCCTGGCGGTGAGCCGCTTCACCTCCGGCCGGTCCGCGCGGTAGACGCGCAGGAACGACTCCAGCCGCAGGTCCTCGAAGACGACGGGCACCCGGTCGGGCACGAGTGAGACCGCGGCCTGCGCCGCCAGCTCAGGGACGAACGTGCCAGGCAGTGTCGGGTAGCCGCGGACCCGGTGGAGGTCGAGGTATCCGTCCCGGTCCAGGGAGAACGTCCGCTCGGCCACCAGCTCCGCGGCGTCGTGGCGCAACGTCCGGTCGATGAACGGCAGGGGCCGCTTCGCGCCCGCGGAGAACTCCAGGAACTCCGGTACGGCGGCCCTGATCGCGGCCCGCTCCTTGGCGCCGAAGAACACGGTGACGGGCGCGTCCGGGGCGGCGGCCAGCTCGGCCATGAAGTGCTCGACGCCCTCCTCGGTCGGCGTCGGCGTGAACTCCCCGCTGCCCTCCAAAAAGTCGCGCATCAACGGCGACGCGCCCAGGCCGATGTCGCGCCAGAGCGTCCAGCCGATGGTGAACTCCCCGGCGGCGTTCACGGCGGCCGTGTTGAGGAAGTCGTTGGCGGCGCCGTAGTCGGTCTCGCCACGCTGGCCCGTCAGCCCGATGAACGAGCCGAAGTTACACCACAGGCGTGGCTCGCGGCCCCGGGTCGCCTCCTTCAGGTTCAGGTACGCACGCACCTTGAGGTCGCGCACCGCCCGGAAGTCCTGGACGGACTTGGCGGTGACGTCGGAGGCCCGGTTCGTACCCGCGATGTTGAGCAGCAGGTCGATGGGGCCGTCCACGGTGGCGAGGGCCCGCCCGACCTCGTCGCCGTCACGCAGGTCGCAGCGCAGGTAGCGGACGCGTCCCGGCCCGCACAGCCGTTCCAGCCCGGCCAGCGTACGCCGGGTCTGCCGCGCCTCACCGAGCCGGTCGTACCGGGCGTTCGCCTCCGGCACCGAGACTCCCCGCCGCACCTGGATGCGGATGAACGCGCTGCGGTCGAGCTCCTCACCGGCGTCGTCGGGCAACTCGGAACTGCCCAGCACCACCAGGCGCGGACGGTGGCGCGCGGCCAGCGCCTCCAGTATCGGCGCGCCGATGCCCCGCGCCCCTCCGGCTGCCACGACCAGGGCGTCCTCGCCCAGCGCCGGGACCTCGGACGGCGGGGCCGGGGTGGGCACCGCTCTCGGTGTGAGCCGCATGCCTCCCGCGTGGTAGGTCACCGGGATGAGCCGCCGCGCGCCCAGCTCGGCGCTCACCGTGGCCAGCACCTCGTCGAGCGGCACGTCCTCGTGCACGGTGGCCAGCACGTCGGCGCCGGGGAACTCCAGCGCCAGGCTCTTGACCAGGCCCGTGAACAGGCCCGTGAACGGCAGCGGCACGCCCGCCTCCGTCACACCGCCCACGACGCTCACCACGAACGAGCCGCCGTCCAGATACGCGGCGCACTCCTTGGCCTTCAAGAACACGCGTTCGTGCAGGTCGAGCAGCTCATCGACCACTTCCGACCGGCGAGCCGCGCGCAGACGGGGGTCGGTCGCGTCCACAAGCACCCTGACGTGCGCGGACACACCGTCGTCGCGGCCCGTCCTGAAGCGCGGTGCGTTGGTCAGCACGACGGCGTCCGCCGGGATCGCGGGGGGTGCCGTGCGGACAGGGCGGCGCGGGTCGGGGGCCAGCTCGAACACGTGACGGTCCAGCAGCCGTTGCGGTTCGTGCTGTGCGGCGGACCCCGGAGACCGCGCGTCCCGCACGGCGGCCCCGGCCTTCCGCGGGTCCCGCGTGTCAGGTCTCCTCAGTTTGATGAGGCGCGCGCCGGCGCCGGGGTCGGGCCTGAGCTCGATCGCCCCGTCTCCGCCGCCCTCCAGGAACGCGATCAACTCGCGGGCGCCCTGCGCGCCCAGCAGATTCGCCCTGCTCATGCCGTGGCCTCCAGCCTGTCCTCGGCGACCGCCTCGACGGACACCACGGCCAGCACCGGCAGTCCCTCGGCCAGAGCCAGCGACTCGCGGGTGACCGCGAACAGGAACGTGCCCTCGCCGATCGGCCCGCAGCCGAGCAGGTCGCCCCACGACCGCAGGCTGTTGCCGTTACTTCCCGCCACCAGAACGACGTCCACGTCGCCGAAGCCCAGGTAGCGTCCGGCCAGGTCGAAGGCGTCGGCCAGCGAGGCGGCACCGCCGTCCACGGCGATGTTGAGCCCGCGCAGGTCGAAATAGCCACACAGGCGGGCGGCGATGACGTTCGGCATCTCACCGGGAAAGGAGTCCTCGTCCGGCGGCCCGATGAGCCCCTCCACGCGCTCGCGCAGCTCCACCGCCCGCTCGCCCGCCAGGTGATCGAGCTCGTCCAGGTAGGCGCGCACGGCGTACAGGACGGCGTTGCGTGTGGGACCGGTGTGGCCCACGACCACGCCGGTCGTGCGGCTGTGACGGGCGCAGAACTCGCGGACGCGCGGCTCCAGCCGCTGCATGCACTCGATGATCATGAGCTGGGTACGGTCGGTCGCCCGGATCGTGGACGCCGGCAACCGCAGGCGGGCGAACGGCGGATGCGGATAGCGGTCGCCGAACGAGTCCGGCTGGAGGTGCCGTCCGCGCGCCCAGGCGCCTACCTGCTCGTTGTCCTCGGCCCCCGGCGTGTGCGCCGACCAACCGACGATCACCATGGGCTCGTCGTTCCTGGCCCCGTAACCCGCACGAGCGGGCCGGTCCTGGAGGAACTCCTGCACCAGCAGGTGCGCGTTCGTGCCGCCGAACCCGAATCCGGACACGGCAGCCGTGCGCGGCCCATCGGGCCGGGACGGCCACCGCACCGGCCGCGTGGGGATGGTCAGATTGCAGGTCGCCAATCCGAAGGAGTCCGGCGCGGCCGAGAAGCGATGCTGGGGAGGGATCGTCTCGTGCCGCAGCCCCAGCAGCGCGTGGATGACCGACACCACGCCCGCCGCCCAGCCGGTGTGGCCGATCAGCGACTTGTTCGAGGTCACCCGCACCTGACGGGTGCCGGCATAGGCGGCACGCAGGCTGAGGAACTCGGCCTCGTCACCCGCCGGGGTGCCTGTGGCGTGCGCGATCACCCAGTCGACGTCGTCGGCGCCGACACCCGACTTGTCGAAGGCGCGGGCGATCGCGAGTTCCTGGCCCGCGCTGGAAGGCGCGTAGATCGCTTTGCCCTTGCCGTCCGCCGACAGTCCGACGCCCGCGATGAGGCCGTGCACGGTGTCGCCGTCCGCCAGCGCCCGCGACAGCCGCTTCAGCACCACGACGCCGGCGCCGTCGGAGAACAGCACGCCGTCCGCGTTCCTGTCCAGGGCGCGCACCTCGCCACCACGCGACAGGCCGTGGAGCTTGGAGAACAGCACAGAACCGCCGGGGGCCAGCGCGAACGCACCGCCGCACACGGCGACCTCGGCCCGGTCCGCCAGGAGGTCGCGTACCCCCAGATCGACGGCGTAGAGGGATGACGAGCACGCGGTGTCCACCATGAGCAGCCGCGTGTCCGCCGGGAGCAGGCCGTCGATCGCGCTCGCGCCCACCCGGTGCGGGAGCGGCTCCGACCCGAGGGCGTCGCCGTGCGGCAGCACACCGGGGCCGCCGAGCTCCAGGTCCACCAGCGCCTCCACCAGGTGCTGGCTGCCGTCGGGGGTGTAGCCGAAGCAGGCGGTGAAACGATCGGCGTCCCGCCTGGTCACACCCTCCAGCGCCTGGTGGACGCTGTGCCGCAGCCACAGCGTGGTGTGGTCGAGCCCGGCGTCCGGGCGTTCCGCGGCCAGGGCGGGGTGCGGGGTGAAGTCGGTGATGAAGCCGGAGCGGCGCTGGTAGGTCTTGTCGGGGGCGCCGGGGTCGTCGTCGTGGAAGCTTGCCAGCGGCCAACGGTCCGGTGGGACGTCCACGAACAGGTCGGCGCCCTCGGTGAGCAGCCGCCAGAACGCGTCGGGATCGTTGGCTCCCGGCACGGCCAGCCCCATGCCGACCACCGCGATCGGATCCACGCCCTGGATCCGCTCTGTGCGCGCCTCGGGCACGGGTCTGAACTCGGATCCGGGTTCCGGCCCGGGTTCCGGTCGCGACCGCGCGGGCTCCGGCCCGGGGCCCGGGGACAGTGCCGCGCGGTGCAGCGACAGGCCGCCGTCCGCGACCACCGTCTGTCCCGTGACCCAGGCCGCACCCGGCGACGCCAGCAGCAGCACCAGGTCCGCCAGGTCGGCCGGGGTCGCCAGCCGGCCCATCGGGGTCGCGGCCACGGCGTTCGCGCTCATCGAGTCGAAGCCCGGGAACATCCGTCCGACAGGGTTGTCCAGCAGCCCTGCGGAGGCGGTGTTCACGCGGATCCCGTCCGGCGCGAACTCGGCGGCCAGGTAGCGGGTCAGCGCCTCCAGCGCCGCCTTGGACAACCCCACCGGCAGGTAGTTCGCCGGTGTGTACGCCGCCCCGACCGAGGAGACGTTGACGACGCAGCCCTTGTCCGAGCGCGCCAGCAGCGGACGGGCTGCGCGAGCACACCACAGCGCGCCCTTGACATTGGTTTCGTACGCCTGGTCCAGGTGCTCCTCGGTGAGTTCGTCCCAGCCGACGAAGGTGCCCGTGGCGGCGTTGTTGACCAGCAGGTCCAGCCGTCCGTACGCCGAGGTCACCTCGTCGAACATCCGGCGCACCTGGTCTTGCTTGGCCACCGACGCCCGGATCACCCGGACGCCGCCGCCCAGCTCGGCCGCGAGCTCTTTGGCCGCGTCGTAGGAGTGGAAACAGTTCAGCACCACCGTGGCGCCTGCCTCGGCGAGCGAGCGCACGAGGTGCGCTCCCACGCTGCCCGCCCCGCCCGTGACGAGGGCCACCCGGCCCTCGAACGCCGTCATGCCACGTCCGACTTGGCCAGCGAGTCGACCGTGAAGTCCACCACCTGGCCGAACGTGCGGTAGTCGGACACTCGCAGGTCCTCGGGGCGCCTGCCCAGCTCGAACAGGAGGTTGAGCCGGCTCATGAGCTCCACGCGTTTGACCGAGTCGACACCGAGGTCGGCCTCCAGCTCGGCATGGTCCTCGAAGACCTCTTCCGGGTACTCCAGGGCGGTGGCGTAGAGGTCACGCACGCGGGCGGCGATCGCCTCCCTCGACTGCGAGGCCGCGCCTCCGGCGGAGACGGCGGTCCTTTCTTCGACGGCCACCTGAGTGGTGGGGACATCGACGGTCACCGGCCGGGCGACGGCGCTGTCGGCGGAAATCGTCTGGACAGCGGGGTTCTCGATGATCGTCGACCGAGTGACGGGATTCTCCGCGGTCACCGACCGGGAGGTGGCGGCGGGAGCCAGGAAACGTCCGGTCTCCCGCAACGTGTTCACGTCCTGAAGCAGCGGCGTGCACACGGACGCGGCCCGGTGCGCCGACCGCACCCGTGACGTCAG
Organism: Streptosporangium sp. NPDC000509; assembly: GCF_042898365.1. Taxonomy (NCBI): domain Bacteria; kingdom Bacillati; phylum Actinomycetota; class Actinomycetes; order Streptosporangiales; family Streptosporangiaceae; genus Streptosporangium; species Streptosporangium sp. NPDC000509. Next base: position 207,762 of record NZ_JBIAYX010000005.1, on the reverse strand, counting down.
TGCCCGCCCCGCGCCCACCTCCACCCAGACGCCCGCGCCGGAACGGTGCAGCCGCTCGACGGCCGCGCCGAAGCGCACCGGGGTGACGAGGTGGGAGGCGAGCAGTTCGCCGAGGTCGTCCGAGTCGCGATAGTAACGGCTCAGGATGGGCGAGAAGACGGGCACGTCCAGCCCGCGCCGCCCGTACCCGGTGAGCCTACGGCCCAGTTCCCGCCCGGCAGGATCGAGCAGCGGGCTGTGGAACGGGTGCGGCGCGCGCAGCTCGGTGACGGAAAGTCCCACGGCGTCGGCGATCGCGGACGTGCGCCGCAGCGCGTCAGCCGGCCCCGCCACCACCGTCTGATCCGGCCCGTTGTCCACCGCGATCACGGCCCCGGAGGTGGGCAGCAGATCCAGGATCTGCTGGGTCCGCTCCGCCGCGCAGCCCAGCGCCAGCAGCCCGCCGCCGCTGCTGTCGTGCTCGCGCAGCACGATGATGCGGTGGCAGAGGATCTCCGCCCCCTCGGCGATGTTCAGCGCGCCGCCGGCGACCAGTGCCGCGATCTCGCCGAGGCTGTGCCCGACGAGCACGCTGAACCGTGCTCCCTCCTCGGTGAGCGCGCGGTGAGCCGCGGTGGACGCGGCGAACACGGCCAGCTGCAGGACATCCGGCGCCTCATTCAGCAGCTGCTCCGGGGAATCACCGGAAAAAGCGCGGTCCAGGCCCTTGCCCAGCATTCCCCTGGCCACTTCGTCGATGATTTCAATCGCTTCTGTCGCACCATTTCCATGGTCCTTCAACCATCGCAGGGCGTTCGGCACATATGCGCCTTGACCCGGGAAAAGACCGACCACTATCTCTACGGTGCCCAGCATTTCCTTTCCCTTCCCGAGCATGAAGAACAGGCAAATGCATCGCCCATTGCAGTCCCCACGAAAAAATGCGTGCGAGGGATTGACTCTTTTGACGACAACCGCGATCATGATGCACTGGACACCCCTAAGGTTTTAACTACATTCGTAGATCATGGTTCAAGTCGCCGGGGGACGGCCTGTAGCCGGTGGAGCATCCCGCGGCGAGCTTCGCCTTGACCTACGGTCTGGTCGTGTCCCGGAATGCCGATCCGACCGCGCTCGTCGGGAAGAACCGGCCGCTCCGACGTCTTTCCGAGCCGACCGCGAAGTACCATCGGTCAATGACCGAAATGACCGAAACCACGCCCGGCTGGCTCGCTCCGGAAGAACTGGAGGCGACCCGCGCGCGGATGCCGATCCTCTACGTCGACGCCGTCCCCGTACGGGTCGACGAGACGGGAACGGTCACGCGCGTCGGCCTGCTGCTGCGCATCGGAGCGGACGGAGCGGTCAGCCGCGCCCTCGTCTCCGGCCGCGTGCTTCACCATGAGCGCGTCCGCGACGCGCTCATGCGGCACCTGGAGAAGGATCTCGGTCCGACGGCACTGCCCTGCATCCCCCCTTCCCCGCAGCCGTTCACCATCGCCGAGTACTTTCCGACCCACGGCGTCACGCCCTATCACGACCCCCGGCAGCACGCGGTCTCCCTCGCCTACGTCGTCCCGGTCACCGGCGACTGCCGTCCCCGGCAGGACGCCCTCGACCTCGTCTGGTTCACCCCCGAGGAGGCTTCCTCACCGGTGGTGCAGCAGGAGATGCTCGGCGGGCAGGGCCTCCTGCTGAAGCAGGCCCTCGCCCACGTCGGCTGCCTTTCCTGACCGTCGCACGCCCTGTCGCACGCCCTGGGAAAACGACCGGTCGTCGCACTCGGGCCGGTGCCGCACGCATCGGCCGCTTTCCCGACCGCCGCACAGGTCGATCACCTTCCCCGGCCGGTCACCTTCGGCGACGTACGGCCATGATCCTTTTTCCTGGGCTGTGGCGGTCTGGGTCATGACGGTCTGGGTATGAGGGATTCACCGACGCCTACGGGTGGCCCTCGCCGAGCCGGCTTTCCCAGGACAGGAAGCGATGGATGCGTTTTCATGCGGATTTGCACATTCACTCGAAATACGCGCGGGCCTGCAGCAAAGACAGCGACCTGGAGCACCTGACGTGGTGGGCGCGGCGCAAGGGCGTCGCGTTGATGGGCACCGGTGATTTCACGCATCCGGCGTGGTTCGAGCATTTACGCGAAAATCTCGTACCGGCGGAGCCGGGGCTGTTCCGGCCCCGTGAGGAGATCGCCCCGGAGGCCCTCGGACCGCTGCCCGCCGGTGTCGGCCCCGGTGAGGTGCGGTTCATGCTGTCCGCGGAGATCTCCACGATCTACCGGCGCGGCGAGCACACCCGCAAGATCCATCACCTGGTCTACATGCCGGGCTTCGACGAGGCCGCGACGTTCAACGCCAGGCTCGACCGGATCGGCGACCTGAGCTCGGACGGACGCCCCATCCTCGGCCTCGACTCCCGTGCCCTGCTGGAGATCACCCTGAGCAGCGGTGACGGCGCCTACCTGGTGCCCGCCCACGTCTGGACGCCGTGGTTCGGCGTCTTCGGCTCGAAGTCGGGCTTCGACACGATCGAGGAGTGCTACGGCGAGCTCTCCGGCCACATCTTCGCGCTGGAGACCGGCCTGTCCAGCGACCCGGCCATGAACTGGCGGGTCTCCGCCCTCGACCGCTACCGGCTGGTCAGTTACTCCGACGCCCACTCGCCGCCCATGGTCGGCCGCGAGACCACGGTGTTCGAGACCGACCTCGACTACTTCGCCGTCCTGCGGGCGCTCCGGACCGGGACCGGGTACGCGGGAACGACCGAGTTCTTCCCCGAGGAGGGGAGGTACCACGTCGACGGGCACCGCAGGTGCGACGTCCGGATGGGTCCCGAGGAGACGCGCGGGCGCGACGGGATCTGCCCGGTGTGCGGGAAGCCGCTCACGGTGGGCGTGCTGAACCGGGTCCAGGAGCTGGCCGACCGGCCCGACGGTTTCCGGCCCGAGGGCGTCGCGGGCTTCCGCAACCTCGTACCGCTGCCGGAGATCGTCGGCGAGATCCTCGACGTGGGGCCGAAGAGCAAGAAGGTCCTCAGGGAGGTCGACAGGCTCACCGCCGCGCTGGGCCCCGAGTTGGGGATCCTGGAGGACGTGCCGGTCGAGGACATCGCGGACCTCTCACCGCCGCTCGCCGAGGCCGTCGGACGGCTGCGCCGCGGCGAGGTGATCAGGGAACCCGGGTACGACGGCACGTACGGCGTGATCCGGCTCTTCGAACCGGGCGAGCTGGAGCGGGCGCGCGAAGAGACCGCCCCGACGCTTTTCTAGTGGGCCTCACACAACCTTGCCGGGGAAACCAGACCTGAAGAGAGCCGGTCACCCGGTCGTGATATCCGGTCAACGTTCGGAGACGGGCCACCAGCCCCGTCTGCCAGGCACTGCTTTCCAGGTCCCCACCTTTCAGGCCCCGCCTTCGAGACACCGCCTTCAGGCCCGCTGCCCCGACACCCAACCCCGCTGACCGCGACCTCCCGGCTTCCCCGCGGTCCCGGTCTCCGTGACCGCGCCCCTCGATTCCGTGCGTGCGGCCTTCCTGGACTCCGGATCACCGCAGCGCGCTCATCCTCGCGAGAGCGGCGGCGAAGAAGGACCGCGGGGCCTGCGCGGCCACGACGAACGCGTCGGCCGCGGTGTCCACGTCGGTGAGGCGGGGCATCAGGGCGACGCTCAGCCCGGCCTCCTCCAGCCTCCGCAGCTGGATCTCTCCGACGGTCGGCTCCGACATCGGGATGCCGAGCAGGGGTGCGGGCTCGGGAGCGCGCAGCCCGAGCAGCCAGAACCCGCCGGCCGTCGTCGGGCCGAACACCGCGTCGTAGGCGCTGAGCATGGACAGGGCGTAGACGAGCATGTCCGGGGTGACCTGCGGGGTGTCGGCGCCGATGAGCACGACCGGTACGGGCAGGAGCCGGTGGGCGTCGTCGAAGGCCGCGGCGAGCCGCTCGTCCGGCGCTTCCCCGCGCTGCGGCAGCACCGTGAAACCGTGGGGAAGCCAGGGGCCGGGGGCGCCGTCGAGCGCGAGCACCCTCCTGTCGACGGGAACGCGGGCGACCGCGCGCAGCGTATCCTCGAGGGCGGCGGCGGCCAGCGCGGCCGCCTCACGCGCGGTGAAGGGCGGGATCAGCCGGGTCTTCACCTGTCCCGGCACCGGCTCCCTCGCGATCACCACCACCTGCCCCTCGGGCGGCCCGCCCTGGGACGGTACGCGCCGCGACGGCCCGCCCCAGGCTCGTCGGCTCCTGGACGCCTCGCCATGAGGTGTCTCGTTCCCGGTGTTCCCGGTGTTCCAGATGTGAGGGAACGGGCCGCTGCCGTACCGCCCGCTCCCGGCACGGCTCATGCGTCCGCTCGATCGGCCATGACCCGGCGCGTCAGAACCGCCTCCCCGTACGGGCACTGCGGCACCACGTCGATCTTCATCGTTCGACGTTAAGGCCGGTGGGCGGGCTCCCTCGTGAGGGCGAGGGCGTGCTGCCAAGAAATGACCGGTTCAGGCCCACGGTTGGAGAATGTTTGGGAATTCCGGCGCGAATACCCCTACTCGCCATGATCACCAACCGGCGTCGCGCCCCCGAGCTCTTTCAGGAGCGCGTTCGGGAGAACTTCCTACATGCTCTCGGTGAACGTCCGGGAGTTGCTCTCACTGCTCTGGTAGCTCTGGTAGCCCGGTCCCCACGTCCAGGTCTCCGTACGATCGCCGTTTTTGACGATCTTCTTCCCGAAGAGCGAGCATTCGATCGCCACGGCGGGCGTGGGCGGGATGAGGGCGGCGGACGCGACCGGCGCGGCGATCACCACCGTGGAGGCGGTGAGGGCGGCGCCGGTGAGGGCGATGGCAGCGGTGATACGGCGGGCAACAGGCATGGGTTCTCCCATGACGTGCGGATGATCCGACGGAGATATCGCCTTTTTTCCGGAAAGCCGAACCACGCCGACCATCAAGATTCACACCGAGTCACATTCGGATCATCCGGATTTGTCCACCGCCTGGAATCACACCTTCCACGACCAGGGGATAAATCATCTCAAATACGAAATTTCGGGCATTGGAAACGGGTGAATTTTATCGCTTCTCGCAAAACACCTGCATCACCCAGCACTGGCGTATAACCTCGCGAAGTCTCAACACGCGGAAAAGGAAGTGGCGTGGCAGGATCATGGGCGGAGCTGCCGACGGGACGCGTCGTGCGCGTTCGCGGCGCGGACCCCGATGCCATCGCCCTTTCGATCGACCCGCTTCCCGACGACGCGCCGGCGATTGTCACCTACTACGCGGGTGACACGCGATCCGCGGGGGAAACGGTCTCCTCGGTACTGAGTGAGCTGGAAAAAGCCGCCGTCGATCTGTTCCCCGCGTGGCTGCCCGGCGCCGAGGGCATCGGCGGCCCCGGTGGCGCGGGCGGGCGCGCCGTACGCGTGCTCGCCCTGCGGGCCGCGTCCGCGACCGAGCACTTCGGCCCCTTCCTCGCCGACCTCGCCGAGCGGGCACTCCACGAGGTCGAACCTCCCGCGCCACAAGGGGCGTCACGGGAGGCCACGGCTCGGGAGGCGCTCCGGGCATCGCGGGAGGCCGCGACTCGGGAGGCACTTCGCGGGGCGTCGCGGGCCGCTCGGGAAGCGCTACGAGGAGCCTCTCGCGAGGCGAGAGCGCGGCGCCCCTCCAGATTCACCGCCGAGACGCGGGCCGCCGGCCTCGGGCGAGTGATCGCCGCCAGCTTCGGCCGGTCCCGCGCGGCGATCCTCGTACACGTCCCCGCAGACCTCTCTCCCTCGGCGGAGGAGGCGCTCGTCGCGGGGTGCGAATGGCTCGCCCACCACGGTGGCCTGGGAATCTGGCTCATCGGCGCCCCCCTGGCCACCGTGGACCGGATCGCCGTGACGCACCTGCGACTGCCCGCCGAGGTGACGGACCTCCTCCGCGGCCTACCGGAACCGGCGGATCCCCAGCCCGAGGCCCGTACGGCGCACACGGTCACCTACCCGGCGTTGGCGGGAAGGCCGCATCCGGCGAGCGTCGCCGAACGGACGCTGGAGGCCGCGCTCGCCACGTGCGACTGGGCGACGGGACGCGCGTGGAACCAGACCCACCGGCCGCACCCGCTCGTCAACCCCATCCGGGTGGACCTGCTCTGGCGGGACGAGCGGTGCGTGATCGAGATCGACGGCCCCGAGCACCACTCCCCGCGCGCGTACGCGGCGGACAGGCAACGGGACGTACGGCTCCAACTCGACGGCTACGCCGTGCTGCGCTTCACCAACGCGCAGGTCATCACCGATACGAAAACCGTGCTTCACCAGATAAGGCGATTTCTCCGGGACCGTCGCCCCGGAGCGTTGGAAGGATTAGAACATGCCCGATAAAGCACTTTCACTGCCGGAAATCGCCGCACTGCTGGTGTTGATGATCGAGGCGAGAGAGATCTCCAATCCGGAGCTCAAGGAACGTCACGGTCTGACGATCACAGGAAAGGAGCGCCTGAACTTGAACGATCTGAAGCTGGTCAAGAGCCGAAAGGAAGGGCGCTCGTTCACCCACGTGTTGACCGACGCCGGATGGGCCGCCCTGGCTACCGAACTCCGAGCCGGGGTCGTCCTCCCTGAGCGCTCGGGCTCGGCGGGGGTCGCGCTCCGCGCCGTCCTGTTCGGACTGCAGAGCTTCATGGAACGATCTGATCGCAGCCTCGCCGACATCTTCGGCGGAAACACCGCCCCTGTGTCCGAGAGCTCTTCCGGTGACTCCGCGATGGCACCCGCAGCCTCCTCGGACGATCCCGCGCTCACGACTTCCGCAGCCCTCCTTGCAGAGGCCCCCATGACCCCAGCTTCCGCAGACACCCCCGCAGCTCCTCCGGTATCGGCGGCGCCGGATGTCGAGCAGCGCATTCGTGCCGCCTACCGCGAGCTGGCCGCCAAGCCGGACGCCTGGGTGAGCCTCACGAAGCTCCGCCCTCTGCTGGGTGAGGTACCGAGGGCAACGGTCGACGAGACCCTCATCGAGATGAACCGCATGAATGACGTGAACATCGTCCCTGATGACGACCAGAAGATGCTTTCCAAAGAGGACAGGGACGCGGCGGTGACCATCGGCGAGCAGGAGAAGCACCTCCTCTGGATCGAGGCGTGATGAGGGACGAAGAGCGCAGGTTACTGACGGAGCTCAAGTTCAGGCTGAACTCGGTGCTGACCATCGACGATGTGTGGAACACCTCGCCGTTCCACGTGAAGGGCCTGCACCGCCAGACCGGCCAGCTCCTGCTCGACGGGCTGGGCGAGGCCGGGGAGAGCCGAGGCCCGAGCCCGATAGGCGTGGTCGTCCAGGGCCAGCGGGGCACAGGTAAGACGCACCTGCTGGGCTGGGCACGGAGCCGAGTCCTGCGGGAGGGCGGATACTTCTTCCTGGTGAGCCTGCTGGACGCCAGGAGCTTCTGGGAGAGCGTCGTGGTGTCGATGCTCGACAGCCTCTCCCGCAAGGTCAGGGAGGAAGACGGGGCGAGCCAGCTCAAAATCTTCCTGGAGCACCTGTCGGAGCTGGTCGAAGTCCCCCGGATGGTGCGACGCGCGGTGACCGGGAACACGGCGCTGACGAGGGAGGCCCTCGACGCCTTCGTCGAGGCGCTGCACCGCTTCGACGGACCGCTGTGCCTGGATACCCAGAACACCGTACGGGCACTCGTCCTGCTCGCCTCCGGCGGCCTCGCGACACAGGACATCGGAACCTCCTACCTCTCCTCTATCCCCGAGGAGGAGCCAGGCGAGCGCGCCCCGTGGGGCATCCGGCGGGGGGAGAAGACACCTCAGGAGATCGTGCGGGACATCTCGCGGCTCATGGCGCTCACCGGCCCCACCGTGATCGCGGTCGACCAGATCGACATGCTCATCGCGCAGTCATCGCTCATCGACGTCAACGACTCGGAACAGGACTGGCGCCAAGCCCTCGTCATCGAGCAGGTGGCAGGTGGTCTGATGGCGCTGCGGGAGGTCACTCGCAGGACACTCACGGTCGTCTCCTGCCTCCCGAAGACCTGGATCCTCATCGAGAGGCTCGCGACCGGCACCGTCCAGGACCGGTTCCGGAAGACAGTCCAGCTCATGACCATTCCCGATGCCAAGGTGGGCCGCGAGCTGGTCGAGCGGCGGTTCGCTCCGCCGTTCCGAGGGGTCGACTTCACGTTGCCCTATCCGACGTGGCCGGTGCGACCGTCCGCGTTCGAGGACGCACCCAACTTCACCCCACGGCAGCTACTGAAGGTCGTCGACCGGCACCTCCACTCCTGCCTGGTCAACGGCGAGATCAGGGAGCTGGAAAGCCTCAGCTCCCGCCCCATCACGGATCCGACCCCCGTCCCCGGACCCCCTGTCTCCCCGCAGGAGTTCGCGGCGCTGGACGCCCGCTTCGCCGTGCTGCGAGACAGGGCGGACGTGACCTCGGCGACTGGTCCCTTGACCGAGGACATGACGATGCCCGCGCTGTTGTCAGCCGGACTCAACGCCTGGATCACCGAACAGGGCGACGCGGGACGTGTGTTCAGCCAGGATCCCCCGCCGAGTTCGAAGCCTCCCCTGCACGCGCGTCTGCGGCGCAGTCTGGACGAGACCACCGAGGACGAGGCGCATTGGTGCTTCCGCGCGATCGCCACCAAGCACGCCAACGCCGCGCTGGTCCGCCTGCGCAACGCCTCGGTGGCGGCGGGCCTGGACGCCGGGGTCCCGAAGCGGAAACTGTTCGTGCTGCGGAACGCGGAGTGGGCGAAGGGACCGCGCACCCGGGAGGTCCTCGCGGAGTTCGAGCGGGCGGGCGGCAGGGTGCTCCGCGTGGACGACGAGGACCTCAGGATCCTCACGGCGCTCCGCGACCTGTTCGTTGAGGACCCCGCGAACCTGCGGGCCTGGCTCGTCTCGCGGAAGCCCAGCGGTGACGTCAAGCTGTTCAGCGAGGCGCTGGGGGACGGGTGGACCGTTCCCGGAGAGCTTCCAGGTCCCAAAGGTCCGCCCTCTCCCGTCACCTCCGACGAGCCGTCCGGCCAGGTCGCTCTCGAAGATGCCGAGACGGCGGGGCACGCCGCCGTACTCGCCGAGGCCGAGCCCGGACACACCGCCGCCGGAGGACACCCCGGCCAGGCCGCTTCCTCACCGCAGGTCTCCCCCGTGGCAAGACCCGCTGTGAGGCCCGACACGGAGTCCGACGCGAGCCCTCACGCGACACCCGCAAATCACGGACCCGTGAACCACACGGACCGCCGTACGGGAACCGGCACGGAATCCAACACGAGCCCTCGTACGAGACCCGACGCGAACCGCGCGCCTTCCGTCACCCTCGGCAGGATGATGACCGACGGCACCCCCCTCGACCTCGACCTGGAATCGCTCAGGAAACACACCGCGATCTTCGCCGGGTCCGGGTCGGGGAAGACCGTGCTCATTCGCGGTCTGATCGAGAGGTGCGCGCTCCAGGGCGTGTCGACCATCGTGCTCGATCCCAACAACGACCTGGCACGTCTGGGAGACCCCTGGCCGTACCCGCCGGCACACTGGGACGCCGATGCCCCCGCGAAGGCCGAGAGGTATCTCGCCGACACCGATGTCGTGATCTGGACGCCGCGTCGCAGCGCGGGACGTCCCCTCAGCTTCCAGCCCCTGCCCGACTTCGCGAGCGTCGTCGACAACCCCGACGAGTTCACCGAGGCCGTGGAGGTGGCCGTCGCGTCCATCGTGCCGCGGGTCAAACTGGATGCGAGAACGGCCAAGGCCCAGCTCGGGCAGGCGGTGCTCAGGGAGACGCTCAGACACTACGGAAGGCGGGGGGCGAGCGGCCTCAGAGGTCTCATCGCGATGCTGTCGGCACTGCCGGACGGGGTGAGCGGGCTCGACAACGCGGAGAAGATCGCGTCCGAGCTGGCCCAGAACCTGACCGCGGCCATGGTGAACGACCCGTTGTTCGGCGGTGAGGGTACGCCGGTGGATGCCGGACTCCTGCTCACCCCTCCTCCGGGAAAGCGGGCGCGCGTCTCGGTGATCAGCCTTGTCGGGTTGCAGTCGGACCACCAGCGGCAGAGCTTCGTGAACCAACTGCAGATGGCCCTGTTCGCCTGGATCAAGAAGAACCCGGCCGGTGACCGGCCGCTGGGCGGGCTGTTCGTGATGGACGAGGCCCAGACGTTCGCGCCGTCCGGCACGATGACGCCCTGCACGCACAGCACGCTCGCGCTCGCCTCCCAGGCCCGCAAGTACGGGCTCGGTCTCGTGTTCGCGACCCAGGCACCCAAGGGACTGCACAACCGGATTCCCGGTAACGCCGCGACCCAGTTCTTCGGCCTGCTGAACAGCCCGATCCAGATCTCCGCCGCGAGGGAGATGGCCCAGGCCAAGGGGAGCGACGTCACCGACATCTCGCGGCTGCGGACGGGCCAGTTCTACGCGGCCTCCGAGGGTTCGGCGTTCGTGAAGGTGCAGGTCCCCATGTGCCTGAGCCATCATCCGAAAGACCCGCTCAGCACCGAGGAGGTCATCGCGAGGGCGGGGAGGCCGGTGGCGGACTTCCGCTGACCTCGCCGATCGAGCGCAGGACGGCGTCGGGGACGACGAGGTCGGCGCGGAAGCGGGTGGTGGCGATGAGGTCGGCGTTGCGCTGGTCGGTGCCCAGCGCCCAGGCCGCGGCGGCCTCGGGGTCCTTGCCGAAGCGCTCGTGCCGGGCGACGAGGCGGCGTACGCGCTCGTCCGGGTCGAGGTCGCAGTACCAGACCTCGTGGAGCCGCGATCGCACGCGTGCCCAGTCGCCCCGGTCGAGCAGCAGGTAGTTTCCCTCGGTGACGACGAGCCTGGCGGCCCGAGGGACCGGGATGCTTCCCGCGATCGGCTGCTCCAGGTCACGCTCGAACGCGGGCGCGTAGACCATGTCGTCCTCGTCCTCGCGCAGGCGGCGGAGGAGAGCGGCGTATCCGGCGGCGTCGAAGGTGTCGGGGGCGCCCTTGCGCTCGCGGCGCCCGAGCCGGTCGAGCTCGACGTCGGCGAGGTGGAAGCCGTCCATCGGCACGTACGCCACCCACTCCCGCTCCGGCAGTCCCTCCGGAGGCGCGGACCGCAGCAGGCCGACCAGGTGCTCGGCGAGGGTGGTCTTGCCCGCCCCCGGGCTCCCTGTGACGCCGAGCAGCGCGCGGTGCCCCTCCCGTACGAGGGAGCGCGCCCTGACCACCAGGTCGTCGAGGGAGGTCGTCGGGTCGTCCCCGGCCGTAACCGCCGAAGTGCTCGTCACGTGAACGAACGTAGCCGAGCCCTCCGCCGACAGCCAGCGCGGTCCGTACGTCTCGACGGCGCTGCAACAATTCCGGTCCCTGCGCCGTCTAGGCCGTAACGACGCAGAAAGGACGACAGTTGGCCGACGAACCCGGCTTTGACGACTTCGTGGTCGAGCGAGGCGAGGCGCTGCTCCGCTCTACCATCCGCAGTTGCTTCTCGACGATCGGACGCTGCTCGTCATAACGAGAGTGGGCGCCGAGAAAAGGCGGCTCCTGTGGAGCTACGACCTGGTGAGCGGCAAGCTCCGGCGGATCGCCGAGTTCCCGAACCGGAATTCGACGCTCATCGCCGAAAACGTCACCGTGAACGGCGGAAACATCGCCTGGTGGGCATCGTACAAGGAGCCGGGCAAGCAGCGGGTCGCGCGGATCTGGACGGTGCCCGTCGGCGGCGGCACTCCCCGTAAGGTGACCGACGTCCCGCTGGAGGACGTCATGAAGAAGGGTCACATCCGGGCATTGGAAGTGGTGGGCTCGGACGTGGTCTTCTCCCGCGAGAGCGGCGGAGTGTACACGGCACCGCTACGCGGCGGCACTCCGCACCTGGTGCCGGGCACCGAAGGACAGCACCTCCTGCGGTGGCCCTGGGTCGGCTCCCACAGCAAACAGGCCGTCTTCGCCAAGCTGTTCAATATCAAGACGCGGGAGCGGCGCGACGCCGTCGTCAGGCCCGGCGAGAAGTTCGTCAGGTGCGGCGTCAACCGATGCTATGGCCACAGCTCGTCCGGCGGGCCCGGCCCGCGCGTCTTCGCCCGCGACCGCGACGGCTCCCGGGAGCAGACGCTGCCCTCCGTGATCGAGGTAGGTGACGATCCTGGCCTGGAGCGGTTCTACAAGGGGACGCTCATGAAAGGCGTCGTCCTCCACGACGCGCTTACCGGCACCTCCGCCGACCTGGGCGTACGGCAGGACAAACAGGGGGTGACGACCATCCCCGACGGCGGCTTCGACCGGCTGATGGCCTATCAGGTCGGCAAGGAGATGTACGTCGTGGACCTGGCTGCCATCGAATAGCGAAGATGCCGGGACTCATGCCCACCCCGGCACCTTCGGGGAACGCTCCTCACCGCGAGAACAGCCGACCTCTCCCCCTGAAGGAACCCGGGGAAGACCGGCCGGTCCGAGGTGTACGGATCATCGTCGGGGCCGAAGACGGAGGCGTGGTCAGAGCGGCTGCGCGGAGGCGGTGCGGAGGGCGGAGAGGACGAGTTGGGTCGCCTCGCGGCCGGCCTTCAGCATCTCCTCCGCCGACGCGCCGTTGCTCATGCTGACGACGGCGGCGAGCTTGCCCCCGCCGATCACCGCGCCGACGATCGCCGACGCCTCGACGAGGCTCAGCTCCTCCGGACATGCCCGGTGCAGGGCCTCGGCGAGCTCCCGCTGGCTCTCGAAGAGGAGCAGCAGGCCGCGTGCCCGCAGCGAGGGGACGGTCATGACGAGGTGGTTGATCAGGCCTATCTCGCCCTGGAGCTGCTCGTCGAGGGTGAGCGCGGAGAAACCGGAGTCGAGGGCGTGGGTCAGCAGGTCGATCGCCCGGTCTCCCGGACGGGGCTCCGCGATCACCCGCAGCACGCGCTCGATGCCGTCGCGCGAGTTGTAGAAGATCACGTCCTCCTTGCTCGCGAAGTAGCTGAAGAAGGTGCGCGTCGAGACGTCGGCGGCCGCGGCGATCTCCGAGACGGTGGTCTGCTCGTAGCCCTTGTCCATGAAGAGCTCCAGCGCGGCGGCGATGAGCGCGTGCCGGGTGCGCAGTTTCTTGCGTTCGCGCAAGCCCAGAACCTCACACATGCGGGCAGTTTAGTACATCAGACCATACTTTGCATCTATTGAAACTTTGCACTTGATGTAGTTTTCTGGATGGGACGAAGCGCGTCATCGCAGAGGAGCGTGAGATGACCCAGTCCCAACCGGAAGCACAGGCCCACCAGGAAGCCGTCACCTTCCCCTTCGGACGTCCCAGCCCCTTCGAACCGCCCGAGCGCCTCACCTCGCTGCGCGAGGAGGGGCCCATCACCCCGATGGTCTACCCGGACGGGGCGACGGGCTGGCTCGTGACCGGCTACTCCGCCGTACGGTCGATCCTGGCCGACCCCCGCTTCAGCTCCCGGCGCGAGCTGCTGCACATCCCCGTGCCCTTCCCGCTGATGCAGGAGATGCGCCGACCGGCCGACCCCGGCATGTTCATCCGGATGGACCCACCCGACCACACCCGCTACCGCAAGCCGCTCACCGCGCAGTTCACGGTGCGGCGGATGAAGCAGCTGGAGCCGAGGATCCGTGAGATCACCGAGGAGCGGCTCGACGCGATGGAGAAGGCCGGGCCTCCCCAGGACCTGGTGAAGGAGTTCGCGCTGCCCATCCCCTCCCTGGTGATCTGTGAGCTGCTCGGCGTCCCGTACGCCGACCGCGACGAGTTCCAGCGATCCACCGCGGTGTTGCTGAACCTGGAGTCCTCCGTCGAGGACATCCGCGCGACGATCGCCGGCTTCAGCGCGTTCTTCGCCCGGCTCATCGAAGCCAAGCGGGCCGACCCCGCCGACGACCTGCTCAGCGGGCTGATCGAGGGCGGCGAGCTGACCGACGAGGAGCTGGGCAACGTCGGGTTCCTGCTGCTCGTCGCCGGACACGAGACGACGGCGAACATGCTCGGCCTGGGCACGTTCGCCCTGCTCCAGCACCCCGACCAGCTCGCAGCGCTGCGCGCCGACCCCTCGCTGATCGACAACACGGTCGAGGAATTGCTGCGCCATCTCACGATCATCCACGTCGGCCCGCTCCGCGCGGCCCTGGAGGACGTCGAGGTCGAGGGGCGGCTCATCAAGGCGGGAGACCCGGTGACCCTCTCACTCATGGCCGCCAACCGCGACCCCGCCCGCTTCGCCGACCCCGAGCACCTGGACATCACCAACCCCGCGGCCGGGCACCTCACGTTCGGCCACGGACTGCACCAGTGCCTCGGCCAGCAGCTCGCCCGCGTGGAGATGCGCACCGCGTTCCCGATGCTGTTCGACCGCTTCCCCGGCCTGCGCCTCGCCGTACCGGCGGAGGAGGTCCCCATGCGCGAGAAGATGTCCATCTACGGTGTACGGGAGCTGCCGGTCAGATGGTAGGAGGCGAGATGAAGGTCACCACGGACGTGGCGCGGTGCATCGGAGCGGGCATGTGCGTGCTCACCGCGCCCGAGGTCTTCGACCAGAGCGAGGACGAGGGCACCGTCGTGCTCCTCGACGAGACGCCCCCGCCCGAGTTGCACGCCGCCGTCCGCCGGGCCGTGCAGTTGTGCCCCTCGGGCGCGATCTCGGTGAGCGATCCGGAGAGCTGAGGCAAACGGACCGGTCGGCCCTGAACGGGAGAGCTGAGGCCGGCCGGTTCGTCGGCCCTGACCGGGAGGGCCGAGGCTACGCGGGCCCGCCGGTCCTGAAGTAGTGCCCCTTCTCCAGGTCCTCGATCAGGCCCGGCTGGGTCGGCTGCCATCCCAGCAGTTCGCGGGTGAGTTCGCCGGAGGCGGGGTTGTCGGTGGCGAGGAACCACGACAGCCAGCCGAAGTGTCCGGCCGCGTCGTCGACGGGGACGGAGCGGGTCGGCAGGTCGAGGTGGCGGCCGACGACCTCGGCGATCGAGCGGATCGGCACGCCCTGTTCGGCGACCGCGTGCAGGACCGATCCGGGCGGCGCGCCCTCCAGGGCGAGCTGGAACAGCTTCGCGGCGTCGACGCGGTGCGTGGCCGGCCAGCGCTGGGAGCCGTCGCCGACGTAGCCGGAGAAGCCCTTGTCGCGGGCGATGCCGACCAGGGCCGGCACGAACCCGTTGTCGCCCTCGCCGTGCACGGTCGGCGGAAGTCGCACGACGGACGAGCGGATGTTCCGGTCGGCGAGGGCGAGGGTGACGTGCGCGGTGCTCAACCGGGTCCGCGGGCCGCTGTCCAGGTCCGCGGGCAACGCCTCAGGAGTGAGCCCGTCCTCTTCCGTGCTCGTACGGCCCGGGGTGAGCCCGAGCACCCCGGAGGCGAGCACGAACGGCCGGGCGGACCCGGCGAGCGCCTCCCCGAACGTCTCGACGACGCGGCGGTCCGCGTCGGCGGCGCCCTGGAAGTCTCCCGTGAAGGCGATCTCGTGCTTGAACGCGAGGTGGATCACCCCGTCCGAGGCGGCGGCCTCGTCGCGCAGGACGTCGAGGTCGTCGAGCGTGCCGCGGACCACCTCGGCCCCGGCCCTGGTGAGGGCCGCGGCCGAGGCGTCGGAACGGGCGAGCCCCACGACCCCGTGACCCGCGTCGATGAGTTCGGGGACGAGTGCGGAGCCGATCCATCCGGATGCTCCGGTGACGAAAACGCGCATGAGTCATGCCTCCAGCCCAGTCGGTCGCCCTCGCGCGGAGAAGGCGCGTCGGACGACCGGGTAATGTCAGTCGCTGTCATCACACCGTAGCAACCGATGTCAGTCGCTGTCATCACATGGCGGCGAATAATGTCAGCGACTGTCATCACGCGACGCCGACCGATGTCAGCCACTGCCATCGGGTACACTGCCCGGCATGGGGAGATGGGAGCCGAACGCACGATCTCGGCTCGAACAGGCGGCGCTGGATCTCTACCTTGAACACGGCTTCGAACGCACCTCGGTCGCGGAGATCGCCCAGCGGGCGGGGCTGACCGAGCGGACGTTCTTCCGCCACTACGCGGACAAGCGCGAAGTGCTGTTCTCATGTCCGAGCCTGCTGCAGCAACTTTTCGCGGACGCGGTCACCCAGGCCCCCAAGTCCGCCACCCCGATAGAAGCCGTGGCGGCGGCCATCGAAGCCACCGCGGCCGTGCTCCAGGAACGCCGGGAGTACACCCTCCGGCGCCAGACCGTCATCGCCGCCAGCGTCGAGCTGCAGGAACGCGAGCTGATCAAACTCGCCTCACTGTCGGCCACACTCGCCGACGCGCTGCGGCAACGCGGAGTCGAGGACGCCTGCGCGAACCTCGCCGCGGAGGCGGGCATCGCCGTCTTCAAGATCGCGACCCGCCTCTGGGTCGAGCAGTCCGGTCAGGGGGACCTCTCCCGGTTCGTCAAGGAGTCGTTCGAAGGACTCAGAGCGGTGACCGCGGGCACCTGACCCGCGAGACCCGACCGGCTCGAACCCCGAAGGACCGGGAAACGCCCAGGCCACCCGGCCTTCGATGACGGACAGCGGTCACCTGAAGTGATCATTCACACACGGGACAGATCTTCATCTTTTCCGAACCCGTCCACCGCATGCCCCATTTATGCCTTATGTAGATCTTGCGCGTTTAGATGATTTATAAGTACTTTCTAATCGCTTGTTTGTCGCGCACTCCGAACCATCGACAACAGATCGACGACCGGCAGTCCTCTCGTCATACGGGAATTGCTCCGCTTCCGCCCTGTAGGTATTTTTGCCGGTACCGGGCGCGCATTTCTACACAGACCAGAGAGAGGCGAGGCGCTTTCCTTAGGTCATCGGCCCGACGGGGGCCGGGATCACCGAATCGAAGGACCAAATGAAATGCGTCGTCACATCGCCGCCCTCACCCTCACCATCGCCGGTTTCGCCGGCATGGCGTCCCTGTCCGCTCCCGCCCAGGCGGCCTCGCCGATCACCGTGACCGTGAGCCTCGGCAGCATGTCGGTCACCGGCACGACCGAATCCGACCTGATCACCCTGGCCGAGGGCACCGGGGGCGCCATCAAGGTGACCGGGGCGGGCGTCACCTCCAGCGACAGCGACTGCCAGCCGATCTCCGGCGGGGTCAGCTGCAAGAACGCCAACACGATCGTGGTCAACATGCGCCAGGGCGACGACATCGTCAACAACGACACCGTCAACCGGTTCACCGAGATCTTCGGCTCGGCCGGCCACGACACCCTCTGGGGCGGCAGCGGCCGCGACGTCCTCGTCGGCGGCACCGGCGACGACTTCCTGAACGGCCGTGGCGGCAACGACACGACCGACGGCGGCGCCGACACCGACACCTGCATCGGCGAGATCGAGGAAAACTGCGAGCTCTGAGTGACCGGCCTCGTGAGAGAGGGCCGGCGGCGGGCCGGGCGTCCCATGGGACGCCCGGCCTTTTCCATCCGTTGCCCGGCTACCAGGCAACGCGGGTGATGAACGCCGAACAACTCTCCGGACTACCCGGCGGCTTCCCGCACCATCCGAACCGCTCGCTCTTTCAGCACCAGCCGGTATCACACTGGGTGGAGTGCGACACCCCAGATCGACCTGACACGGGCTTCACCCTTTCCAACCGACGAAGCCTCCGGCAATCATTTGCGGAAACCGCGAATATCGGCGAAGTGACCATGTGACGACACCGCGAACGCTGCCGGCGGATCAGGAACGCCCCTCTCCCCGATCAGGTGCCGACGTAGGCCGCGAGGTGTTCGCCGGTGAGGGTGGAGCGGGCGGCGACGAGCTCGGCGGGGGTGCCCTCGAAGACGATCCGGCCGCCGTCGTGGCCGGCACCCGGACCGAGGTCGATGATCCAGTCGGCGTGCGCCATCACCGCCTGGTGGTGCTCGATGACGATGACCGACTTGCCGGAGTCGACGAGCCGGTCCAGCAGGCCGAGCAGCTGCTCGACGTCGGCGAGGTGCAGGCCGGTGGTCGGCTCGTCGAGGACGTAGACACCGCCCTTCTCGGCCATGTGGGTGGCGAGCTTGAGCCGCTGCCGCTCGCCGCCGGACAGCGTGGTGAGCGGCTGACCGAGGCTGAGGTAGCCGAGCCCGACGTCGGCGAGCCTGCCGAGGATGGCGTGCGCGGCCGGGGTGCGCGCCTCGCCCGCGCCGAAGAACTCCTCGGCCTCGACCACCGACATCGCGAGCACCTCGCTGATGTCGCGACCGCCGAAGCGGTATTCCAGCACCGACGCCTGGAACCGCTTCCCCTCGCACTCCTCGCAGACGGTGGCGACGCCCGCCATCATCGCCAGGTCGGTGTAGATGACGCCCGCGCCGTTGCACTCGGGGCAGGCGCCCTCGGAGTTCGCGCTGAACAACGCCGGCTTCACGCCGTTCGCCTTCGCGAACGCCTTGCGGATCGGGTCGAGCAGGCCGGTGTACGTCGCCGGGTTGCTGCGCCGCGAGCCGCGGATCGCGCTCTGGTCGACCGAGACCACCCCCGCGCCCCGGGGGATCGACCCGTGGATGAGCGAGCTCTTGCCGGACCCCGCGACGCCGGTGACGACGACGAGCACCCCGAGCGGGATGTCGACGTCGACGTTCTGGAGGTTGTGGCGGTCGGCGCCGCGGATCTCCAGCGTGCCCTTGGGCGTCCGCACCGTCTCCTTGAGCGTGGACCGGTCGTCGAAGTGGCGGCCGGTGATCGTGCCGCCGGAACGCAGCCCCTCGACGGTGCCCTCGAAGCAGACGGTGCCGCCCGCCGTACCGGCTCCGGGGCCGAGGTCGACGACGTGGTCGGCGATCACGATCGTCTCCGGCTTGTGCTCCACGACGAGGACCGTGTTGCCCTTGTCCCGCAGCCGCAGCAGCAGGTTGTTCATCCGCTGGATGTCGTGGGGGTGCAGGCCGATGGTGGGCTCGTCGAAGACGTAGGTGACGTCGGTGAGCGAGGAGCCGAGGTGACGGATCATCTTCACGCGCTGCGCCTCGCCGCCCGACAGCGTGCCCGCGGGCCGGTCGAGCGAGAGGTAGCCCAGCCCGATCTCCACGAACGAGTCGAGGGTGTGCGCCAGCGTGCCGAGCAGCGGAGCCACCGAGGGCTCGTCCAGGCCGCGTACCCATCCGGCCAGGTCGCTGATCTGCATCGCGCACGCGTCGGCGATGCTGACCCCGCCGATGCGCGAGGACCTCGCCGCCTCGCTGAGCCGGGTGCCGTCGCACTCGGGGCAGGTGGTGAAGGTGACCGCCCGGTCCACGAACGCCCGGATGTGCGGCTGCATCCCCTCCCGGTCCTTGGACAGGAACGACTTCTGGATCTTCGGGATCAACCCCTCGTAGGTGAGGTTGACGCCGTCGACCTTCACCTTGACCGGCTCCCCGTAGAGGAAGTCGTGCAACTCCTTCTTGGTGTAGTCGCGGATCGGCTTGTCCGGGTCGACGAACCCCGACTCGGCGTAGACCCGTACGGTCCAGAAGCTGTCCGACTTCCAGCCGGGGATGGTGAACGCGCCCTCGGCGAGCGACTTGGAGTCGTCGTAGAGCTGGGTGAGGTCGATGTCGGAGACCGCGCCCCGGCCCTCGCAGCGCACGCACATGCCGCCGATACGGGTGAAGGTCGCCTTCTCGGTCTTACGGGCACCGCGCTCGACCGTGATCGCACCGCTCGCCCGGACCGTGGCGATGTTGAAGGAGAACGCCTGCGGCGAGCCGATGTGCGGCTGCCCGAGCCGGCTGAAGAGGATGCGCAGCATCGCGTTCGCGTCGGTGGCGGTGCCGACCGTGGAGCGGGGATCGGCGCCCAGCCGCTGCTGGTCCACGATGATCGCGGTCGTCAGCCCTTCGAGGACATCGACCTCGGGCCGCGCCTGCGTCGGCATGAAGCCCTGCACGAAGGCGCTGTAGGTCTCGTTGATCATCCGCTGCGACTCGGCGGCGATCGTACCGAAGACCAGAGAGCTCTTGCCCGAGCCGGAGACACCGGTGAACACCGTGAGCCGTCGCTTCGGGATCTCGACGCTCACGTCCTTGAGGTTGTTCACCCGCGCGCCGAGCACGCGGATCAGATCGTGGCTGTCGGCGGCGTGTGGCTCGGACGACCTCTCGGTCATGCTCATCGGCTCTCCAACTGTCTGCGGGGGCGGCTGTGCGAGTTCTTGGCTGCGATCGCCGGAGGGATCAGCGCAGCTCCTGGATACGGATCAGGTTGCCCGCGGGATCGCGGACGGCGCAGTCTCGAACGCCGTACGGCTGCTCGGTCGGCTCCTGACTGATCTCGGCGCCACCGGCACGCAGCCGTTCGAAAATACTATCGAGATCGTCGGTGGAGAGGACAATACCGGCGTAGGTGCCCTTCGCCATCATCTCGACGATGGTGCGGCGCTCGTCGTCGGTGACTCCGGGGTCGGCGACCGGCGGTTGCAGCACGATGGAGGTGTCCGGCTGCCCTGGAGGACCGACCGTGATCCAGCGCATCCCGGCGTATCCGGCGTCGTTGCGGACCTCGAAGCCGAGGATGTCGCGGTAGAAGGCCAGGGAGGCGTCCGGGTCGTCATGCGGGAGGAAGCTCGCGTGAATGGTGATGCCCATGACGTTCACGCTAGATGCGGCTCGGGGGTGGGCGCTTCTCCGATCCTGACCGGTCGGGTCACCCGCTTCACCAGGCAGGACGGCACCCCCGCCGCCGCCCGGCCGAATCCACACGGAGATTTCGACATCCCTCCCGGGAAGAGCGCAAAAATCTCATGCCCGCTCCGACTACCCATCGAAAGGACACACCTCAACGAGCATCGGAGAACGAGATGAACCTTCCTCGTATCGGCGTCAGCCTGCCGCACTTCGGACCGTACGCGGGCCCGGACGCCGTCGTCGCCGTGGCACGGGCGACGGAGCGGCTCGGATTCCACGCCGTGTCCGTCAGCGAACGGCTGCTCATGCCCGCCGCGCCGGACTGGACCAACGACGCCGGCCTGCCCGAGTCCCATGTCTGGGACTCACTGGAGATCCTGACCTGGGCCGCCGCCCACACGGAGCGGATCCGGGTGAGCACCGGAATCGTCAACTCGATCTTCCAGTCGCCCGTCATCCTCGCCCGCAGGCTGGCCACCCTCGACCGACTGTCCGGTGGCCGCCTCGACGCCGGTATCGGCCAGGGGGGCGGCACGATGGAACCGCCGTACTACATCCCCGAGGAGTTCGTCGCGGCGGGAGTGTCGGCCTCGCGCAGGGGCGCCGGGTTCGTCGAGCACATCGCCGCGATGCGGGCCTGCTGGGGTCCGGATCCCGTCGCGCATCACGGCCGGTACTACCGCATCCCGTCGTCCCTGGTCGGGCCGAAACCGTTCAGGGGCACCATCCCGCTGTTCATCGGCGCGCTCACCCGGCACACCATCGAACGGGCGGCGCGCGTCGGTGACGGCTTCATCGTCGTGGCCCTGGACTGGGAGGAGACCCGGACCAAGATCCAGTGGTACCGGGAGGCGGGCGGCACCGGCACGGTCGTGGTGAACACGATCCAGGCCTACCCCGACACCCCGATCACCCCCGCCACGCTCACGGACGCCACGCTGAACGACCTCGAACGCGCCGCGAAAGCCGGCGCGGACGAGATGCACCTCACCCTCAACCTCAAGCCCGTCTCCCCGGACGATCAGATCGAACTGCTGGAGGCCCTCACCGGCAAGCTCGGCCTGCCCGGCTGACGAGGGTCCGGTGAACGCCTCGTCCCGCGTCCACCGGGCCGTCCCGTGGTGGTGCCCTCGCCGGGGGCAGGGCACCGCCCTTGGAAAGCGGCGCCCCCATGTCGGGCCGATCGCCGGATCTCCTCCGGAGCACTGCTCTTGCCGGGAACGACCGGCAGCGGTGCCCTCGCCACCCCTGACAAGGGCACCGCCACGGCGACCGGGGTCATGAGTCCCGGTCGCCCCCGGCCCCGCGAGCGATCCCGGAAGGTTCGCACCACCGCTCGCGCTCGCGGGAGTCATCGGCACGACGATCACGAGACCGCCGCCGCGCCCGTCCGGGAGACGTACCAGAGCCCTCCACCACGGGCCGGACCGCCAGAGCCATCACGATCCCGTACATCTGGGCTTCGAGATCATCAACCGTGGCCCCCTGGAGGATCACCGGGCCGGGCACCGGCCAGGCCGCGATCGCGTAGAACAACCGCGAGTGCGTGCCGTAGAAGACCGTCCAGTCCTTCCACTCGCGATCCAGCCGCTCCGCCTCACCACGGGCACGGTGATCCCACGTACGACGGGGAACGGGCGCGGGGGCCATACCGTCACGGTGCCGCCCTCCGGCGGACGCGGGCCTGCGCCGGATCACGAGACCGCCTGCCCGCTCACCTGCCGAGCGGCACTCTCCTGCCGCTCGACCTCCTCCCGCAACTCGTCGAGAGTGTCGGCGTCGACCGTACGCGCCGCCCCGGCATCGAACTCCGCGTCGGTGAACGGAACGACACGAGACGCCCACAACCGCCCCTTGTCACTGAGAATGACCCGCCAACCGGAAATCACCGGCTCAGGAGTCGTTGACTTACCATCGTCCATGGATCGGACCTCCATCCGATCAAGGACCCGCCCGGACGTCGCGAGCGCCGGGCGGGTCCGGCTTATATGGGCAGGAGGGGTCTGACATGCGCCGCCGTACGGCGGCCTGGGTGGAGCGGTCCTCAGGCAAGAACGCCGGGTGGCCGGACGTCCTCTACCGACCGGGCATCGAGTGCCTCCACGCCGGGGCGGCATGGCTGCGGGACCTGTCCCCCGAGATCGATGCACTCGCCGGGGAAGCGGTGTGCGCCCGGTGGGTACAACCGCGTCGGTCTCGGACCGGCCGGGGCCACGCTGCACGGGCACCAGAGGAATCACCTCGACGGGGGCCTCGTCGGCTGCCGACTTGGAGACCGGCATAGGAAGACCTAGGCGACGGGCTTCCAGGCGCACCGCCATCAGCTCACCGGACGGCTGCGCGTACTCGTGATCAGCGGGTTGACCGGGACAACCGTGCGCGTACGGCGCGTGCCCGCAGACGGCACACCCCATCGGCAACGGTGCGACCTCCGCGAAACAGCCGCATCCACTCGGCATGGCCCGGTCGAGAACCGGAGCGCTGGAAACGTTCACTGGCCCGGAGAACCTTCCTGATCATGAGGGACGAAAGCAGACATGAGCACTCAAAGGCGACGCTGTATACTGGCCAATCGAGTTCGTATACGAACTTGCCCGACCGTGTACGCTCCTGTCAAGCCAAACTGAAATCCAGGAGGTAGACGTGACCGAAAGGCCACATGCCTATCTCCGTATTGCCGATCACCTGCGAGAACTGATCTCGTCGGGCGAGCTCGCCCCAGGAGCGAAGCTGCCGACGCAACGGCTACTTGCCGAAGAGCACGGGGTCTCCGACATCCTCATCCGGCGGGCGTTGGAGATCCTTCGCAACGAGGGCTTGGTCGAATCGAGGCAGGGCTCCGGAACGTACGTCCGGGAGCGTCTGCCCGTACGCCGCATCTGCATGGACCGATACCTGGTCGATGCGGGGCCGCAGGACAGTCCGCAGACGAGTTTCACACATGATGTCGGGATCACCTGGTCGCAGTACCGTCTCGACAAGGCTTACCGGATGATCGGAGCCGACGAGCGCCTGGCCAGCCTGTTCGGAGTCCCGACCGGAACCCGGGTCCTTGAGCGCCGGTTCGTCTTCTACGCCTCGGGCAATCCGAGCCAGATGGCGCGCTCGTGCCTGTTGGCCGCTGATGCGGAGGGCACGCCGGTCGCCAACCCGCAGAATGAGCCGTGGCCGGGCGGCAACATCGGTCAGCTGCGGACTCTCGGGATCGAGGTCGACAAGATCACCGAAGAGACCGCGACGCGTATGCCGACACCGGAGGAGACCGAGTTGCTCAGGATCGCGGCTGGAGTGCCGGTCTTCGCGATCACTCGGCTGATGTACTCAAAGAAACGTGTCGTCGAGGTCGCGGATCCGATCGTCATCCCCGGCGACCGGGCCGTGCGGGTGGATCACATCGTGCTGTGAGAGGCAGCCCGCTCAGGGGTCCCAACAGAAGGTAAGGCGTCGCCGACAGCCAATCGCGAGGGTCATGAAGACCTTGTGAATATCATCGCGTGCCTCCCTCTCAACGGATACGTAGACGGCGAAACCAGCGCAGCGGGCGATCGCCTGCTCGACCGCCCAGCGGTATACCTGAGCCCAGCCCACTCCGCTTGAGGCTGCGCCCCACTACATCACTCCCAGGCCGGACAAACGGCGACCAAGTTTCTTACAACCCCCGTCCGGTCAGTGCGACGAGTCGGAGGAAACACGCCGGTGTGGGGTGCGCAGCCCGTCGATGAGCAGCGCGACCATGCGCCGGCTATGGTCGTGGCCTTCGCCGGGTACGGGCATGCACAGGTTGGCGACGGCGTACAGGAGGTCCCGGGCGCTGACGTCGTCGCGCACTGATCCGTCGGCCACGGCGGCATCGAGCAGTGCCGCGAGAACGGGGCCTGTCTTGTCGATGAAGTAGCCGGAGAGGGTCTCGTAGGCCGGGTCGCCGGAGTGGAGGGCGGGGGCCAGTCCTCGTTTGGTCCCCAGGAGTTCGGCGTACCGGCGCAGCCACCGGGCGAGCGCTTCCGCGGGCTCGTGGGCGGCGCTGAGCTCGGGTCCTGCCGCGGCGACGGCGTCGATCCCGCTTTCCACGACCGCTTTGACCAGGTCCGAGCGCAGCGGGAAGTGCCGGTAGAGGGTTCCGACGCCGAGCCCGGCCAGGTCGGTGATCTCTTTCGCGGGTGCGTCGACACCGGTCGTGTCGAAGACCGTCTTCGCCGCCTCGATCAGGGCGTCGACGTTGCGCTGCGCGTCCGCGCGCATGCGGCGGGACGGCCCTGTCTTCTTGGTCATGAGATCCCTCCGGTTGCGTAACCGGAAAAGCTTTCCGTATAGTTCCGGAAAGCTTTTCCGCTTAGATGGAGCGTAGAGCACCCCGCGGACGCTCCACCACACCCCGAGGAGAAACCCCATGCAGTACCGTCCCCTGGGGCGCACCGGCATCAAGGTCAGCCCCTACGCGCTGGGCACCCTCATGTACGCCACGCGCATGGGCAACGAGCCCGAGGAGTCAGCACGCATCATTCACAAGGCTCTGGACGCCGGCATCAACTTCATCGACACCGCCGACGCCTACGGCGACTCGGAGGAAGTGGTGGGCAGGGCCCTCAAGGGACGCCGTGACAGCGTCGTCCTCGCGACCAAGTTCGGCAATCCGATGGGCGAGGACCCCAACCACCGGGGCACCTCCCGGCGCTGGATCACGACCGCCGTCGAGAACTCGCTGCGACGGCTGCGGACGGACTACATCGACGTCTACCAGATCCACCGCCTCGACCCCACGACCGATGTCGAGGAGACCCTCTCCGCACTCACCGACCTGATCCGCAGCGGCAAGATCCGCGCGATCGGCTCCTCCACCACCCCGGCCTCCGACATCGTCGAGGCGCAGTGGGTCGCCGAGCGCCGGAACCTGGAGCGATTCCGGACCGAGCAGCCGCCCTACTCCCTGCTCAACCGCGGCATCGAGCGCGAGGTCCTGCCCGTCGCGCAGAGCTACGGCATGGGCGTCATGGTCTGGGGTCCGCTCGGTCAGGGCATGCTCACCGGCCGCGTGCGCAAGAACGGGGAGAACGACCTGAGCCGCGCGGGCTTCTTCAGGCACCTCAACGACGAGCGCCGCATCGACGTCGTCGAACGACTCATCCCTGTCGCCGAGGAAGCGGGCATGCCCCTGACCCACCTCGCCATGGCATTCACCATCGCCCACCCGGGTGTCACCAGCGCCCTCGCCGGAGCCCGCACGATGGCCCACCTTGACGACCTCCTCGCCGGCATCGACGTCCGGCTCGGCGACGACGTCCTGGATCGGATCGACGAGATCGTCCCGCCCGGCACCGACGTCGGCGCCCTCGACCAGGACTACCTGCCGCCCGCCCTGCAGACCGCGGTCCTGCGCCGCCGCCCCGTCGGCGAACGCGCGGCCGCCTGACACCCCGGCCACAATCCCGCGGCCGGTTTCGTACGTCGAGCGGCCTGCTCGACCAGGTTCGAGCTCACTCTCAGCCCCGACCCCGCCGGTGTTCCAAGACCGGCAAGGCTGCCCGCTCAGCCTTGGAAGCCCTCATCGCTCCCGTGAGGGGTGCCGATCGCCGACCCTGACCAATAAGAACCGGCCCTCATCGCCCTGACGAGGGGTCGCGAGCGGAGATCGGCGAGGCGAGGATCCGCCTCGGACGGTTACAGCCAGTCGTGTTCGCGGGCGTATCTGGCCGCTTCGTGGCGGGTGCGGGTCTGGGTCTTCTGCATCGCGTTCGAGAGGTAGTTGCGGACCGTGCCCTCGGCCAGGTGGAGCCGGGTGGCGATGTCGGCGACCGAGTAGCCTTCGCCGGTCGCGCGCAGGACGTCGAGCTCGCGGTCGGTGAGCGGGCAGTCGTCGATCACGGCGAGGGCGGAGACGTCCGGGTCGATCCATCGTCTGCCCTCGTGCAGGGTGGTGATGACCGAGACGATGTGTGCCGGTTCGGCGGACTTGCTGACGAAGCCCTGAACGCCGAGCCTGAGCGCCCTGCGCAGCACGCCGGGTCTGGCGTGGCGGGTGAGCATGAGAATCACCTGCTCGGGCCGGGTACGGCGGATCTCCGCGACGGCGCCGAGTCCGTCCACGCCGGGCATCTCCAGGTCGATGACGAGCACGTCGGGCCGGTGTCGCAGGGTGGCCTGGACGGCTGTCTCCCCGTCCTCCGCTTCGGCGAGTACGGTGATGTCGCCTTCGAGGGGGAGCAACGCGGCCAGCGCCTTGCGGAGGAGGGCCTCGTCGTCGGCGAGCACCACGGTGGTCATGGTCGATTCTCCTTCCACAGGTCAGGGAGTGGCGTTCGAAAGGCCGTGGAGGAATGTCGCGGCCGTGAGGAAACGTCCGTCCTGCTGCTCCACCGTCAGCTCGCCCCCGCTGGTCGCCACCCGTTCCCTGAGGGTGGCGAGCCCTCGGAGCGGGGGAAGCGGGGCGTCCGGCACGCCGTCGTTCACGATGACGATGCCCGACTCCGAGAGGGTGACGCGCACCTGCCTGGCCTGCGCGTGCCGCAGGATGTTGGTCGTCGTCTCCCGCAGGACCAGGCCGAGCAGTTCGCCCGCGCGGGCGTCGACCTCGGCCTCGCGGTCGACGCGTACGTGGATGCCCGCGGCCTCGAAGAGGTTCTTCGCGTTCTCCAGCTCCGCGGAGAGGTTGAGCCGCCGCTGGGCGTAGGCGAGCTCCTTGGTCTGGTTGATGGTGTCGCTGACCAGGGCGTGCACCTCGCGTAGCTCCTGCTCGGCCCGTTCGGCGTCGCTGCGGACGAGTCTCTGCGCCAGCGCGATCTTGAGCTTCACCACGTGCAGGGTGTGGCCCTGGATGTCGTGCAGGTCGCTGGCGAACCGGACGCGTTCGCGGATGACGGCCAGCTCCGCTTCGCGCTCTCGTGCCTCCTCCAGTTCCTCGACGAGGCCGTAGAACCGCTTGTTGGGAAACATGAGGCCGATGAGTGCGGCCGTGCCGCCCGTGGGAAAGACGACGTACTCGATCAGAGCGGAGGAGTCGACCTCCTGGGTGATCAGCAGCCTTGTCGCCCCCACCGCGGCGACGTAGGCGACCACTCCCAGGGCCGCCGCGATCCGGTGGCGCGGTAGCTGGGGGATGACGTGGGAGGCCACGATCGAGATGCCGTAGAACGCCATGCCGCCGCCGACCACGAACACGGAGAAGGGCCACACGGCCGCGGTGACGATCAGGCCGGGGATCGCGACGCGCAGGACGTCGCCCGCCGCCCACCGTACGAAGACCACCAGGGCCGCCACCACGCCCGCGCTCAGGACGAGGGCCTCCCCCCAGGTCTGGGCGTCCTTCACCACCGTCAGGACCCCGACGCCGATGAGCATCGGGAGGAACAGGGTGAGGTTGAGCCTGCGCAGCCGCCCACGCGTGGGCTCGGTGTCCTGGGACACCGCGTGTGTCGGGCTCACTGATCCTCACCTGGTCACCGGACGGTCGGTCCTCGCGGTCGGGCCGCTGGGCCGCGGGTCGTACACAACCGCAGGTCGTACGCGTCGGCCGTGTCCACAGCCGGTGGCATCGCGCGGTGGTCCCGCAAGAACGGCTCTCCAGGGTCGAACAGCGGAGTCCGTCCCGGCATTCCTCTCGCTCCGGGGCACCACCGGTGACACCGTTTCATGGATTAAATGGATTGACCTGCGGAAACGTCACGACAGCCCCTCACGTCCCGCCGCGGCGGGAGCACACGAGGCACTCTCGTACGGTCGGCGACGCCGAGGGACGTCATCGGCGCGGCTCCCAGCGGAAGATCCGGGAGGCGAGCGCGATGGCGACGATCACCCAGCCCAGGGTGGGCGCGAGGAGGATCAGGGAGTCGGTGAAGGGGACGCCGCCGTTCCAGGCGTTGACGGCGAGTTCGGTGGCCGAGCCGCCGGGGAGCAGCCGTTTGAGCATGGCGAGTTCCTCGGTGCCGGTGATTCCCACCCAGCTGGCCACGGCGATGGCGCCGAGGCTGACGGGCAGCGTGGTCACCTGGGCGTGTTCCGGGGAGTTCGTCACTCCCGCCGTGGCCAGTCCCAGGCCGAGCATCATGACCAGCATCGAGAGGACGGCCGCCACCAGGAGGAGGACGTTGTCCGGCCGGCCTGTGACGGCGGCCAACGCGGTCATGATCACGGCCACCTGGACGAGCGCGATGACGGTGACCGGGAGGATCAGCCCGGAGATGATGTCGCCGTCGCTCGCCGCGGTGGAACGGAGCCGCTTGAGGAAGAGGTTCTGCCGACGCGAGGCGAGGGTCGTCACCGTGGTGGTGTAAAGCCCGAACGCCCCCACGGTGAACATCGTGATCGCCGCGATGTATCCGAGGCTGCCGATGGCCGTGAAGACCTCGTGCTGGTAGACGAAGAACCCGCTGATCACCACGGGCATGATGAGACTGGTGACCAGGACCAGACGGTTCCTGAAGATCTGGATCAGCTCGCTGAGAGCGATCGAGAGCATGGCGAAGCTTCTTTCCTTCGAGGGGTCTGATGAGGGTTCGGGGTCTACTGAAGGGTTCGGGTGTCCACGCGCTTGAGGGGACGGAGGTCTACTCGCTGCCGAGGGCGCGGAAGACGTCGTCGAGCCGGGTCGATCCGGCCTGGAGGTCCCGCAGTTCCACCGAATGGTCCTGCGCCCAGCGGAGCAGGGTGTGCAGGTCCTTCTGCAGGCCGAAGGTCTCGATCAGGAACGTGCCTTCGGCGTCGCGGGCGGCCTGCAGCGGGAGCGGCGCCTCGGGGAGGGTGCCCGGCAGGGAGAAGCGGATGGTGGAGGGGAGGGTACGCGTCAGTTCGGAGACGGTCCCCTCCCGCTGAAGGGTGCCCCGGTGCATGAGGCCGATGCGGTCCGCGTACTGCTGCGCCTCTTCCAGGTAGTGCGTGGTGAGAACGATGGTGGCGCCGTCTTCGCGCAGCCGGCCGACGGTCTTCCACAGGTCGTCCCTGGACTGGATGTCCAGGCCGGTGGTGGGCTCGTCCAGGAAGATCAGCTCAGGCGTTCCGTACACGGCGGTGGCGAAGTCCAGGCGTCGCTTCTCGCCGCCGGAGAGCTGGGCCACCTTGGTGTCGGCCTTGCGGGTGAGGTTCACGACGCCGAGGACGCGGTCGACCGTGTCCGTACGCCGGGTGAGCTTCCCGATCAGCCGGACCGATTCCCTCACCGTCAGGTCCGGGGAAAAGCCGCTTTCCTGCAGCATGATGCCCATCCTGGGCCGTACGGCGTTCCTGTCGTTCGGGCTCTGCCCGAAGACCCGCACGGTGCCCGAGGTGGCCCTGCGGTGGCCTTCGACGGTCTCCAGGGTCGAGGTCTTCCCCGCCCCGTTCGTGCCGAGCAGCGCGTAGAGCTCTCCCTGCCGTACCTGGAAGGAGAGGTCCTTCACGGCGTGGAAGTCGCCGTAGGCGAGATTCAGACGTTCAACGTCGATAACCGGTGTCGAGGACATGCGTCGATCTCACCAGCCGCCGCGCTCATCGGGCAGTGCGACCACGTCATGAGCTTGTCATGACATTTATCGGGTGAACGTATGACGTGGCGTCACTGTTGCCGTCCCGGAATGTCTTCTTAGTGTGATCGATCGGATGCGGTAGGTTACGGATCATCGTTTGGGAAGTCCTCGTGCGGCATGTGGCAGGAGACGATGGTGGACGAGACCCTTCTGCAGGTCAGCCGGGGTGAAAGATTCGCCTTCGGCCGCAACTGGAGGTCCTTCGTCGATCTTGTCGACGAGAGTCGCGTCCAACGCGCGATCGACTCGCTGCGGGCGACCCTGGAGGTCGAGGATCTTGCCGGGCGCACCTTCCTCGACGTGGGCTGCGGCAGTGGCCTGTTCTCACTCGCCGCGCATCGCCTCGGGGCACGCGTGCACTCCTTCGACTCCGACGCCGAGGCGGTGGAGTCCGCCGTGCGGCTACGGCGCGCCTTCGCTCCCGACAGCTCCCGGACCGTTGAAGGGGGAGCGACCGGCGCCCCGCGGATGACCGAACGGGAAGCGGCCGACACCTCTCAGATGGTCGAAGAAAGAGACGCCTCCTGGACGATCGAGCGGGGGTCGATTCTGGACGACGGTTACCTCGCGGGGTTGGGGACCTTCGACGTGGTCTACTCCTGGGGGGTGTTGCACCACACCGGGGCCATGTGGCGGGCCTTCAACGCCACCGTCGGGCTCGTCGCCCCCGGCGGGCTGCTGTTCGTCTCGCTCTACAACGACCAGGGCAGGCAGAGCAAGGTCTGGACCGCCGTGAAGCGGCGCTACAACCGGTCGGGGCCGGTGACCCGTTGCGCCCTGGTCGCCGGGAGCGCGGCGTACATCTACCGGGCCTGGCCCCTGGTCAAGGTCGCGCGGCTGCTCCGTGGCCGGGCCGATCCCACGGCCCCCCAGCCGCGGGGCATGTCGCGCCGGCACGACATGCTCGACTGGGTGGGCGGGTACCCGTTCGAGGTCTCCAGGCCCGAGCAGGTCCTCGCCCGCGCCCGCGCGCACGATCTCAGCCTCCTGCTCCTCAAGACGTGCGCGGGCGGGCTCGGCTGCAACGAGTACCTGCTCAGGCGACCGGCCGAACCAGCGCGATCAGCCGTATCAGTCGGGTCAGCCGTATCCACCGGATCAGCCTGATCAGACGGGTCGCCCCCGATCAGATGGATCAGCGGACGCGCAGGAGTCCGTGGACCCGGTGGGCGATCTCGCGCACCTCGGCGGCACCCGGGCTCAACCTCCGCAGGGGCACTCCCGCCGATCGCGCGAACCAGACCAGTTGGGTCGCGGCGAGGGCCGTGTAGGCGATCGCGGACGCCAGGGCGCACCCCACGACGCCCGCTTCGGGGATGAGCAGGACGTTCAGGACGAGGTTCGCCGGCAGCGCCGCGCCGTACATCAGAGAGGTGACGAGAGGCCGGTCGAGGCGGAGCAGGTAGGCCGCGGCCGGAGCCGCGGTCGCGGCGGCGGCCACGCCCGGTGCGAGCACCAGCATCGGGACAACGGACCCCGCGAAGGCCGGACCGGCCGCGGCGACCAGCAGGAACGGTCCCGCCAGGCAGAGGAGGACGACCGACGAGGCGGCGAGAACGGCGGTGATCCGGATCGTCCGCGCCGTGTACGCGGCGGCCGTCTCCCGGCTCGACTCCATCTGCCGGGGCAGGGCGACCTGAACCACCGCGCCGGTCATCGCCCGCAGGAGTTCGGCCGGTGTCACCGCCATGGAGTAGATCCCCACCGAGGCGGGTGTGCTCATCGCGTTCAGGATGAGGACGTCGAGCCGCAGCAGCAGGAAATGACAGACGTAACCCGGGTGGTAGCGCAGCCCGCACGACAGCGTACGGGCGACCAGCCGCCCCTCGCTCGGGCGGCGTACGGGCAGGGACGGCAGCAGGAGCAGCAGGTTCACCACGAAGGAAAGGGTCCAGACGATCACCACTCCCTCGACGGTGAGCCATCCGGGAAATCCGAGGGCCGCGAGGGCGGAGCACTGCAGGGCGGCTCCGGCCAGCGAGCCCCGGTTGACGACCCCGGTGCAGGCGCGCAGGACGTGCACGTTGTTGACGTAGACGATCGTCATCATGACGGGTACCGCGGCCAGCCCCCAGACCAGCGTGGAACGGTCGGCGCCGACGCCCGGCAGGGGCGCGACCGTGAGGAAGGCGATCCCCGCCGCCACCGCGCCCACGGCGAGCCCCAGCCACGGGGAGTTCGCCGCGATCGCGGGCCGATTCTCCTCCCGTGTCCACAGCGTCGTCTGTGACTTCTCCACCGACAGGTTTCCCATCGCCGCCGCCGTGGTCGCGATGGTGACGATCACCCAGTAGGCGCCACGGTCCCCCGGCCCCAGGGCGCGGGCCACGATCACGCTGGTGAGTCCTCCGGCGACGGTGAGCGTGAGGTGGGTGAGGAGCAGGTGGGCCAGGCGAGTGGCGGTCGCGTCTCCGCCGCGCCCCGTCGCGACCGTGGCACTCACGTGAGCCGCGGTCGCCGACAACGGTCCTCGGCCGGTTGTACGGCGGGTTGTTCGGCCGATCGCGCGACCGGTTCCACGGCAGGTCGCGCGACCGACTGCCCGACCGGTCGAGCGGCACCGGCTATCGCGCACATCGCTCCTCCAGAAGGCGCCGGTACAGCGTCAGGTGCCGGTCGATCATGGAGTCCACGCGAAGGTTGTCCAGTGCCCAGGCGCGGGCGGCGCCGCCGAGGGACGCTCCCAGGCGAGGGTCGCGCAGCACGCGCTCCAGGGCGTCGGCCAGTGCCCGGGGATCCTGCGGGGGGACCAGCAGCCCGCGCCCGTTCAGCAGCTCGCGGGTTCCGCCCACCGCGGTGGCGACGATCGGCCTGCCCGCCGCCATCGCCTCCATGACCGCGTTGCTCATCCCCTCCTGGAGCGAGGCGAGCACCACCACCGACGCCCGGTGCACCAGGGCCTGGACGTCCCCGCGAAGGCCCAGAAGGCGCAGGTCCACCCCCAGGCTCTCCGCCTGCGGTGTCAGGGCGTCGCGCTCGGGTCCCTCTCCCGCGAGCACCAGCGTGCACGGCGTGCCCCGGTCCGCCAGCAGCGCCATCGCCTCGATGAGGTGGCGGTGGCCCTTGTACGTCATCAGGTTGGCGACGCAGCACACGACCGGCAGGTCGGTCGTGATCGACGCGGGCGCGACGGGCAGGAAGGCCGACTCGGGGAGCCCGTTGTAGATCACGCTGATCTTCTCCGGGGCGAGACCCTCCACTCTCCTGGCGTCCTCCGCCACGACCACGGCGTTGGCCACCACGTGCCGCGCCAGCCGGACGGCGAGGCGCTCCAGCGCGTGGATCCCGTGCGGAAGTCTCTTGAAGAGGCTCAGGCTGCGTCGTCCCGCCACGATGACGGGGACCCGGGCTAGCCAGGCGATCGGCGTGCCGATCACATAGGCGTGGTACAGGAAGGCGTGGAACACGTCCGGCCTGAGCCGCCGTATCAGCCTGACGAGGCGTACCGCCGCGAGCAGGTTGCGGGGAAGAGCGGTGATTCCCGTCGACAACGCTGTGAACCCGGCGTTGTGCACGGGGACGCCGGCGCGTTCGAGCGCGTCACCGTACGGACCTCCCGAGTGCAGGGTGACCACGTCGACCTCCACGCCGTCGCGGGCCAGGCCCGTGGCCAGGAGGAAGATCTGCTTCTCGGTGCCACCGACTCCCAACTGCCCGGCCAGCAGCAGGACGCGACGGAGCCCGCCGGATGCCGCCTCCTGGGGCGGGATCACCTTGCGGCTACTCTTCACGTTCGCGATCTTACGTTCGGTCATCGCGGGCGTGAGGGAGATCGCCGTGGCCGGTGAGCGTGTCGCGGCCCGGCGGGCGAGGCCGATCCCCTGTCCGCCCCTCTTCGCCGACGACGAGAACGTCGTATCCACGCCGCCGACAGGCGCGCCGTCGTCGGCCCGGCCCACTCGGCCCGGCTAGGCGACCCGCCGCCCCTGACCGTTCGGATCAGGTGCGCGGTCCCGGGGCCCGGCGGAAGGCGAAGGGCTGGCTCTCTCGGCCTGGGACGACGAACCAGCACTCACCGGTGCCGTCGCCGTCGAGCAGCCGGAAGAAGGTGTCGACGACGGACGAGACGTCGAGGATCGGGAAGCCGAGTCCCTCCAGCACCGCCTTGCTCTCGCCGAGGATCGCGGTGTCGGCGAAGGACGGGCAGAGCGCCTGAACCCTGATGCCGTGCGGCCGGAGGTCCTCGCCGAGCGAGCGGACGAGTCCGACGACGGCGTGCTTGTTGGCGGCGTAGACGGGGTCGGACGGGATGCCGACGATGCCCGCCATGCTCGCGGTCGCCACGATCGTGCCGCCACCCGACGCCCGCAGGGCCGGGATCGCGGCGTGCGCCCCGAAGACGACGCCGTCGAGGTTCACACCCATCGCGAGGCGGTAGCGCCGGATGTCGAAGTCCTCCCCCAGGCCGCAGCCCGAGGCGATGCCCGCGTTGAGGAAGGCGAGGTCGAGCCGGCCGTACCGCTCGACCGCGGTCGCCACCGCCGTCTCGTTGTCCTCCAGCCGGGACACGTCGCAGTGGACGTACGTCGCTCCCAGCTCGTCCGCGAGCCTGCCGCCCGCGACGTCGTCGATGTCGGCGAGGACGACGCGGGCACCGCCCTCGGCCAGCCGCCGGGCCACTCCCGCGCCGATGCCGTTGCCGCCGCCGGTGACGAGGGCGACCCTGCCCTCCAGCTCGTCGGCGCGGACCACGTTGAACGCCTCCGCCGGGCTCACCTGGCTCCCCGTTCCCAGCCCGCTGAGCAGCCCGCCCCCGGTGAGGCCGACCTCCGCACCCGCGCCCGGCCTCTCCGCGCTCACAGCCTCCGCGCTCGTATTCTCCGTGTTCACAGGGGCAGCCCTCCGGTGGCGGCGTTGGTCGAGCCCGTACTCCGGTACGCCGCGATCGTACGCTCGGCGACGCGGTCGGGGGAGGTCCGGCCGGCCCCCCGGAAGAGCGCGACGGGTCTCAGGCTCCCGCGTGGGCCGCCTGGAAGGCGCCTCCCGCCGCATAGGTGACCAGCGTGGTCAGCACCTCCTTGACCGAGTCGCGTCTGCGCACGTCACAGAGGATGATCGGTGCCACGCCGTCCAGGCCCAGTGCCCGCCGTACCTTGATCGGGTCGTGCCGGCGCGCGCCGTCGAAGCAGTTGACCGCGACGACGAACGGGAGCCCGCGCTGCTCGAAGTAGTCCACGGCGGGGAAACAGTCCTGCAAGCGGCGGGTGTCGGCGAGGACGACCGCGCCGAGGGCGCCGACGGACAGCTCGTCCCACATGAACCAGAACCTGTCCTGGCCCGGGGTGCCGAACAGGTAGAGCCAGAGCCCGTCGCGGATGGTGATCCGGCCGAAGTCCAGCGCGACGGTCGTGGTGATCTTTGACTCCACGCCCGCGGTGTCGTCCACGTGGATGCCGCGCTCGCTCAGCAGTTCCTCGGTGTGCAGAGGCCTGATCTCGCTGATCGTGCCGACCATGGTCGTCTTGCCGACCCCGAAACCACCGGCGACAAGGATCTTGATGGCCATCGCGGGGGTGTCGCCCGGGGGCATGCCCGGCTCAGAGGCCGCGTATTCCATGCAGCACTTCCCTGTAGATGCGTTCGTCGATCGTCTTCCCCATCGGCCGGGGCTTGTCGATGGTGACCAGGCCCTCGCGTCGCAGCTCGCTGAGGAGTACGCGGGTGATGTTGAGTGGCAGCTTGAGATGCGCGGCGACGTCGGCCACGGTGGTGGGCCGACGGCACGCGTGCAGCACGTTGAGATGTTCGGGCATCAGCCCGACCGGCTCGAAGGGCATCTCGACGGTCGTGACGATGGCCACCAGGTCGAAGCTCTCCCCGACCGGGCGCGCCCTGCCTCCGGTCACCCCGAAGAGCCTGACCAGAGGCCCGGGATCCTCCCCCATCACGTCCTCGTACCGTTCCAAGCGGGCGCTGGGGCGGCTCCCCTCGGCTGAGCGGACAGGTGCTCGCCGACGCGCTTGACCAGCAGCGCCATCTCGTAGGTCACCATGCCCAGTTCGGCGTCGCCCGCGGCGAGTACGGCCAGCCTGGCTCCCTGTCCCGCCGCGGTGACGAACAGGAAACCCCCCTCCATCTCGATGATGGTCTGCCGTACGCCGCCGAGGCCGAAGTGCCGCCCCGCACCCAGTGCGAGGCTGTGGCTTCCCGCCGATATGGCGGACAGGTGTTCGGCGTCCTCCCGGGTCAGCCCTCGAGAGCCGCCCATCGCCAGGCCGTCGGCGGACAGCACGATGGCGTGCCGGATACCGGTGACCCGCTGGGTCAGGTCGTCGAGCAACCAGCTCAGTTCAGATCTGGGGTCGGGCATCGGAGTGGCCGTCCTTTCGCTTCCACACGTCCGTTTCCTGCTCCGCATGGCTGCGGCCCTGCTGCCAGCCTCGCTGCATGGAGGACATGAGGTGTGAGAGCTCCTCGGGGGTTCGCGCGGTGGTGTCGCACGGTTCGGGGGAGCGTGTCTGGCGGAGCTGGGGGGCCAGATTAGCCTGCCGTACCCGCATCGGCAGCCCGTCCAGGTCGTCGTCGGTGTCCGGGATGAAGACGGCCCGCCGCACCGGTATCGAGGCGGGGACATCGGGAGCCTCGCGCCGCTCCTGGGTGGGGAACCAGCTCGACGTGGTCTCGGGAGTGTGGGTCGTCCCGTGGTCCTGGGTGCCGGAGAGCGCCCTGGGCCAGTCTTCCGCTGCCGCGCTCAGCGCCCGTGCCGGTCCGCCCGGGTGCGCGCCGTCCTGACGCGCCCGGTTCGGCATGGTCTCGGCGGCGAGTGACTCGCAGGTGGCGAGCAGACTCTGCGGCAGCAACACGATCGCGGTGGTGCCGTCGTACGGCGAGGGGCGCAGTACGACCTTGATCCCGTGCCGGGCGGCGAGCCTGGCCACGACGAACAGGCCGAGCCTGTCGCTGTCCGCCAGGTCGAACTCCGGCGGGTCGGCGAGCTTGGCGTTGAGCTCGTCGAGGTTGGCCTGGCTCAGTCCCAGGCCGCGGTCCTCGACTTCCAGCGCGAAGCCGTTCGCCGCGGCCATGCTCCGTACGTGGACCGCGGTGTTCGGCGGCGAGAAGGTGGTGGCGTTCTCCACCAGCTCGGCGATCAGGTGGATCACGTCGGTGACCGCGGCGCCGACCAGCAGCGGCGCGTGCGGCATGGGGAGCACGGTGACGCGGGTGTAGTCCTCGACCTCCAGGATGGCGCTGCGCACCACGTCGAAGATGGGCACCGGGTCGCGCCACCTGCGGGACGGAGCCGCGTCGGACAGGATGATCAGGTTCTCCGCGTGCCGCCGCATGCGGGTGGTCAGGTGGTCGAGCTTGAAGAGATCCTCCAGGATCTCCGGTTCTTCGACGCGGCGCTCCATCGTGTCGAGGAGCGTGAGCTGGCGGTGCAGCAGCGCCTGGTTGCGCCAGGCGAGGTTCAGGAAGACCAGGCCGACGCCCTTGCGGAGCGTCGCCTGGCCGACCGCGGCCTCCACCGCGGTGCGTCGCACGGCGGAGAACGCGTGCACGACGCGGTCGACCTCGGCGGTCCTCGCGGGGGCGAGCTCGGGGGCCTCGATCGCCGGGTTCACGTCGTCGCCCCTGCGCAGCCGCTCCACCAGCCGGGGCAACCGCTCCTCGGCCAGTTCCACGGCGGACGCCTGAAGCCGCTTCAGCTCGGCGACCAGGGAGCGGCCGAACCGGTAGGAGGCGAGGATCGAGACGACGATCGCGAGCAGGCCCAGTCCCAGGATCAGCCCGATCCGCAGGTAGGTGTCGTTCCTGAGCGCCTCGCCCCTGGTCGCCGAGCGGGCGAACTCCCGCACGCTCTGCTTGTTGACGGCGACCAGAACGGCCTCGGCGTCACGCTTCCACTCGGCGGCGTCCAGCGGGGGCTTACCGGCGAGGTTCCACGAGAAGATCCTGTCCTCGCCCGCGGTGAACCGCTTGTAGGCGGGGCTCTGCAGGAAGGCCTCGTGATCCGCTTTCAGGTCCGGGCTCATGTCCCGCTCCGCGTAGACCAGGTAGTTTCTCCGGCTGGTCATCGCCGAGACGAAGGCCGCGTGTTCCGCGGGCGTCATCGCGCCGCGCTTCAGCGCGGCGGTGAGGACGGCGTGCTCCCTGCTCGCGAACTCGGCGGTGGTGCTGTAGGCGCCCATGCCGCGGACGTTACGGAATGCCTCCAGGTCCGCGATCGCGGTGGCGTCACCGATCTGCCGGTTGGCGGCGCCGACGAACTCGTTGTAGCCGTCGGTCACCTGGACGGGGCTGAGCGCACCGCGGTCGGTGAGGGTACGGACCTGGCTGAGCCCTTCCATCGCCGCGATCAACGCCCGGATGTCCGTCGGGGCGTTGTCGGGCTCGTATGCCTCGGCGGACGCGACCGCCTGGCGTACCCGGTCCAGTTGGACGTTCGTGATTCGCCGTTGCTTGGAGAGTGTCTCGTTCTGGACGGTGGCGCCGGCCGCCTCGGCGGAGATCTGACGTTCCCGCTGGATCTCGAAGATCAACTGCCGGATCGGCTCTCCGATCACCTGCCAGCGGCTCTGGGTCTGGGCGATGCCGGCGACCTGCGCGACGGTCGAGTAGGCGACGAATCCCCACAGGACGATCAGCGAGAGGATGGGAAGGAGCAGGATCGCGAGGATCTTCGAGCGAATCGGAGGGGGGTTGCTCATTCGGACTTTCCAATCCGCGGTTCCTGCGCCTGGCCGGCGCCCGCAGGCCGAACGGGCCCCGCGGTCGCACGCCGCGACTGGTGCGTGTGTGATTCGACACACTATGCCCATGGGACTTATCACGCTTCAAGTCACCAGAGCGAAGATTGAATATCAATGTTCAGGGTGGGTAGGGCGGTTTCTTATCCCTAAAAAGCGGGATTTCTGATGATCGCCCAGCTCACACCGGGTGCGGACCGCGAGTGAGCACTCTCCGCCGTCACCACTGATCGAGACGGTTTCGTCACCATCCGCCGATGGACCGCCGGTCAGGCGCCGGGCCCCTCCGCCCCCTCGCGCAGTGGCGACGGCGGATCCGTCGTCTCCCGGGGCGGTGCCGGTCCCTCCGTTCCCCTGCGGAGTGCTCGACACCGGATCCGTCGTCTCCCGGGTCTGAGCCGGCCCTCGCGGAGCGCCCGGCACCGGATCCGTCGTCTCCCGGGGCGATGCCGGCGCCCTTCCGCTCCCTCGCGGAGCGCTCAGTCGTCGGCCCTGCGGGCGAGGATCGAGTGGATCTCGAAGGAGGGGGCGCTGAAGCCCGGAGCCGACATGACCTCCCGGACCTCCCTGAGCTGCCCCGAGGTCATCCCCGCCGCCATCAGGTGCTCCTCCAGATGGTGGCTGTTGCTGATCAGGAGGCCGAGCCCGGCGGACCCGCGCTCCCACACCTCGGTCCAGCGCACCTGGTCGATGTCGACCAGGCCCGCCGCCGCGATGTCCCGCGCGGCCACACTCCCCCAGGTCGGGTCGCTGCCCGCCGCGCCCAGGACCCGGGCCATGGCCGTGACGTAGATCCCGTACACCTCTTCTTCGCGCCCGCCGGAGGTGGGCGGCGCCACCCAGCGGGTGATGTCGATCTCGTCGATCTGCAGTCGGCCGCCGGGCCGCAGCGCGGCGCGCAGGCGCCTCAGGACCTGGCGGCGCTGCGGCAGGTGGCTGAGCACGAGCCTGGCGTGGATCAGGTCGAACGCGTCCTGCGGCAGCGGGTCGACGACGATGTCGTGGCGGGCCACGGTCAGCCCCGGTCTGGACGGGATCAGGCCGGGCTTGATGTCGGTCGCCAGCACGTGTCCACCCGGCGCGACCCGTTCGGCCAGCCAGAGGGCCACACTGCCACCGCCCGCCCCGACCTCCAGACACCGCCAGCCGGGTCCGACACCGGTGAGGGCGAGACGCTCGAACGTGAGCGGGTCGAGAAGCCGGGCGAGGTAGCGGTGCTGGTCGGACGAGTGGTCCCCGTCGTTGTCGAAGACGTAGTCGGACGCGGTCGCCGAGTTCTGCCCGGTCATCTGGCCCCTTCCGAGAGCGGTTACCTCGCCCGAATGGTAAGCAGGGTGCCACGGAAAGTGACAGGCATCCGGCCGGACCCGACCGTCTTCTCTGGAGAACCTATCCCTCCGGTTACACTCTGTACACATAAAGAACTTTTGTTCGATATACGAACGACGCTGTGTCGCGAGACACGAGTCCCCCGACACACGCGGCCCTGACTCTTCCCGGGCGATCCCGAGTGATCCGGCGAAATACGGTGAGGTACCCCGGTGACGCCGGACATGAGGGGGCACCATGGCGACCGTCGCCGAGCAGTTCATCGAGGTTCTCCGCCAGGCCGGGGTGGAACGGATCTACGGGGTGGTGGGCGACAGCCTCAACCCGGTGGTCGACGCCATCAGGAAGGCCGATGGCATCGAGTGGATCCACGTGCAGAACGAGGAGGCCGGGGCGTTCGCCGCCTCGGCCGAAGCACAGGTCACCGGGCGCCTCGCGGTCTGCGCGGGCAGTTGCGGGCCCGGCAACACCCACCTGCTCCAGGGCCTCTACGACGCCCACCGCAGCGGTGCCCCGGTGCTCGCGATCGCCTCGCACATCCCCTCCGCGCAGATCGGCACGGGCTTCTTCCAGGAGACCCACCCCGGACGACTGTTCGTGGAGTGCAGCCACTTCTGCGACATGATCAGCACACCCGAGCAGATGCCCCGGGTGCTGCGTACCGCCGTCCAGCAGGCGCTCGGCCTTGGTGGCGTCTCCGTCGTGGTGCTTCCCGGTGACGTGGCGGAGCTGTCCGCCACCCGTCCCACCGGCGAGCACGACTTCCTGACCAGGACCGGCACGGTCGTACCCCCCGCCGACCAGGTGGCCGAGCTGGCGGCGGCGTTGAACCGCGCCGAGAAGGTGATGCTGTTCTGCGGCGCGGGGACACGTCACGCCCGCGACGAGGTCATGGCGCTGGCCGGGCGCGTCCTGGCACCGGTCGGGCACGCGCTGCGCGGCAAGGAGTGGATCCAGTACGACAACCCGTACGACGTGGGGATGAGCGGGCTGCTCGGGTACGGCGCCTGCCACGAGGCGATGCACGACGCCGATCTGGTGGTGCTGGCCGGGACCGACTTCCCGTACGACGACTTCCTGCCGGGCGCGCGGACGATCCAGATCGACCACGACGCGGGGCGACTGGGCCGCAGGACCCCGCTGGAGCTGGCCGTGCACGGCGACGTCGGCGCGACGATCCGCGCGGTGCTGCCCCATGTCACCCAGAAGACGGACCGCCGCCATCTCGACAAGACGCTGCGCAAGCACCTGAAGGTGCTGGAGAACGTCGTGGAGGCGTACACCCACGACATCGAGCACCACCTGCCGATCCACCCCGAGTACGTCGCGAACCTGATCGACGAACTGGCCGCGGACGACGCCGTGTTCACCGTGGACACCGGGATGTGCTGCGTCTGGGCCGCCCGTTACCTCAGCCCCAACGGGCGTCGCCGGGTGATCGGCTCGTTCGTGCACGGGAGCATGGCCAACGCGCTCCCGCAGGCCGTCGGCGCCCAGTTCGCGGACCGGCGCCGCCAGGTCGTCTCGCTCTCCGGGGACGGCGGGCTCGCCATGCTCCTCGGGGAGCTTCTCACCGTCCGGCAGCACGATCTGCCGGTGAAGACGGTGGTGTTCAACAACTCCTCGCTCGGCATGGTGAAGCTGGAGATGATGGTGGAGGGGATGCCCGACTTCGGCACCGACCACGCCCCCGTCGACTACGCGGCGATCGCCGGCGCGGCCGGGATCGGGGCGTTGCGGGTGGAGAATCCCTCGGACGTACGGGAGGCCCTCGCCACGGCCTTCTCGACCCCCGGCCCCTTCCTGCTGGATGTGGTCACCGACCCGGACGTGCTCGCCATGCCTCCGAGCGTCAGCGGGGCGCAGGTGAAGGGGTTCGCCCTCGCCGCAAGCAAGATCGTGCTCAACGGCGGGGTGGGGCGCATGATCGACATGGCGAAGGCGAACCTGCGCAACATCCCCCGTCCATGAAACCGGCTGGTCCGGCCGTCCGGTCACCATCGTTCCGAGACGAAACCGACGGGTCCGGCCGTCCGGTCGCGATCGTTTTGAGATCCGGACCGCCCCGAAGCCGACCCGAGGCGGGGCCGAAGCCTGGCCGACCCGGGACGATCCCGGTGGATCCACACCGGCTCGGGGTGGAATCGTCGGCGCAGAGGTTCAGAATGGGCGCCATGGACAACTGGCGTGAGGTCCGCGAGACGCTGCGCGAGTTCGCGTTGCGCCTGCCGGAGACCTACGAGGACCACCCCTGGGACGACACGGTCGTCAAAGTCAACAAGAAGATCTTCCTCTTCCTCGGCGTCGAAGAGCCGACCGAGAAATGGAGACCGAGAGTCGGGATGAAGCTGCCGGAGTCGAGCGGCCACGCGTTGGCGTTCCACGGCGTCAAGCCGTCCGGCTACGGACTGGCCAAAACGGGATGGGTCTCGATCTCCCTGATGAACGCGAGCGCGCTCCTGGAGACCGAGATACTCCTCGACTGGGTCGAGGAGAGCTACCGCGCCATCGCTCCCAAGAGGCTCGTCGCCACGCTCGACGCGCCCTCACAGATCGGCGACGAACCGTCACCCGTGGACGATCGATCACTGTAGTTCCCTTCCGTGCACCCTTTCCTTTTCCAGTGGACTTGGTCTCGGCGTGTCATCACATGGCCCTCACGTGAGGCTGTAAGCATCGTCACTGTCACGCTGAAGCGGCTCGGCGCACCGGTAAAAACCGCATTCCGGTCAGCGGATTGGTCGCGGCCACAGACCGTGCCTCGAAGGGAATGGTGTCTTCATGCTCACTCCCCATCCTCAAAAAAGCGCCGCAACCATACGTAAACGACGGAAAGGGTACCGGCCGAAGAAAGGGCCGGCGATGCCGGCCCTCACCGGATTCCTCTGTCTGGCCCTCACGGTCACCGTGCCCTCCGCCCTCCCCGCACCCGCCACCGCGTCCGCGCTCGGCGACCCGTCACCCGGCTCCAATTCGCCCGCGCTCGGCGACCCGTCCTCCGACTCGTCCGCGCTCGGCGACCCGTCACCCGGCTCCGACTCGTCCATCACGTCGACCAGCACCTCCACCAGCGCCTCCCCCTCCTCCAGAGACAGAGACAGAGACACCGACAACGGGGTCGGCACCGGAACCGGCAACACCGCGACGGGCACGGAAACCGGGACCGACACCGACGGCCCCCGCCACACGCTTTCGGACCAGGCGCGCAAGAAATGCAGGCCGAGGTCCTTCTTCAGGTTCCACTCCTTCAGACCGAGGAATTTCTTCGTTCCCCGCACGCGCTTCATCGACGGCCCCGGCGGCACGATGACGGTTTCCGTCACCCGGCAGCACCGTGTCTACGCCGAGATGGAGCTGGAAAGGGAAAAACTCAGCGAGATCGACAGGGGCGAGTTGATCCGCCAGTTGAGAAACATGGTCAGTCCGCTGCTCGCCGAGGAATACATCGTCGAGACCGGGCACCAATACTCACAGGAGATCACCGCCGGCAAGTACGGAAACATGTGGTATCGCGTTTTCGGCTACCGGGTGGGATTCTCCGCGTGGCGCCAGGTCTACACCTGCCGGGTGCGCAAGATCGCCGCCGGAGTGGCCAACGTCCCCGCGCGGGTGGAGGGCTGGAAATACTGGGAGACCAACCACCCGATGTACAAGGGACGCCGCCTGAGCAAGCGCTGAGCCTCCCGGTCTCCCGGCGGCGCGTTCCTTCCGGACTTCGGCCCGGCGACCGGTCCCGCTCAGCGTCCGAGGAACCGGACGGCGTTGCCGCCGAGCAGCTTGGCGCGGGCGGTGTCGGAGAGAAACCCCGCCCGGCGGATCAGCGAGCCCACCGGTGACTCGCCCAGCGGGTAGGGGAAGTCGGAGCCGAGCATCACCCCGTCCTCTCCCATCGTGTCGACCAGCAGCCGCAGCGCCCGCTCGTCGAACACCACCGAGTCCACGCTGAACCGGTCGAGATAGTGCGACGGGGGAAACTCCGAGACCCCCACCAGGTCGTTGCGACGGTGCCAGGCGTTCTCGAAGCGGCCGAGCCAGAAGGCGAACGAGCCGCCGCCGTGCGCGAAGCACAGGCGCAGCGTCTTCGGCACCCGGTCGAGGACGCCGCCCAGGATCAGGGCGAGCACCGACAGGTGCGTCTCGGCGGGCATGCCGACCAGCCACTGCGCCATCCAGCGCTCCAGCCGGGGACCACCCCCCATGTCCCAGGGGTGGACGAAGACGGGCGCCCCCACCGAGGCGCAGTGCTGGAGGAACTGGACGATTCCCTCGTCGTCGAGGTC
This sequence comes from Streptosporangium sp. NPDC000509, assembly GCF_042898365.1. Classification (NCBI taxonomy): domain Bacteria; kingdom Bacillati; phylum Actinomycetota; class Actinomycetes; order Streptosporangiales; family Streptosporangiaceae; genus Streptosporangium; species Streptosporangium sp. NPDC000509. Next base: position 163,447 of record NZ_JBIAYX010000005.1, on the reverse strand, counting down.
GCGGTCGCCGACGTGGTTGCCGATCTCGACGCCCGCGTGACCAGCGGCGAGGCACCGGTCCAGCTCGGCGCAGGCCAGGTCGGGATCCTGGAGCGGCACCTGGCAGAACGGCACCAGCCGCTCGGACGCGCAGATCTCCAGCGCCAGGTCGTTGAACACCCTCGCGACCCGTACGGCCTCGGCCGCCGGGCGCTCGTAGGAGAAGAAGACCGGCGTCGGGGAGACGACCTGGACGTCCACCCCGTCGGCGTCCATCCGTTCCAGGCGGACCGAGGGATTCCAGCAGTCGTCGGCGATCCGGCGGAACTCCCGATCCCCGAGCAGGATCACCGCCTCCCGCTCGGAGTCGACCCTCAGCCGGGGCGCCCCCGGCCAGCCGAGATCGGGCCAGCCCTTGGGGACGTGGTGCGTGTGAACGTCGATGATCAACGGCTATCCCTTGCCGGGGTGGACGGTGCCGCAGTTCCCGCAGGTACGCGCCTTCTCGTCGTCGTAGAACGCCTGGAAGATCGGCGGCAGGTCGGTCACGATGTCACGGACCTGGAGTTCCACCTCGTGGACCACGCCGCTGCACCGCGGGCAGTACCAGAGGAACTTCTCCAGCACGCCCTCCGGCCTGATCCGCTCCACCACCAGGCCGATCGACCCCTCCTCGGGGCGCTGCGGCGAGTGCGGCGTGTTCCCCGGGAGCAGCCACATCTGGCCCTCGCGCACGTGCACGGTCTCCGGCCCCTCGGGGGTCATGATGTTGACGTGCATGTTGCCGCGGATCTGGTAGAAGAGCTCCTCGTACGGGTCGATGTGGAAATCGGTCCGCGCGTTCGGGCCTCCGACGACCATGACGATGAAGTCGCCGGTGTTCTCGAAGACCATCTTGTTGCCCACCGGCGGCTTGAGCAGGTGGGCGTGCTCGTCGATCCACTTGGTGAGGTCGATGGGGGCGGTCATGGGCGAACCTCCGGTCGATGGGCCACGGCCTGAATCTCGATGAGCAGGTGCGGGTGGGGCAGTTGGTGGACGGCCACGGTGGTGCGTGCCGGGCCGGTCTCGTCGAAGTACTCCGCGTAGACCGCGTTGTATCCGCCGAAGTCATTGATGTTCACCAGGTAGGTGGTGATCTGCACGAGATCGCTCAGGTCGGCTCCCGCCGCCTTGAGGATGTCTCCGATGTTCTCTATCACCGCCCTGGTCTGCTCGGCGATGTCGAGCTTCACCGTGCCGAACTCGTCGACCTCGGCTCCCACAATCGTGTTGTCGGGCCTGCGTGAGCTGGTCCCGGACACGTACAGGAGGTCTCCCGCACGCTTGACGTGCGGAAACCTTCCTCGCGGCGTCGCCTTTCCCTCGACGACGAGCCCTTCGCTCATGATTCCTCCCCAGAAGTGCCCGGCCTCTCCGAAGCCCCCTGTACCCCGGAAACCCCCGGCGTCTCCGCCGAGGCTCCCGGCGTCGTCGGACCGGGTGCGGAGGCGGATTCGGACGCGGAGGCGGGTTCCGGCGCGGAGGCGGGTTCCGGCGCGGAGGCGGATTCGGGCACGGAGGCGGTGAACGAGACCGAGCCCAGGTGCTGGATCTCGGCCCGCACCCGCGCACCGGGCACCAGCGGCTCGGCGGGCGTGGCGGCACCGGCGAGCAGGACCCAGCCCGGCTCCAGGACCATCCCCGCCTGGAGGGCGAGGCGCACGGCCTCGGCGAGTGCCCTGCGCGGGTCGCCCAGGATCGCGCCGGTCGATCCGGTCTGGACCACGCGCCCGTCGATCTCCAGGACGACGCCCAGGTTCCAGCGCGACGGGTCGTACGGCTGCCAGGGGCCGACGACGTACCCGGCGGCCGAGGTGTTGTCGGCGATCACGTCGGGCAGCGAGAACCTGAAGTCCTCGTAGCGCGAGTCGATCACCTCGATACCGGCCGCGACGGCCGCGACGGCGTCCGGCGCGAGCGCGTCGCCCGGCGACGCGATGCGCCGGCCGATGAGGTAGACGACCTCCGGCTCCACCCTCGGATGGATGAATCCAGAAATATCCGCGTACGAGCCGTCGAGGATGGCCGACGACTCCGGCACCCGGCCGAAGATGACGTCGTGCACCCCCATCTGGCGGCGCTTACCCTCGCTGGTGAAGCCCAGCTTCACCCCGGCGAGCCGGTCCCCGCGCTCCAGGCGGAGCCGAATCAGCTCCTCCTGGACCCGGTAGGCGTCGGCCACGCCGTAGTCCTGCTCGGGCCTCGGCACCGCGCGACCGGTGCGGGCGGCCTCGTCCAGGACGGCGGCGAGCTTGTGCAGGTCGGTCACTGGGACACCATCTTTCTCGCGGGCGCCACTGCGGCGCTCGGTGAAGGGACTCGGCGGGAGCCGGGGGACGGTGACATCGCTACGGCGCTCGGTGAAAGGGTCCGGCGGGAGCCCGAGGACGGTGACACCACTACGACGCTCGACGAAAGAGCTCGACGGGAGCCGGGAAGAGCCGGAGGACCGCCCGTGTCACGACGGCTCCCCGGTCCGTGCCAGGTCCAGCGCGATGTCCACGATCATGTCCTCCTGGCCGCCCACCATCCGGCGGCGGCCCACCTCGGTGAGGATGGTCCGGGTGTCGACCCCGTAGCGCGCCGAGGCCGCCTCCGCGTGCCGCAGGAAGCTGGAGTAGACCCCCGCGTAGCCGAGCGTCAGCGTCTCCCTGTCCACCCGGACCGGCCGGTCCTGCAGCGGCCTGACCAGGTCGTCGGCCGCGTCCATCAGGGCGTGCAGGTCACAGCCGTGCTCCCAGCCCATCAGGTCGGCCACCGCGACGAACACCTCGATCGGGCAGTTGCCCGCCCCCGCGCCCATCCCCGCCAGGGAGGCGTCCACCCGGTAGGTGCCGTTCTCCACCGCGACGACCGAGTTGGCCACGCCGAGGCCCAGGTTGTGGTGGGCGTGGATGCCGATCTCCGTACCCTCGTCGAGCACCGAGCGGTAGGCCCTGACCCGCTCCCGCACCCCGTCCATGGTCAACCGGCCGCCGGAGTCGGTCACGTAGACGCAGTGGGCGCCGTACGACTCCATGAGCGCCGCCTGCCGCGCCAGTTCGTCGGCGGAGGTCATGTGGGACATCATCAGGAACCCGGCCACGTCCATCCCGAGCTCGCGCGCGGTGGAGATGTGCTGGGCGGAGATGTCGGCCTCGGTGCAGTGGGTGGCGACCCTGACCGAGGTGACACCGAGGGCGTGCGCGCGCCTGAGGTCGTCGATGGTGCCGATGCCGGGCAGCAGCAGGGTGGTCAGCTTCGCCCGCCGTACGGCACCGGCGACCGCCTCGATCCACTCGTCGTCGGTGTGCGCGCCCGCGCCGTAGTTGAAACTGCCCCCGGAGAGGCCGTCGCCGTGCGCGATCTCGATCGCCGCCACCCCGGCGGCGTCGAGGGCCGCGGCGATCTCGGCGGCCTGGGCGACGGTGTAGCGGTGCCGGATGGCGTGCATGCCGTCCCGCAGTGTCACGTCCTGCACGTAGAGCTTCACGCGCCCACCTCCGCGTCCGTACGAGCGGCCAGGTCCGTGCGGTCCCGGTCTTGCGTGCGGCCCGCGTCCGCGGCCCGCTCCGTCACCTCGGCGAGCCGCTCGGCGGTGCGCAGCGCGGCGGAGGTCATGATGTCGAGGTTGCCGGCGTAGGCGGGCAGGTAGTGGGCGGCGCCCTCCACCTCCAGGAAGACGGTCACCTTCACGCCGCCGTCGCGGGTGCCGTCGGGGAGCGGCTCCCCAGCCGGAAGCGTCTCAAGCTGTATGTCCTGTTTGAGGCGGTAGCCGGGCACGTAGTCGTTGACCCGCGCCACCATCTCCAGCACGGCGTCCTTCACCTCCGCCACGGTCGCCTCGTCGCACTCGTCCACCAGGCAGTAGACCGTGTCCCGCATGATCAGCGGCGGCTCCGCCGGGTTGAGGATGATGATCGCCTTGCCCTTCGCCGCCCCGCCGACCCGCTCGATCGCCCGGGAGGTCGTCTCGGTGAACTCGTCGATGTTGGCCCGTGTGCCGGGCCCCGCCGACCGGGAGGAGATGGAGGCGACGATCTCCGCGTACCGGACGGGCACCCGCGAGGCGACCGCCGCGACGATCGGGATGGTGGCCTGCCCGCCGCAGGTGACCATGTTGAGGTTCGGTTCGGTGAGGTGGTCCTCCAGGTTGACCGGAGGCACCACGTAGGGGCCGATCGCGGCGGGGGTGAGGTCGATGACGCGCTTGCCGTGCGCCCTGAGCACCCGGTCGTTGTGCCGGTGCGCCCCGGCCGAGGTCGCGTCGAGGACGACGTCCACCTCGGCGAACCCGGGCAGCGCGACCAGTCCTTCGACACCCTCGTGGGTGGTGGCGACCCCGCGGCGGCGGGCGCGGGCCAGTCCGTCGGAGTCGGGGTCGATGCCCGCCATCGCGACGACCTCGACCTTCTTCGACAGCAGTGCCTTGAACATCAGGTCGGTGCCGATGTTCCCTGAACCGATGATGGCGATCTTCACAACAGGCCCGCTTTCACACGTCGTACGAGTTCCCCTGGTCCTTCGAGCTCTCCGAACTCCCCGAACTCCCAGGACTTGCCGGACTCCCCGAGCTCTCCGGGATTGCCGGCTCCCCAGGACTTGCCGGGCTCCCCTGGCTTCACGGACTTCACGGGCCGGTCCGGTTCGTGGGCTCTCACGAGAAGGTCGTGGGCGGCGGGGTGGCGGCCGACTCCCGGCTGAGGGCGAGGTTCGTGGGCTCTCACGAGAAGACCGTCCTGACCGAGCCGAGGCCCTCGATGTGGGCCTCGAACACGTCGCCCGGCTCGACGCCGACCATCGGGCCGAGCGCGCCGGTGAGCACGACGTCCCCGGCGCGCAGTGGGAAGTCCGTACCGCCCAGCGCGTCGGCGAGCCAGACCGCGGCGTTGAGCGGATGCCCCAGGCAGGCCGCGCCCACCCCGGTGGAGACCTCCTCCCCGTGCCGGTTCATGGTCATCCCGGCGAGGCGCAGGTCCAGGCCGCGCAGGCTCACCGGGGTGTTGCCGAGGACGAACGCGCCGCTGGAGGCGTTGTCGGCGATCGTGTCGACGAGGGCGATGTCCCACCCCGCGACGCGACTGTCGACGATCTCGATCGCGGGCAGCGCGAAGTCGACCGCCCGGATGACGTCGGCGACCGTGAACGGGCCACCCTCCAGGTCGCTCCCGAGGACGAGCGCGACCTCCGCCTCGACCTTGGGCTGCAGGAAACGGCCGGTCGGCACGGGCAGACCGTCGAGATAGGCCATGTCGGCGAAGAGCATCCCGAAGTCCGGCTGGTCCACGCCGAGCTGGCGCTGGACCGCGGCGGAGGTGAGCCCGATCTTCCTGCCGACCAGCCTCCTGCCCTCCTCCAGCGCCCGCCTGGTGTTGATCTCCTGTACGGCGTAGCCGGTCTCGGCGCTCCCGCTCGGCAGCATCTCGCGCACCGGGGCGCACGGCTTGCCGCTCCTGGCCGCGTCGAGCAACCGGTCGGCCGCCTCCACCCGCACGTCGGTGGCCTCGCTCCACTCAGTCATGTCCAGGCTCCAGCTTGATGGTGATCGTGGTGGGCTCGGAGTAGAAGTCCAGCGAGCGCGTGCCGCCCTCGCGGCCGATGCCGGACAGCTTCACCCCGCCGAAGGGGGTGCGCAGGTCGCGCAGGTACCAGGTGTTGACCCAGACCAGCCCGGCCTCCAGCGACCTGGCGACCCGGTGGGCCCGGCTCAGGTTGGAGGTCCAGACGGTCGCAGCCAGGCCGTACTCGCTGTCGTTGGCGAGCCCGACCGCCTCGGCCTCGGTGTCGAACGGGGCGACGTGGCAGACGGGGCCGAAGATCTCCTCCCGGTTCACCCGGGAGTCGTGCGGCAGGCCGGTCAGCACGGTCGGCTCGACGTAGTAGCCGCCGTCGCGGTCGTCGCCGAAACTCGGCACCCCGCCACCCGCGCGGATCTCGGCGCCCTCGCGCTTGGCCAGCTCGTAGTAGGAGAGCACCTTGTCCCGGTGCTCGGCGGAGATCATCGGCATCATCGTGGCGTCCTCGTCGGAGGGGCGGCCGAACCGCAGGTCACCGGCGCGCCTGGCCAGCCGTGCGGTGAACTCCTCGAAGACGGGCCGCTCCACGTAGAGCCGCTCGGTGCACAGGCAGACCTGGCCGCCGTTGGTGAAGACCGACCGCACGCTTCCCTCGACGGCCGCGTCCAGGTCGGCGTCGGCGAAGACCAGCCCGGCGTTCTTGCCGCCCAGCTCGAACGAGACGGGCTTGACCCGGTCCGCGACCGCCTTCATGATCGTCGATCCGGTACGGCTCTCGCCGGTGAAGGTGACCGCGTCCACGCCGGGGTGCTCCACCAGGAACTGGCCGGTGGAGCCGCCGCCGAAGCCGTTCACGACGTTGAGGACACCGGGCGGCAGACCGATCGAGGCGGCGATCTCCGCGAGCACCGCGACCGAGCCCGGCGTGTGCTCCGAGGGCTTGACCACGACGGTGTTGCCCGCGACGAGCGCGGGACCGAGCTTCCAGGTCGCCAGCAGGAACGGCAGGTTCCACGGCACGATCACCGCCACCACGCCGAGTGGCTTGCGCACGGTGTAGCTCAGCACGTCCGTGAGGTGGAACACGTCCTCCGGGTGCTGGGCCGCGATCTCGGAGAACGACCGGAAGTTCGCGGCTCCGCGCGGGATGTCCAGGGTGCGGGTCTGGGTGATCGACTTCCCCGTGTCGGCGATCTCCGCCGCCACCAGGTCCTCGAACCGCTCCTCGATCGCGTCGGCGAGGCGGCGCATCCAGGTGGCGCGCTCCGCCACCGGCAGCGCGGCCCATCCGGGCAGGGCTTCGCGGGCCGCGGCGACCGCCCTGTCGACGACGCCCCGGTCCGCCTCGCGGACCTCGCGCACCGGCCGGCCGGTCACCGGATCATGGGTGGCGAACGTCGCGCCCTCGGCGACCGGCACCCCACCGATGAAGTGGTTCACCTGGTCAGACAAGTCTGCTCCTCGGGAAGGTACTCCTTCAGGTCACTACGTACGGGTATAGGGCCGCAAACGGCCATAGGCAAGAATGGGTTCCGTGAAACGGAACCCCGACCGTCTGTCCCTGCTGGAGAAATCCTGGCTCGTACTCGACGCGTTCCGCCCCACGGGAGGACCGCTGCGGCTGGCCGACGTCGCCGAGCGCTGCCACCTGCCCAAGACCACCGCCTTCCGGCTGCTCACCGAACTGACCGCGATCGGCGCGATCACCCGCCGCCCCGACGGCTACTATCTCGGCCGCCGCCTCTTCGAGCTCGGGAGCATCGTGCCCCTGGAGCGCGACCTGAGACACGCTGCGCTCCCCTTCATGCACGACCTTTACGAGGCGACCCACGAGACCGTCCACCTCGGTGTGCGCGACGGCCTCGACGTCGTCTACGTCGAGAAGATCCGCGGTCAGGAGACCTTCGCCCTGCCCTCGCGCGTCGGCGGGCGCCTCCCGCTGACGTGCACCGGGATCGGCAAGGCCCTGCTCGCCTACTCGGGGCCCGACCTGATCGACGAGGTCCTCGGCCGCCCGCTGCGCCGGTTGACCCCGCATTCGATCGTCGACCCCCGGCGCCTGGAGGAGGCGATCGGCGAGATCCAGGCGGCGGGGCTCGCCTACGAGCGGGAGGAGGCCCAGCTGGGCGGCGCCTGCATCGCGGCCCCGGTGTTCGGCGACGGCGTGGCCGTGGCCGCGCTCTCGGTCTCGGTGCCGCTGGCCCGCTTCCAGCCCACCCGGCTCGCCCCGGCCGTCAAGGCCGCCGCCCTGGGCATTTCCCGCGCTCTGGCCAGGACCATCTGACGGGCGGTCGGCCGCGCCGATGAGGCTCTCGGACGGCCTCACGACCGGAATGCGAGGAAGGCGGGAAGACTGGACTTGTCCATAAGGTGAGAAGGAAGCCCTCCCATGGCCTCGCGACCGCCACCGTATCAGGCGGGGATCAGCTCGTGCAGCGTCCCAGGCGTGATCACCCGCGCCCCCTCGGGGAGATCGGCCGGCGCCTGCAAACCGATGTACGTGGTGTGCCCACCCGACGTCCCCTTTCGCCGCAGCAGGTCGACCAGATGGCGGACGCGCAGGTAGTCACGTTCGACGATCGAGCGCACCAGCAGGGAGGTCGTGACGCGGTTGCCCTCGACCTGGTTGAAGCCGGCGCGCCCCCTCAGATAGAGGTGCAGCCACTTCACCCGCCAGGCGCCGTCGTCGCCGCGCAGGAAGACGAGCGGCAGAGCGACCCGGCCCGCGCCCCGCAGGTCGGACTTCATGCGCACGGTACGCGGCTCGAACGGCCTGCCCTCCTGCTCGGCATCCCGGCTCATGTAGCCGAAGAACGCCTCCGCGGCCTCGTCGAACGCCTCTCCGTCGTAGATGTTCACCTGCGGAATGATGATCGACCGCTTCGCCTCGGCGAGACGGATGTCGATGAACTCGCTCGCGCCGTCGGAGGCGTCGGTGAGGTCGCCGGAGTACACGGCGAAACTGTTGCGGTACTCCGTCCACGAGATGTGCTCGGCGTCGCCGTAGGAGGCGTCCAGCATCAGGGCCGACAGGTCGTAGTCGGTGGACCGCTCGGCCTGCCGCCAGTGGACGAAGAACCGCAGCAGCTCCCCGTCCACCGCCGACAGCGAGCCCCGCGGCAACATGCCCAGCCCGGGCGCGACGGCCTTACCCGACAGCGGCAGGGCGACGTCGAGCACCTCGGGATCGACGACCAGCTCGCCGAGGTCGGGAAGCCGCCGGGTGATCTCCTCGTCCAGGATGGCCACCGCCCGCGACACGACGGTCTCCTCGATCGGAGCGCGGGCGTCGGGCGCCGCCCACGCCCTGCCGTTCCGGTTGACGAAGACCCGCCCGGCCGCGGAGGCGAGCCGGTTCTGCAGGTGTTCGCGCAACGACAGCAGGACCCGGCCGGAAGCGCCCGCCGCGGCCTTTTCCGCGGCGTCCAGCACAGCCGAGACCGAGGTGCCGGACCGCAGCAGGTGGTCCAGACGGCGCAGCAACGCGCCGGGCGCCCTCTCCAGAAGCTCGACCGCCTCTCCGGTACGGCCTGCCGACAGCGCCGCCTCCACCCGGCTGTCGAGACCGGGCGCCTCGCGTACGCCTCGGGCCACCTCGAAGACGTGTGCGGCGCGCGGGAACCGCGGATACTCGCCGGGGTGGAGTCGTTCGCCGAGCCGCTTCCACTGCTCCCGGTGCCTTGAGACGTCGCCGAGCCTGGCCGGGGTGGCGACCGCGTCCAGGGCCTGCAGGAGAGCCCTGCGCCGAGCCCGCGGGAACGAGAGGAACCTGGTGGGGGTGGCCAGCGTGACGTCGCCGCCGAAGAGTCCGCAGGCGAGCCGCAGCACGTCGGTCACCGTGTCGACGAGCAGCGGGCGACCCGCGACCAGACGCGCCTGGTTGATGACGGCGCGGTTCTCCCGCACCGGGATACGGTCGGGTTCCTCGGCGCAGAACTCGGCCAGCGACCGCAGCGCCGCCAGGTCCTCCTCCGCCGGCGGCACCTCCGAGCCCGCCAGCGAGAAGTACCACTCGCGCGCCTCCGACTCCAGGCTCGCGCCCAACTCCAGCACGGTCACCCGGTCGCCGGCCGACGCGACGAGCTCGGCGTGCGCGCCCAGCAGGTCGGCGTAGGTGTGCCGGTAGCCGCCGTAACCGGGCAGGGTGAGCAGGTTGAGCGCCGGCGAGTGCTGGACGGAGGCGTCGGCGACCGGGTCGAGCATGGCCTGACGCAGCAGCCCTGCCCAGAACTCCACGGTGTCGGGCACGTTCTTCGGGAAGTCGATGAAGTACGCGTTGTGCCGGACATGGTCGCCCACCAGGTGTCGTACCGCCGCCAGGACCCGCACGCCGAGATCGACCACCGTCTCCCCGGGCAGGCCGGCCAGGCGTTCGAGCAGGGCCGGCGAACACGTGAAGCCGACGCTCAGCAGAGCGGCGTCGAGTTGACGTGCGGCCACCTCTCCCCAGCCCGGGGTGGATGCGGCGGGAGCGTCGACGGGAACTCGAAGCCGCCTGGTGATGACGAGGCTTTCCAGGGTGTCCACAGGCGCACCTTATCGGCGGAACACGTCCACACTCGGCGGGTTTTCCGGGCCTGCGCGACCAACCATCCGTTCTCCGGCAAAGGGGCCGATTCGATACCGCACATCTGTCCGCGTTCGGCGGGTATACGGTTCGCCGACCGTTCGTCCGTCATACGCCGGAACGCCGGCGGTCGACACGCCAGCAGGAGGATCCCGTGGAAGTTCGCACCGAGACGGTCACCGTCGCCGACGGCTCGTTCGACCTGCACCTGTGGCTTCCCCCGAGCGGCCGGGGCCCGGTCATCCTGCTGGTCCAGGAGATCTACGGGGTGGGACCGTACATCAGGAAGGTCGCCGAGGACCTGGCCGCGCTCGGCTACGTCGTCGGCGCGCCCGACCTGTTCTGGCGGATCCGGCCCAACTGGGTGTCCGGCCACGACGACGCGGGAACGGCCCTGTCGGTCGAGATGGTCTCCACGTTCGACGTCCCCCAGGGGGTGGCCGACTCCGCCGTCGCCCTGACGCACCTGCGGGAACTGCCCGAGGCCGAGGGTGGGGCCGGGGTGGTCGGGTTCTGCCTCGGGGGTTCCATCGGCTACCTGCTCGCGGCCACGGTCGAGGTGGACGCGGTCCTGTCGTTCTACGGGTCCGCCGTCCCCGACGCCTCGGGCATGCTGGAGAAGATCACCTGCCCGCTGCTGCTCGTCTTCGGCGGTTCCGACCCCTACATCCCTCGGGAGCGGGTCGCCGTGGTGGAGGAGGCCGCGTCCGGCCGGCCGAACGTCAGGGTGTACGTCGCCGAGGAGGCCGGGCACGCCTTCCACAACCACGAGGCCCCCCAGTTCTACGACCAGGAGGCCGCGCGGGCCGCCTGGGACCAGGCCGTGCACTTCCTCGGACGCAACCTCCCGTTGCCCGCCCTTCCTTGAGGCGCATACCACGCGGGGAGCCCGCCCCTCCTTGGGGCGCATCGCCCTGGCGCGTACCGCGCGAGGGTCCACCCTCCCCTGAGGCGCATCACCCGGGCACATGCCGCCCCGGCCTCCCTTCCCCGGGGTGCCTCCTCGGCTCGGGGCCTCCGTACGCGCGAACGCGCCGACGGCCTCTCCTCGCGCCCGGGCACCCTTTCGCCGTTCGGGGAGCCGCTCACGAGGATGAGAACGACCCTTGCCTGGAGGTCACCTTCTCGTAACCTCGAAGGCCGCCCGAGGGGACTCCGCGCACCCCATCATTTGTCTTGTGCACCAGGCGTGGCAGCAGTGGGGGAATGTCGTTCTGGCGGCCTTGCTCGCGGTCCCCGCGGTCGTCGTCGCCGTCCGCCTGCTCACCCTCCGCCGCACCCGCTCCGGCCACCCCTTCCCGGCGCGCACCGCCCTGGCCGACGTGGTCGCGGTGGCGGGGACCGCGCCCTGGATCTGGATGATCCTCACCCCCGGAGCGGGGATCTCCGGCGTCAGTCTTGTTCCGTTCTCGGATCTGTGGGCGACACTTCACGGACCGGGACAGACGGCGTTCGTGCAGGTCGGGGGGAACCTCATGGTCTTCGCCGCGCTCGGGGCGATGCTTCCCGTCCGTTCGGCGCGGTTCGCCTCGCTCACCCGGATCGCGGCCGTGGCGGCCGGGGCGTCGCTCACCGTGGAGGTCCTCCAGTACGCCCTGCGCCTGGGGCGGGTCAGCTCCGTCGACGACGTGATCCTCAACGCGGCGGGGGCCGTGCTGGCCGCGGCCGTCACGCGCCGATGGTGGGCCGTACGAATACCGGTCAGGACCGTTCCACGGTAACGGACCGGGAAAACTCTTTAAGATCGCCACACGGGCACGATCCTCCCAAAAGAAGCACGATACCAACCTCCGTATCTGTGCGATCGTGGACAAGGCGGGGCAAGTTCTCTGGAGACGCCAAACCCGGTTGGTGACAGAGGGTGATCGAACGTGCAGCATTCCCCGGTACCTCCCGAGCCCCCGATCTATCGGCGCATCGCCGACGGGCTTCGCGAAGCGATCCTGTCCGGCGATCTCCGGGACGGGGATCGGCTTCCGGGCGAGAACGCCCTGATGGCCAGTCACGGCATAGCCCGTGCCACCGCCAGGCAGGCCCTGTCCGTACTAATCAACGAAGGCCTCGCCGTCCCCAAGCGCGGCTCAGGGGTGTACGTCAGGCAGTTCCGCCCCATCAGGCGGCACGGCTCCCGGCGGCTCTCCCGTGACCATTGGGAGCGCGGTGAGGCGATCTGGGACTCCGACACCAGGGGGCGCCCCTACACCGTGGACCAGGTGGACATCGACCGGGAGACCGCCGAGGACGCCGTGGCCAGAGTGCTGGGCAGCTCCGAGGTGTGGGTCCGCAGGCGACGCTACTCGGTGGACGAGCGGCCGGTGCAACTGTCGGTCTCCCACTTCCCCGCCCTCCTGGTGGACGGAACCGCGATCACGAGAGAGGACACGGGCCCCGGAGGCGTCTACGCGCGCCTCGGCGAGCTCGGCCACGCCCCGGCGCACTTCACCGAGGAGATCAGGGCCCGCATGCCCCATCCCCACGAGACCGTCCAGCTCGACCTGCCCGCGGGCACCCCGGTCATCGTGATCGCCCGGGTCGCCCGCACCGTGGACGGCGTCGCCGTCGAGGTGAACGAGATGACTCTCGACGCCGCCTCTTACGTACTTCAATACGACTTCGACTCATAGATCAAGACCATCCGTCAACCGATAGGTTGACCTGTCCCCCGCGATCATTGATTTCTCTAGAGAAGTGCCTCACCGTCAGAGGTGGAGCGTCGCACAGACGGGCCTGGGCGCGGGGAAGGTGCACAGATGTCTCTCGACCGACATCTCGCTGAGATCGCCCGGGAGTTTCCCGACTGGACGATCTGGCGGAGCGACGCGGGTCGGTGGTGGGCAACCCGCCACCACCCGCTGACCTCCGCCCAGCGTGATGTCGGCTGCGCGATGACCATCGACGCGGACGATCCGGAAGGGCTGCGTGAGCAGCTACTCGACCAACGGGAACGTTCCGGCGACACCGAGCCGGAGACGGACCCCTGAAGACCGCCCGGTGCCGGGATGAGCGGATCCGATGCGGTCCCGGCGCCGGGCCCCCAATCGCGGAAGTCCCCGACCCGATCGGGGGCGGGGGCTTCCGCTTGATCCTCACCCCGTCGGGGCGGAGGCTTCCGCGAGTCTCCTCACCCGTCTGCACGGCCGTGCGAGCCCCTCATGGTCTTCGGGGCCGACGTCTCCACGGCCGTGCGGGTTCCCCCTCATGCCTCCGAGGGCGAGGGCTCTTACTTTCTTCTGGGGGTGGCGTACTTGTCCTCGTCCTTGCCGGTTTTCTCCGTGGCCGGACCGAGGTCGGTGTCGCCGGCGAGGTCGGTGTCGTCGTACACCTCGACGCGCGTCTCCTCGGCACGGTCCTCGCCCTTGCCACGCCGCTCGTCCGCGCCCCCGACGGTGTCGTCGTCCACGATCACGCGTACGGACTCCAGGTCGGGTGAGTCGAACCCGGCGTTCCGCCCGCTCATGGACGCGTCCCCGGATCCGGTGGGCCCGGCCTGTCCCGACGACGCCTCCGCGTCGGAGGACGCGACGGCGTCCGCCGCGCCGGGTGTGCCGTGGACGTCGTCGGGTGTCTCCTCGGAGGCGGCCCCGGAGACGGCGTCAGGCCCCGCGGCGGGGGCGGCCAGCGCCGGCTGGACGCGGGCCGGGGGCAGCACGGAGCTCTCGTCGATCAGAGGTCCCGCCGAACTCTCACGGTGGAGCAGGTCGCCCAGGACGGTGCCCATCTCGTGCAGACGGCGCATGACCTCGTGGTGGGTGTCGGTGAGGTAGACGACCCGGCGGCCGGTGGTCTCGTCCAGGGCGGCGGCGCGCTGCTGTGCCGCCGACAGGGTGGAGTGCGCGTCGTTGTTGGCGGCGAGCACGGTCGCCTCCGCCTCGGCGCGGGCGGCGCTCAGCGTGGAGTCGGCCTCGGCGCGGGCCTCCTGGACCGTCCGCTCGGCCTCGTTCCGCGCCGAGGTGACCATCCGGTCGGCCTCGGTGCGGGCGCTGCGCAAGGTGTCCTCGGACTCGGCGCGGGCCGCGTTGAGCGTCTCCTCGGCGTCGTTGCCCGCCTGGGACAGCATCTGCTCGGCGGCCGCGGTGGCCTCGGCCACCCGGCGCTCGGCCTCCTGCTGCGCGGCGTTCAGGATGCCCTCGGCCCGATCCTGCGCGGAGGTGATCAGCCGCTCGGCCTCCATCGCCGCGTCGTCGCGGAGCTTGATCGCCTCGGCCTCGGCGACCTGCTTCTTGGAGGTGGCCTCCTCCTCCCCGAGTTTCAGTATCTGGCTGAGCCGCTGGCCGAGCTCGTCGTAGTCCTGCGGGGCGTCGGAAAGCCTCTTACGAGCCTCGGCCAGCTCGATCCGGCTCTGTTCGGCCTGGTCGATCGCGCGCCCGAGCCGCTCCTCCAGGTCGCGGATCTGGTGGCGGTGGCGGTCCATATAGTCGTGAACCTGACGACGGCTGTAGCCGCGCATGACGACCTCGAACGAGTCCTCATGCATCAGGTCGGGAAAGCTCTCGTGCTGGTTTGTCATAGCACTACCCGTGGAGGTTGTGTGGCGGAAAAGGAGACGTCAGGAGACGACTTTCCTGCTTACTGCCCAAGTCTGCAACCGGAACGCCCGACGTGCTTGCGGAAATACCGGACAGATCGACTCCTCGTAACATCGTTCACATGAACGTCACGCCCTACATCGCGGCCCTCGACGGCGACGCGATCCCGCAGATCCATCCGGACGCCTACATCGCCCCCGGAGCGGTGGTCGTCGGGAGGGTACGGCTGGGCCGTGCCGCGAACGTCTGGTACGGCTCGGTCCTGCGCGGCGACGACGAGGACGTCGAGGTCGGGGAGGAGTGCAACATCCAGGACCTGTGCTGCCTGCACGCCGATCCCGGTCAGCCCGCCGTGCTGGAGCCCCGGGTGAGCCTCGGGCACAAGGCCATGGTGCACGGGGCCCATGTGGAGACCGGTGCGCTCGTGGGCATCGGCGCGATCGTGCTGGGCGGCGCCAGGGTCGGCGCGGGATCGCTGATCGCGGCGGGTGCCCTGGTGGCGCCGGGGAAGCGGATCCCCGCCGGGGTGCTCGTCTCGGGTGTCCCCGGAAAGATCGTCCGTGAGCTCACCGACGACGACCGCGCCCTGTTCGCCGGTACTCCGGCCGGCTACATCGCCAAGGCGGCCCGCCACCGGGCCGCGACCCCCGTGCCACCGGTCTGACTCCCGACCCGGGTCGTGGCGCACGCTCCCCGACACGGTGGCGGGGAGAGCCTTACGATCGTGCGAGGCCCGATCGGGGGATCGCTGGGCCTGGCAACGACCTTGACCGCTTGACCGAAGGGAGGCAGGGGCGTCCCGCCCGTGGCACCAGGCTGTGGGTACTCGCCCCGGAATGCCGATGACCGGCATGTGGCAGTGGGATGGGTTCGACGCCGTCGAGAACGACGTGCGGACCATGGTCACCGACCCACGGTGGACGGCGCTGCCGCCGCTCGCACGCGCCCAGGCCATCGCCCAGCGCACGCTGTCCACCCCGGACGGCGGGCGCTGGCTGTTCGGCGCCCACGCCCGCTGGTACCGCCAGGATCCCGCCGACGGCCGCTGGCACCTCACCGCTCCCCCCGCCGACCGGGGCTTCCGCGCCGCGGCGCACGTGGTCAACGTCACCTCGATGATCATGCAGCACCTGATACCGACCGGCGCCGACTTCGCCGTCGACCGGGGGTCGGTCCAGGGGTTCGTCGGCCCCGACGTGCCGTACGAGATCACCGAGAGGGTCCGCGAGCTGGTGATCGCCCAGCGCGGCAGGCGCAGGGAGGACTTCCCCGTCACCGGGCCGTTCGCCGGACTCTTCGCCGGGGAGGTGGCCAGTCCCGTCGCCGCGATCTGGGGCACGCTCATGTGGTGCGCCTACGCCCCGGCCTTCGACGGCAACGAGGTGTTGCTGTCGATGTTCGGGGAGTTCCTGGCCCGCCCGCTGCCCGGCGACGAGTGGGTCCGCTGGCTGCCGCCCACCTCGCTGGACGACCTGGTCGCGCTCTACGGCGAGCGGGTCAGGGCCGGGCACCCCGAGGCGGGCCTGCGGCTGGTCGCGCTGATGGCCGACACCGCCACCGTGGTGCGTGCGGATCCGAGGTTCAGGCCGAAGGCCGACGCCCTGCTGTCCATGATCGAGCCGTTGCTCCGCCGGGCCTGTCAGGATCCCGCCATCGCGCACCAGGGCGACGACGCGGTGCGGAACGCGTGGCTTTCCCGCTGCCCGCCCCACATGACGCTGCCCGACGACTCGCCGGGCGAGCACTTCCAGCACGCGCTCTACGACCTGGTCCAGTCGCTGGGGTTCCTCGCCCCGATGGGCGCCGACCCGCGGGCGGTGGCCGCCTCACTGCTCGCCGCCGACCTGTCGGGTGTCGCGCCCAGGGCGGCCGACCATCTCTACCCGTGGCTGGATCCCGAGCTGCGGCACATCCTCCACGTGGTGCTCACCGACGCCTCGCATCCGCTGAGGGGATGCTGGCCGCGCTCGGGCGAGCTGCCTTCCGCGCTGCACCCGCCGGACCGTAACGCCGCCGCGGCTCTGCTCGGTGCCGCCTACGCCACGGGGCTCGCGTGGTGCCGCCTCACCGGGACCGAGATACCGGAGCGCGGGTTCGCGACGGCCTCGGCGGTGGTGCACCGTCTGACGCACGAGCGCGACGACCCGGTCCCTCCTGTGTCAGGGACTTACCCCCGCCACTTCTGACCCACATCAGTATGCTTAAACCACAAATTCAGTTATTTCATCCTTACTCCCCCTATATCCTTCTAGCCCCCTGCGCATCGGACAATTAGCTGAATTGTGATCTCCTAAACGGGAAATGATCCTCCGTGAGGACGTGTCGGGCGGGGCGAGGAATGGTCCCGATGGGCCATGGGCACCGATGACCGCCCGCCGTAACCTCGAAGTGGGTGTGGGCTGCGGAAGGAAGGACGACGCGGTGGGGCACGACGACCTGGACTCTAGGGTCCACGACCGTGTCGCGTTGGACGAGATCGCGCTCTATGCCGAGGTGCTGTCCGCCGTCGCGATGAGCGAACGGCCCCTCACCTCGGTGGAGCTCGACAACGCGCTCGGATTGAGCGCTTCGGCTGTTTGCTGAGGCCTCGGGAAGAACCGTTTCCAAGACCTTGTCCCGGACCCTTCGACGGGGTCCGGGACGTGGTCGGAAAAGATAGTCATGTGACTAGTCACGAACGGACGAGACGGGCGATCGCGGCCGACGCCTCCTTGACCTTCTCCTCCGCCTCCGGCCCCCCGGCGCTGATGGCGTCGGCGACACAGTGCCCGATGTGGTCCTCCAGCAGGCCGAGCGCCACCGCCTGGAGCGCCCGCGTGGCGGCCGAGACCTGGGTCAGCACGTCGATGCAGTAGGCATCCTCTTCGACCATCCGCTGCAGGCCCCTGATCTGCCCCTCGACACGCCGCAACCGGGTCAGATAAGCCTGTTTGTCACCGCTGTACCCATGCATGTCCCAACGGTACCGGTGTCAGGCGCGGCGGGATGTCGCCGCGATCAGTTTCTCCCAGCGGTCGGCCACCGAGGACGCGCCGTGGCCCGCCGCGACCTCCAGCGCCCCCGCGGCCAGCTCCCTGCGCCGCCGCTCGTCGTCGATGAGCGCGAGCATCGCGGACGCGTACGCCTCGATCTCGTCCTCCCCCTCGGCGACCAGCACTCCGTTCCTGCCGTCGGCCACGAGCTCGCCCGGTCCACGGGGGCCGCCGAACGCGATCACCGGTACCCCGCTCGCCATCGCCTCGATCACGGCCATGCCGAGCACCTCCGTCCTGGAGGTGCTCGCCACGATCGACGCCTTGGCGAACTCGCCGGTGAGGTCGGAGGTCGTTCCCATGAAGTAGACGTGGTTGTGCAGGTCGAGGTCACCGACGAGGGCGCGCAGGCGCTTCTCCTCCGGGCCCCCGCCGTACAGGCGCAGCCGCCAGTCGGGGCGTTTGCCCGCGACGACGGCGAACGCGCGGATCAGCCGGTCGTGTGCCTTCGCCGGCACCAGACGCCCTCCGGCGGCGACGATGCGGTTGTCCATCCGCGAGCGCGGCCACGGCCCCGCGGGCAGCGCGTCGGGGATCACGTTGACCGGCACGTTCCCGCCCAGGAGGTGGTCCCACTCCTGCCGGCTCGTCTCGGTGGCGGTGGCGACCGCGTCCAGGCGCGGGTAGAACTTCCTGATCGGCCCCGGTACGGGCGGCCGGCCCCACTCCCGGGCGATCCGCGTGATGTCGCGCGGCGCGTGCCTGGCCACCTGGACGCTCAGCACCGGCCGGGTGCTGACGAGCACGTCGGCCCGCAGCCCGCGCAGCCGCCGCCAGAGGGCGACCTCGGTGCGCATCTGGCCCCGGGGAAGCAGGGATCTGCCTCCCGGCTGGGCGTCGACCACCCAGGAGAGCTTCACACCGGACGCCACGGGGAAGAACGGTTTCTCCCGCTGGCGGCGGACGCTGATGATCTCGACCTCGTGACGTTCTGCCAGCTCTCCCGCGAGGTTGACGATCGAGCGTACGTCACCGCGCATGCCGTAGACGGATGGGGTGAGCAGGCAGATCCTCACCCGCCGACCTCGATCCTGAGCTCGTCGTCCGCCGTGTAGCAGGGACGGATCGGCACCCCGTCGATCTGCGCGGCGGGGTAGTGCAGGCGGCGGCGCTTGCCGTCGACGTCGTCCAGCCGGGAGCCCAGCCGCAGCGGCGTGGCCACGCCGCGTACCTCCAGGGAGGGCTCCCAGGTGCCGGTCTGGTCGGGGGCGGCGGCGAGCACGTCGCACAGCGAGAGCGCCGCGTGGAAGCGTACGCCCTGGACCGTTGCAATGGAGGTCAGCTCGGCGTCGGGCCGGCTGCGGCGCAGGGCGAGCTTCGCCTCGTGCCTCGCCTCGTCGTCGTCGAGGCCGGTGAAGGCGAGCAGCCCGGTGACCTCGAAGCGCCCCTCCCTGAACCAGACGGAACGGACCTCCGCCGTCGGCCGGGCGTCGTCGATCTTCAGGGCGAGGAAGCCGTTGCGGGTCCGGTAGGCGCGGTAGGCCAGTGTGCGGCGGCTCAGCGCGTACGCCTCGAGATGGTCGAGGGAGAATCCGGGGTCGACGCTGCGCAGCCGCGTGCGCGCCTTGCCCTGTTGCAGGTAGGTGTCCCAGCGGCCGGGACCGAGGGCGAGCGGGGCGAGTGAGACCGCCAGCTCCGCCTTGCGCATCCGTGCGTCCGGAGTGCCCAGCGGCACCCGGCTCTCGACCGAGGTGGCCCGGTTACGCAGGACCAGTTCGGTGCCGTCGGCCAAGGGTTCGTCGACGGCCAGCCGAAGTGAGAGAACATCGGCCAGGGTAACCTCGGCATCGCTGACGACGGCTGGCATCGTCAAGCCCCCTCCCCGTTGAATGAGCTACGCGACGTTGAGGTTACCGTGATTTTCCCGTTATGTGGAGAAAGGTTTTCGGACCTTACATCCTTTTCACGATGACTTGACCCTATGTCAGAGGGAACATCGGGAAAATGTCCCCTCTGACGGATGACACACCCGCTGTCAGGGCGCCTCTACCGGCCGGCCTTTGATCGATTTGATCAGGAGCTGGGAGACGTCGACGACCTCCAGCGTCTCCTTGGCCTCGCCCGTGTTCTTCTTCTCGTTGATCGAGTCGCCGAGCATGACCAGACAGAACGGGCACGCCGTGGAGATGGTGTCCGGCTCGGTGGTGAGCGCCTCGTCCACCCGCTCGGTGTTGATGCGCTTGCCGAGCCGCTCCTCCATCCACATCCGCGCGCCGCCGGCGCCGCAGCAGAAGCCGCGGTCCTTGTGGCGGTGCATCTCCTGGGTCTGCACACCGGGCACCTTGGCCATGATGTCGCGGGGCTGGGAGTAGACCTTGTTGTGGCGGCCCAGGAAGCACGGGTCGTGGTAGGTGATCTTCTCCTCGATCGGCGTGATCGGGACCAGCCTGCCCTCGTCCACGAGCTTGGCGAGCAGCTGGGTGTGGTGCACCACCTCGTAGGTGCCGCCGAGCTGGGGATATTCGTTGGCGAGGGTGTTGAAGCAGTGCGGGCAGGTCGCGACGATCTTTTTGACCCCCGCCTCGTTCAGCGTCTCGATGTTCTGCTTGGCCAGCATGTCGAACAGATACTCCATGCCCAGGCGGCGCGCCGGGTCGCCGGTGCACGCCTCCATCGGGCCGAGCACCGCGAACTTCACCCCGGCGACGTGCAGCAGCTCCGCGACCGCCTTGGTGGTCTTCTTCGCCCGGTCCTCCAGCGCTCCGGCACAGCCGACCCAGAAGAGGTACTCGGTGTCGTCGGGCATCTTCTCGTCGATGAGCGTGATCTCGATGGGGTCGACCTCGCGGCTCGCCAGCTCCTCGACCCAGTCGGCCCGCTTCATCTCGGACATCCCCCACGGGTTGCCCTTGTTCTCCAGGTTCTTGACCATGACGCCGGCCTCGGAGGGGAAGTTGGACTCCACCATCGCCTGGTAGCGGCGCATGTCGAGGATGTGGTCGATGTGCTCGATGTCGACCGGGCACTGCTCGACGCAGGCGCCGCAGTTGGTGCAGGACCACAGCACGTCGGGGTGGATCACACCTTCCTCGCCCACCAGCGGCTTGTCCAGCAGGGCCAGCACGTCCTCGTGCAGGCCCGCGCGCTGCTCCCCGGTGGCCATCAGGTACGGGGCGACCTTGAAGGCGTGGTCGCGCTGCTCAAGGATGAGCATCTTCGGCGAGAGCGGCTTGTCGGTGTTCCAGGCCGGGCACTGGTCCTGGCAGCGTCCGCACTCGGTGCAGGTGTAGAAGTCGAGGAAGCCCTTCCAGGTGGTGTCCTCGATCTTGCCGCGGCCGAGCCGGTCGCCGTCGAGCTCCTCGTCCTCGAAGTCGACGAGCTTGCCGTCGATCCGCATCGGCTGGGCGGGGCCGTTGCCGTCGGGACGCCGGGAGAACGCCACGTTCAGCGGCGCGGTGAAGATGTGCAGGTGCTTGGAGTTCACCACGATCACGAGGAAGACCAGCATCACGCCGATGTGCAGGAGCAGCCCGACGTGTTCGAGCGTCTCGTTGGCCGAAGGGCCCAGCGGGCGCAGCAGGGCGGCGGTCGCCTCGGAGGCGAACGCTCCCGAGGCGTACGGCAGGTTGCCGGTGTTCGCCGCCGCGCCGCGGAAGAGGAGCATCGTCCAGATCACGTTGAAGATCATGAAGAGGACGAGCCAGGCACCGCCGAGGTGCGAGCCGAAGAACCGGGACCTGCGGCCCAGCTTCTTCGGCGAGTTCTTGATCCTGATGACCGCGAAGGCGATGAGTCCGAGCAGGGCCGCGACCGCGATGAAGTCCTGCAGGAAGCCCAGGATCGGCCACGTCCCGATGAGCGGGATGTGGAAGTCGGAGGTACCGGTGACGGCCCCCTGGATCAGCGCGCCGTACGCCTCCAGATAGACGGTCGCCAGGATGAGGAACGCCCACATGACGAAGAAGTGCGCGACACCGGAGGCCGTCCACTTCAGCAGCTTCCGCTGCCCGAACACCTCGACCAGCTGGGCCTTGATCTCCTCACCCAGGTTGGCCCTGGCGTACTCGACGCGCTCGGGCGCGGGAGGCCCTACGGTGGCGAGGTTGTACAGGAACAACACGCGGCGCGCGGCGAGCGCGAGCGCGACGGCTGTCATGACCAGCCCGATGATCGCTACCCAGAGCACTGGTCCTCCCACAGACGGCGTTGGCTGCCAGCGTACGACCGCCGGTCATCCACGATGACAGAGGGTCCCCACAGATACTACCGGCGAGTAACTTCTCTTCGCCGGGAGACCCCCGGTGACCGTCGTCACCCTACGGTCAACACCGTTCCCAGAACAATGCTCTGCATGCCTCCGAACGGCATCGAAGTGACCTTCGAGATTCATGGGGCTCGGCGGGCGCGGCCTGGACATCGCCAGGATGGGGACTCGGCGAGGCGTGCCGGTACCTCGGCCCGAATGGTGGGAATGCGGGAGATACGGCGGTATATGGCGGGAAGACCTCTATGGGCGCCTCCGGAGGGCGGGGAAGCCTACCGCGGCGGGTCGAGATAACCCTGGATCGTGGGTGTGAGCAATTTCACCAACTCTTCAAGATCCACCGAGGCGAGCGGCTCCAGTTGGAGGACGTAGCGCATCAGGACCACGCCGAACATCTGCGCGAAGGCCGCCTCCATCCGGATCAGCGGGATGTCCAGGCTCTCCGCGACCCGGTTGAGCAGCGCGCGGGTCACGAACTCGCGGATCATGACGACCATCCGCTCGTTCGTCATCGCGGTGCGGGCCAGCGCCAGCACCGGCTGGCGCGCCCCGGCCTCCGAGGTGATCGTCAGGATGAGCCTGACCAGCCGCTCGCCGACCTCCTCGCGGGGCCCCGCCATGATCGCCGCGAGGACGTTCTCGGGGTTGATCGGCAGCTCCATCGCCTCGACGAACATCTTCTCCTTGCCGGAGAAGTAGTGGTGGACCAGCGCCGGGTCCACCTCCGCCCGCCGGGCGATGCCCCGGATGGTCGCCTTGTCGAACCCCTTCTCCGCGAAGGTCTCGCGCGCCGCCGCGAGGATCTGCCCTCGCGTGTCGGCCGAGCCCGGCCTGCGCCCCGGACGCCTTCTCCCCTCCGCAGGTCCGTCCGCGGACCTCTCCGCAGGTCCGTCCGCGGACCCGTTCGCGGGCGTGGCCGTTGACCTCCCGGAGGGACCGTTCGCGGGGGCGTCCGTCGACCTCTCCGAGGATCCGTTCGCGGGCGCGTCCACGGACCCGTCCGAGGAGCCGTTGGAGGGCCTGCCCGTGATGCTCATGACAGGCCCACTCACGCGGGGGTGGAGGCCGCGAGGTGCAGCCGGGCGAACGCGAGCGCCTCCGCGAGGTCGTCGATCCGCTCGGAACGGCTGGCCGCCTTGCGTGTATTGATCTCCAGCACGACCAGCCCCGAATATCCGTTGCCCGCCATCCGCTCCAGGATCGGCGCGCACGGCTGGTTGCCCCGCCCGGGAACCAGGTGCTCGTCCTTGTTCGGCACCCCGAGGCCGTCGGCCAGGTGCAGGTGGGCGAGCCGGTCGCCGAGCTTGGTGAACATCTCCAGGGCGTCGGACCCGGACACCGCCGTGTGCGACAGATCCAGCGTGACCTGCGGGAAGTCGTAGTCGACCGGGTTCCAGTCGGGAGAGTAGGGGACGACCTCGTTGCCCCTCGCCCTCAGCGGGAACATGTTCTCCACCGCGAAGACCACGTCGGTCTCCTCACGCATCCTGGCCAGGCCGATCTCGAAGTCGCGCGCGTAGTCGCGCTGCCAGCGGAACGGTGGATGCACCACGACCGTCTTGGCGCCGACCCGCTCGGCGGCGCGCTGCGCGCGCTGGAGCTTGGCCCACGGGTCCTTGCCCCACACACGCTGCGTCACCAGCAGGCACGGTGCGTGAATGGCCAGAATCGGCAGGTGATAGTGGTCCGACAGCCGCTCCAGGACATCGACGTCCTGGCTCACGGGGTCGGCGCCCACCATGATCTCCACACCGTCGTACCCCAGGCGCGCGGCCAGTTCGAAGGCGTCGGGAGTACGTTCGGGATACACCGACGCGGTGGACAGCGCGATCTTCGCGCTGGATACACGGACGCTCATACCGCTTCCTCGTCTCCGGCTCGGAGCGCACACTCGCGAACACCGCCGGGCCGACCGGCCCGATCGCTCACGTCGCTCACATTTGCCAGCCTAAGCGGGTCCGGAGAGCAGTGCTGTCCGCCACCACCGACACGGCCTAGATCACACCATTACGGTGAGGGCATGCCGAGGTTCTTGAGGGGCTCCATCCCCAGCCCCAACATCTGGAACACCCCCCAGATCTACGAGTTGGAAAACCGGGCGGTGGACCCCGAGGGACACGCCGAGGCGGCGATGTCGGCGATCCGGTCGTGGACCGGGGCGACGGTCCTCGACATCGGCTGCGGTACCGGCTACCACCTGCCCGCCCTCGCCTCGACCGCCGCCCGGGTGATCGGCGTGGAGCCGCACGAGGACCTCGTCCTGCTGGCCAGGCGCCGCTGCCGCGCCCTGCGGAACGTCGAGATCCACACCGCCACCGCCCAGGCGATCCCGCTGCCCGGCGCCTCCGTGGACGTGGCCGTCGCCCGCTGGGCGTACTTCTTCGGCCCCGGGTGCGAGCCGGGCCTGGCCGAACTCTCCCGGGTGATGCGGCGCGGCGGCGCGGCCTTCGTGATCGACATCGACACCACCCGCGGCGCCTTCGGCCGCTGGTTCGGCCAGTCCATCCCCGCCTACTCCGCCAGGTCCGTCGAGAACTTCTGGAGCCGCCAGGGCTGGCAGACGGACAAGCTCGATCTGCGCATGTCCTTCGAGCGCCGCGCCGACCTGGAGGCCGTGCTCCGCATCGAGTTCACCCCCGCGGTCGCCGACCTGGCCATCGCCGAGACCCCCGGCCTGGAAATCGCCTACCCCAACCTGCTGCGCTGGAAGCGGTTCTGAAACGGCGACGACCTCCGCGGGGCCGACCGGGAACAACGGGACGGGGCCTTGACCTTGACGTTGATGTCAAGGTCTATCGTCGTGCCGTGGGGAGGGCCGGATGCGGATCGGTGAGCTGGCGCGGCGGGCGGGTGTCAGCACCCGGGCACTGCGCTACTACGAGCAGCAGGGACTGATCACGGCCCGGCGCTCGGCCAACGGCTACCGGGAGTACGGGGAGGAGGATCTCAAGCTCGTCTCCGAGATCCGCTCGCTGCTCGCCGTCGGCTTCACCCTGGACGACGCCCGTCCGTTCGTCGCCTGCCTGCGGGCCGGTCACGAGTCAGGGGGATCGTGCCCGGAGTCCGTCGCCGTCTACCAGCGCAAACTGGCGGAGATCGACGACGAGATCCGCACGCTTCTCACCCGGAGGGCGGAGGTGGCGGCGCAGCTGACCACCGCCTGCCCAGGATGCGTACTGAGGAAAGTGGGAAAATCATGATCACATTGACCGCGGAGAACTTCGACGAGCAGGTGCTGCGGAGCGACAAGCCCGTTCTGGTCGACTTCTGGGCCGAGTGGTGCGGGCCGTGCAAGATGATCGCGCCGATCCTCACGGAGATCGAGGCCGAGCTCGGCGACCGCGTCACGATCGCGAAGCTCAACGCCGACGACTATCCCGAGATCACCGCGAGGTACGGCGTCCTCGGCCTGCCGACGCTCAACCTCTACAAGGGCGGCGAGGTCGTGCAGCAGATCAAGGGCGCCAAGCCCAAGCGCCTGCTCCTCGCCGAGCTCGAAGGCCACATCTGAGGAAAGCGCGCTCCGTACCTCCCCGCGACTTTCACCCGGTACGGCATGCCGTACCGGGTGAAAGTTGTCGGGCTCTGCCGGTAACGTGCGGCCATGGCGAAGAAGGCTGGTGGCTACCGCTGTGCCGAGTGCGGGTGGCAGACGGCCAAATGGGTGGGGCGCTGCGGCGAGTGCCAGGCCTGGGGCACGGTCGAGGAGGAGACGGCTCCCGCGGGGGCACGCGTGGCCTCCGCCGGGGCGGTCTCGGCACCGGCGGTGCCGATCGGCCAGGTCAAGGCCGAGGTGGCGCACGCGCGCGGCACCGGTGTGCCCGAGCTCGACCGGGTCCTCGGCGGCGGTCTGGTTCCCGGAGCCGTCGTGCTGCTGGCCGGCGAGCCCGGCATCGGCAAGTCGACCCTCCTGCTGGAGGCGGCAGCCAAGATCGCCCGGCAGCAGACGGTCCTCTACATCACGGGTGAGGAGTCGGCCGCCCAGGTGCGGATCAGGGCCGACCGGATCGGCGCGATCCAGGACCGCCTCTACCTCGCCGCCGAGACCGACCTGGGCGCGCTGGTGTCACATGTCGAGAAGGTCCAGCCCGACCTGCTCATCGTCGACTCGGTGCAGACGATCGGCTCCACCCAGGCGACGGGCGTGCCCGGCGGGGTGACCCAGGTCAGGGAGGTCGCGGGAAACCTGGTGCGGCTCGCCAAGGAGCGCGGCATGGCCACCGTGCTGGTCGGCCACGTCACCAAGGAGGGCTCGATCGCCGGCCCCCGCACCCTGGAGCACCTGGTCGACGTCGTGCTCCACTTCGAGGGCGACCGGCACTCCCGGCTCCGCCTCGTCCGTGCGATCAAGAACCGGTACGGCCCGGTCGACGAGGTCGGCTGCTTCGACCTCCACGAGAGCGGCATCGAGGGCATCACCGACGCCAGCGGCCTGTTCGTCTCCCACCGCACCGACCCGGTGCCCGGCACGTGCGTCACGGTCACCCTGGAGGGCACCCGGCCACTGCCCGCCGAGGTGCAGGCCCTGGTCGCGAGGACCGAGGCCCAGCAGCCGCGCCGATCCTCCTCCGGGCTCGACACCTACCGGGTCACGATGGTCCTCGCCGTGCTGGAGCGGCGGCTCAACGCCAAGCTGGGCGGATGCGACGTCTTCACCGCCACCGTCGGAGGGATCAAACTCAGCGATCCCGCCGTGGACCTGTCGGTGATGCTCGCGGTCGCCAGCGCGGCGGGCGACAAGGCGCTCCCCTCCGGCCTGGTGGTGCTCGGTGAGGTGGGCCTGGCGGGAGAGTTGCGCCCGGTGCGCGACGTGCGGCGCCGCCTGTCGGAGGCCGCCCGGCTGGGCTTCACCCGCGCGCTCGTCCCCACCGGCTCCCTCGACACGGGCAAGAAGCGCAACGGCGACCACTCCCTGGTCCGCATGGCCGGACGCGGAGCGCCCTTCGCGCCCGGCTTCGACGTCGTCGAGGCGGAGAACGTCTGGGACGCCCTCACCCATGTCACCTGAGACGCGCCACGGGCTCCAGGCGCGGCGCGGCCGGCGGCCCCGCGACGGCGCGACCGGTCACCGGCACCGCAAGGAACGCGGTCGGCGACCCCGCGACACCCGCCGCCACGAGATCCACGCGGGGCGCGCCCGGCGGCTCCCCGGCGCCCACGCCGGTGCGGCGCGTCACGGGCTCCGCACGGCGCGTGGCATCCACCGATTCCGGACCGCGCGGATCCTCCGCCGGTAAGCTTGAGCGCTATACGCAGACCACGGGGGTCATGTGCCAGCAAACTACAAAGGACTCGACGAACGTCGCAGAGCCGTCCTGGCCGCGGTCGCACCCGGCACCGCGCTGCGCGACGGACTGGAGCGCATTCTCCGCGGGCACACGGGTGGCCTGATCGTGCTGGGATACGACGGCACGGTCGAGGAGATATGCAGCGGCGGCTTCGAGCTGGACGTCGAGTTCTCCGCGACGCGGCTGCGCGAGCTGGCCAAGATGGACGGCGCGATCGTCCTCAACTCCGGCGATCTCAGGATCGTACGCGCGGCCGTGCACCTGATGCCCGATCCGTCCATTCCCACCGACGAGTCCGGCACCCGGCACCGCACCGCCCAGCGTGTGGCCCTGCAGACGTCACTGCCGGTCATCTCGCTCAGCAAGTCCATGCGGATCATCGCTCTTTACCTCGACGGCATCCGCTACGTGGTGGAGGAGTCGGCGGTCATCCTGTCCAAGTCCAACCAGGCCCTCGCCACACTGGAGCGCTACAAGCTCCGCCTGGACGAGGTCTCCGGCACGCTCTCCGCGCTGGAGATCGAGGACCTGGTGACGGTCCGCGACATCGCGGTGGTCGCCCAGCGGCTGGAGATGGTCAGGCGCATCTCCGAGGAGATCGCGGGATACGTGGTCGAGCTTGGCACCGACGGCCGGCTGCTCTCCCTGCAGCTGGACGAGCTCGTCGCCGGCACGGAGAGCGACCGTGAGCTGATCGTGCGCGACTACCTGCCCGCGGCCGGCCGCCGCCCGCGCAAGTTCGCCGAGGCGTTGCACGAGCTCGACCAGCTCTCCTCCGCCGAGCTTCTCGACCTCTCGGTCGTCGCCCAGATCCTCGGCCACGCGGGCAACGACGCCCTGGAGACCCCGGTGAGCCCGCGGGGCTACCGCCTGCTGGCCAAGGTCCCGCGTCTGCCGAACACGGTGGTCGATCGCCTCGTCGACCACTTCGCCAGCCTGCAGAAGCTCCTCGCCGCCAGCATCGGCGAGCTCCAGGAGGTGGGCGGGGTGGGCGAGGCGAGGGCCCGCCACATCCGGGAGGGCCTCTCCCGGCTCGCGGAGTCGTCCATCCTGGAACGCTACGTCTGAGACCCCGGCCCTCGCCAGGCGACTACCTGAGGTGGAAGACCGCCTTGCGGCTCTTCAGGCCGGGAGCGTGCACCACCGCGACGTAGGTGCCCGGCAGGGCGGCGGCGCGGTCGGCGGTGCAGTCGCCGCCGGACCGGCGGCGGTCCCACACCAGCTCCCTGACGTACGGGATGCCCCGGTCGAGTTCGCGGATCTTGACGGCGTCGCCGCCGACGCAGTCGGAGGACGACCACACGCGGTCGTTGCCGGAGGTGATGCGCATCTCCATCGCGCGCGGCCCGACGTCGGTGGTGCACATCACCTTGCCGACGTTGACGAGGGTGAGGACGAAGCGCGGCTGGACTCCCGCCGGGTAGATCGTCCCCTTGCCCTCCATGCTCAGCACGAGCTGCGGGGAGACGCAGGCCTCGCCCGGCCGTCTGGGCCGCGCGGCCGCCTTCGGCGTGGGCGTCGGGCTCGCGGACGTCGAGGGGACGACCGTCATGGTCGGCAGGACGGCCGTCAGCGGGTCAGGTGTCTGCTGTCCGGCGGCCGAGGTGCTCCTCTCCCTGACGTCATCCGGCCCGCCCGTCGACGAGCAGGCCCACGCCACGACGGCGACCACCACGAGCACACCGACAAGCGCGGCTATCCGGCGCCGCCAGTAGACGTCGGCTCCGACGTCACCACGGAACGTGTCGGGATCCATACGCTCAGTATGGTTAGTCCTGGCGAACCACAGGAGACGACCCGCCGCTTCCGGCCTGTTTCGGCCGCAGGTCAATGGTCGGGGCGGGCACGGAACAGGCATGGAGCAGGCGCGGCCAGGCGCGGACGGAAACCGCCAAGTGCAGACAGGTGCAGACAGACGAAGCCGGGCCGAGGCGTCCGCGCCTGCCCGCGCCTGTCCGTACCCGCACTATCGTCGAAAGGTGCCCGAGCCGAACCGCTTACTCGAACCCGTCCTCGACTGGTACGCCGGCAACGCCCGCGACCTTCCCTGGCGTACGCCCGGCGCCTCCCCCTGGTCGATCCTGGTCAGCGAGATCATGTTGCAGCAGACCCCGGTGGTCAGGGTGCTTCCCGTCTGGACCGAATGGATGGAGCGCTGGCCCACGCCCGCCTCCCTCGCCCGCGAGTCCCCCGGCGAGGCGGTACGCCACTGGGGCCGCCTCGGCTACCCCCGCCGGGCACTGAACCTGCACGCGTGCGCCCGCGCGATCACCGAACGGCACGGCGGAGAGGTCCCCACCGGCCACGACGCCCTGCTCGCGCTTCCCGGCGTCGGCGAGTACACCGCCGCCGCGGTCGCCAGCTTCGCCTTCAAGGGCCGCCACGCGGTTCTCGACACCAACGTGCGGCGGGTCCTGGCGCGGGCCGTCAGCGGGCAGGAGTATCCGCCCAAGGCCACCACGCCCCCGGAACGCAGGCTCGCCGCCTCCCTGCTCCCCGACGCCGACCGCGCACCCGTCTGGGCGGTCGCCGTGATGGAACTGGGCGCCCTGGTCTGCACCGCCCGCGCCGCCCGCTGCGCCGACTGCCCGATCAGCGACCTGTGCGCCTGGCGCCTCGCGGGCAAACCGGCCCACGACGGCCCGGCGCGCAAGGGCCAGACGTACGCGGGAACGGACCGCCAGTGCCGTGGCCGCCTCCTCGCGGTGCTGCGCCAAGCCCACGGCGCCGTACCCAAGGACGCCCTCGACGTGGTCTGGGACGACGCCCCGCAGCGCGAACGCGCCCTCGACGGTCTGATCGCGGACGGCCTGGCCGAGGTCCTCGACGACGGCACCTACCGCCTCCCCGGCTGAGTCACCAACCGGTGCGGTACGTCGAATCCACGTTCTCTCTCACCTGATCTTCGGCATCCCACATCCATCGGAGATTTTTTTGTGGACGCTCTCACCGTAAGAGCCCGTGAGCTGGCGGCGGCCGGAAGGCTACCCGCCTATGTGTACGACCTGGCCGCCCTGGACGCGCACGCGGCGGCGGTGCGGGCGGCGCTTCCGGGAGTCGAGCTGTACTACGCGGCGAAGGCCAACCCGGACCCGGAGTTGCTGCGGGTGCTGGCCCGGCACGTGGACGGGGTCGAGGTCGCCTCCGGTGGCGAGCTGGAGCATGTGCGGGGTGTGCTCCCCTCGGCCAGGATCGCGTTCGGCGGCCCCGGCAAGACCGACGACGAGCTCCGGCTCGCCCTCGATCACGGCGTCGAACGGCTGCACGTGGAAAGCCCGAACGAGTTGCGCCGACTGATCGCCACCGGGCGGGAGGCCGACGTGCTGCTCCGCGCCAACCTGGCCCTCTCGCTGGGGGACGTGGCCCTGGCGATGGGCGGCGGCGCGACCCCCTTCGGTATGGACCCGGCCGGCGTCGAGGAGTGCCTCGCGCTCCTGGATCGCCAGGACGCGGTGCGCCTGCGCGGCGTTCACGCCCACCTGGCCAGCGGTCTGGACGCCCCGCGCATGCTGGAGGTCGCCGACGGCGTGCTCGGCTACGCCCGCGGTCTTGGCCTGACCGAGATCAACCTCGGTGGCGGCATGGCCGTCGACTACGCCGACCCCGGCGCCGTCTTCGACTGGGAGACCTACGGCAAGGGCCTGGCGGGGCTGCGCCGCCCCGGTGAGACGCTGCGCGTCGAGCCCGGCCGGTCCGTGTCGGTCTACTGCGGGCGGTACGTGACCCGTGTGCTGGACGTCAAGCGGGTCCACGGCGAGTTGTTCGCCATCGTGGCGGGTGGGACCCACCACATCCGCACGCCCGCGACCAAGGGCCACGACCAGCCGATGGTCATCGCCATGGAGGGCGAGCCGGTGACGATCGTCGGCCAGCTCTGCACTCCCAAGGACACCCTCGCGCGCCGGGTCCCGGCGGCTTTGGCGACCGGCGATCTGGTGCAGTTCCTGATGGCCGGCGCCTACGCCTGGAACATCTCCCACCACGATTTCCTGATGCACCCGCATCCGGAGTTCTCGTACGTCTGAGGTGTGCCGTCCCGACGCCGCGAAAGCCCTCGGCTTTTCCTGGAGCCGAGGGCTTCGACGATTTCCCGGTGATGAGCGCCGTGACACTTCCCGGTGATGGGCGCCGTGGCACGGAGAGATCAGGACACCTCTCTCGGAGCCGTCCGGCGCCGAGGGCGGTGAGTCCGCCCTCGACATCGACACGACAGGGCGTCGAGCGAGGCTCGACACAACGGGGTGTCGGGCCGGGAAGGTCAGGCGGCGAGGCGCAGACCGAGGGCGGTGAGGCTGGTGCGGGCCCAGTCGAGCTCCTCGGCGATCACGTTGACCAGGGCGCCGGGGCCCTTGCCCCGCAGGGGCACGGCCAGATCGTGGGTCTCCACCTCGATGTGGGCGGTGCCGTTCACCGCGCCGGAGAGCATCGCGGTGAGGGTGTCCTCCAGGACCGGGCGGGTGCTGGGAAGCTCCTGGCACGCGGCGGCCATGTGGTTGTGTACGTGGCCGAGCTTCACCACGGGGGCTCCGGTGTCCGCCAGGCCGCGCAGGGCGGCTCCCGGCTCCTCAGAGCCGCCCGCGAGATAGCAGGCGTCCAGGCAGATGCCCAGGTGCTCGGAGTCGATGCCGCCGACCCGGTCGAGGGCCTGCTTGGTGGTCTCCAGCACGCATCCGGGCCACGGCTCGAAACCGACCCTGATCGTCTTGCCGGTGACGCTGTACAGACCGCGCAGCTCGCGGGCGAGGCGCTCCATCCGTCGCGAGGCGATCGAGTGCAGGTCGGCGGGCCAGTCGCGGCGCCAGCCGATGGGGATGGTGGAGATGCTCCCGAAGCGGACGTCCTGCGGGAGCAGGAAGGCGAGGATCCTGGCCAGCGCCATCGTGTAGCGGTAACGCTCGGGCTTGGCCCAGTCGGGACCGGGGACCTCCTGGTTCCTGCCGCCGGTGCCGTTGAGGCTGACGACCTCCAGGCCGCGCTCCTCAAGGGATCGGCGCAGGCGCACCAGCTCGATCCTGTCGGAGGTGAGATGGTCGGCGACGCTCGGGGAGAGCCAGAGGCCGACCCCCATGCGCTCCACCCCGAGGCGCTTGCGCACCGGCACCGCGTACCGGGTGAGGTGCGCGATGAGGTTCTCCAGATCCTCGGCGGGGTGCACGCCCGCGTTGTAGGCCAGGTGAACGAGCGTCCCGTCCTCGTGCCGTAAACGCATGCGTGCCTCCAAAGCGTGCTTCCGTGTAAGCGTCCCCGATGATCCCCGCGCCGCTCGTCGACGGCGGCGCGAGCCGGAGCCCTCCCGGCCGGGAGTCCGGCCCGGTCGTCTGAAGCATCCCGCGCGGGCACCGATCTCCGCGTCACTCTCGGAGCTGATTCCTCGGTACGTCGCCGGGCTTACCTCGATACCGCTCTCACCGCAGCCGGTACTGCTTTCAGATCGTCCGGGTGAGAGTCACCGAACTCACTCTACAGAGTGTAGTACTACCTGTCGTGGCGAAATACCGTCTTAGATAACAAATGAGCAGACCCCGCCGTGAGTCTCCTCACGGCGGGGTCTGCTCATTCGGCCTGGATCAGGCCATGTCCGGCCTGCCCCGGTCCTGGATCGGCTACACGATGGCCGCGGCCGAGTCGGGGACCTGGGGAGACGGCGCGTTCTCACCGATGAAGGTGAACTTCGCGTTCTCCCCCTCGCCCTCGATCCCGATCTTCACGATCTGGCCGGGACGGAGCTCCCCGTACAGGATCTTCTCGGACAGGATGTCCTCCAGCTCGCGCTGGATCGTACGGCGGAGCGGACGGGCGCCCATCACGGGGTCGTAGCCACGGTCGGCCAGCAGCTGCTTGGCCTCCTGCGTGAGCTCCATCCCCATGTCGCGGTCCTTCAGACGCAGGCTCACCTGGGCCAGCATCAGGTCGACGATGCGGATGATCTCCTTCGGCGTGAGCTGGTGGAAGACCACGATGTCGTCGACACGGTTGAGGAACTCCGGCCGGAAGTGCTGCTTGAGCTCCTCCTGGACCTTCGACTTCATCCGGTCGTAGTTGGACTCGGCGTCGTTGTTCTTCGCGAAGCCGACGCCCTGACCCTTGGAGATGTCTCGGGTGCCGAGGTTCGTCGTCATGATGATGACGGTGTTCTTGAAGTCGACCACCCGGCCCTGGGCGTCGGTCAGGCGACCGTCCTCCAGGATCTGCAGCAGCGAGTTGAAGATGTCGGGGTGGGCCTTCTCGATCTCGTCGAACAGGACGACCGAGAACGGCTTGCGCCGCACCTTCTCCGTCAGCTGACCGCCCTCCTCGTATCCGACATAGCCGGGAGGCGAGCCGAAGAGACGGGAGACGGTGTGCTTCTCCATGAACTCCGACATGTCCAGCATGATCAGCGCGTCCTCGTCCCCGAACAGGAACTCGGCCAGCGCCTTGGACAGCTCGGTCTTACCGACACCGGACGGACCGGCGAAGATGAACGAGCCACCCGGACGGCGCGGGTCCTTCAGACCGGCGCGCGTACGGCGGATCGAGCGGGACAGACCCTTGATGGCGTCGTCCTGGCCGATGATCCGCTTGTGGAGCTCGTCCTCCATGCGGAGCAGTCGCTGGGACTCCTCCTCGGTGAGCTTGAAGACCGGGATGCCGGTGGCGGTCGCCAGGACCTCCGCGATGAGCTCCTCGGTGACCTCGGCGACGACGTCCATGTCGCCGGCCTTCCACTCCTTCTCACGGCGCTCGCGCTTGAGCTGGAGCTGCTTCTCCTGGTCACGCAGCGCGGCGGCCTTCTCGAAGTCCTGCGCGTCGATCGCGGACTCCTTGTCGCGCCGCACGTTGGCGATCTTCTCGTCGTACTCGCGGAGGTCCGGCGGCGCGGTCATGCGGCGGATGCGCATGCGCGAGCCGGCCTCGTCGATGAGGTCGATCGCCTTGTCCGGCAGGAACCGGTCGCTGATGTAGCGATCGGCCAGCTGCGCGGCGGCCACCAGGGCGCCGTCCGTGATGGAGACGCGGTGGTGTGCCTCGTAACGGTCGCGCAGGCCCTTGAGGATCTCGATCGTGTGGCTGAGGCTGGGCTCGGCCACCTGGATCGGCTGGAAGCGTCGCTCGAGCGCCGCGTCCTTCTCCAGGTGCTTGCGGTATTCGTCGAGGGTGGTGGCTCCGATGGTCTGCAGCTCGCCTCGGGCCAGCATCGGCTTCAGGATGCTGGCGGCGTCGATCGCGCCCTCGGCGGCACCCGCGCCGACGAGCGTGTGAAGCTCGTCGATGAACAGGATGATGTCGCCTCGGGTGC
Source organism: Streptosporangium sp. NPDC000509 (assembly GCF_042898365.1). Lineage (NCBI taxonomy): Bacteria > Bacillati > Actinomycetota > Actinomycetes > Streptosporangiales > Streptosporangiaceae > Streptosporangium > Streptosporangium sp. NPDC000509. Next base: position 129,035 of record NZ_JBIAYX010000005.1, on the reverse strand, counting down.
GGATCTCCTTGAGGACCTTCTTCAGCCGCTCCTCGAAGTCACCGCGGTAACGGGAACCGGCCACGAGGGCGCCCAGGTCGAGGGTGTAGAGCTGCTTGTCCTTGAGCGTCTCCGGCACCTCGCCCTTGACAATCTTCTGGGACAGGCCCTCCACGACGGCGGTCTTGCCGACGCCGGGCTCTCCCACCAGGACCGGATTGTTCTTGGTCCTGCGGGACAGGACCTGCATGACCCGCTCGATCTCCTTCTCCCGGCCGATGACCGGGTCGAGCTTGCCCTCACGGGCGGCCTGGGTCAGGTTGCGTCCGAACTGGTCCAGCACAAGGGAGGTCGACGGTGCGGCCTCGGTCGGACCGCCCGCGGCGGCCGGCTCCTTGCCCTGGTAGCCGTGGAGCAACTGGATGACCTGCTGCCGGACCCGGTTGAGATCGGCTCCCAGCTTCACCAGCACCTGGGCGGCGACGCCCTCGCCCTCACGGATGAGGCCGAGCAGGATGTGCTCGGTGCCGATGTAGTTGTGTCCCAGCTGCAGGGCTTCGCGGAGCGACAGCTCAAGGACCTTCTTGGCACGCGGGGTGAACGGAATGTGCCCCGACGGCGCAGACTGACCCTGGCCGATGATCTCCTCGACCTGCTGACGCACACCTTCAAGACTGATGCCGAGGCTCTCCAGAGCCTTGGCGGCAACGCCTTCACCTTCATGGATCAAGCCAAGAAGAATGTGCTCCGTACCGATGTAGTTGTGGTTGAGCATCCGGGCCTCTTCTTGGGCCAGGACGACAACCCGCCGTGCGCGGTCGGTGAACCTCTCGAACATCTCGTCGCTCCTCACAGAGCGGTCAGGCAGGTCCGGGATATCCGAGCCCTGTCATCCCGCATGGTAGCCCCGACCCGGCGACCGCTCTATGCAGAAGACGTTCCCCGAGCGCAGGGCGTTCACCCTCCATCCAACTACTTATGGGGGGTGCGATGTTCCCGCTACGCCGCAAGCGAACGACGTTTGTCTTCCAGTAAAACGCATCATGCGGTCATGGCCGCCACCGGACCCCACCGTGACCGCCATAACCGCATGATTCACTCGATCTACTGAGCCGATCTAGTGAGCCTGCTCGTACTGCTCGACGATCTTCGAGGCGATCCGACCGCGCTCGCTGACATTGAGTCCGTGGGACTTCGCCCACGCCCGGATGTCGGCGCTCTTCTCTCGCGTGAGTGCCCGCGCTCCGCCCGCGCGACGGCGGCGGGGAGCCAGGGCGCCGGAACGGCGGGCGCTCTGCACGAAAGGCGACAGGGAGTCGCGGAGCTTCTTCGCGTTAACGTCACTCAGGTCAATCTCATAGCTGGTGCCGTCAATCGCGAAGGCGACAGTCTCATTGGCCTCGCCCCCATCGAGGTCGTCGATGAGAATCTCCTGGATCTGCTTGGCCATCTACACAATCCTTTCGCGGAGTATTGTTTCATTCGCAAGCTAAACATATACCCGCGATCGAAGAGCGGCAATTCCAGGAGCTCGGCGATTCTCACAGGCAACCGAGACTCACCGGTCGAGCCTCCGGTGGATCAGCTCTTCTGCGACTCGGGGTCGGGCCGTTTTGCCGGACGTCGGCCGGCGGCTTCACTCCGAAGTAGCTTGACGACTCCGAAGATGAAGGCCCCGCCGACGACCGCCGGGGGTATCAACGCGGACAATACGTCGTACATTCGCCCTCGCTCCGCACCGTGGGTGGCTTTCTGGGGACCATGAAAATGTGGCGGCGGCTCTCCGGGCCTCGCGAGCGCACCCGATCGCTGGAACCGCCCATAGATGACCATAGCGCCACCGACCGGCGACACGCGCGCAGGGGCGACCATGCCGTCTTCCTCCAGCCTAATGCTTCTCTCCAGCTCTCTTACCGGTTGTGGTCGTAAAGGCACGAGGAAAAACCAGGTGGACGATCAGGTGATCATCATCGTCGCCGTAATACCAATGCCGCACGGCTTCCGCGCCGCTGCGCCATCGACCTCCCGGCGACGAAGTCCCTGCTGAAGGGGGCTGTCCGCCGGGATGAACAACACCTTGCCATGGAGCCTGAGATCGCCGCCGACGACTTCATCGCGAGAATGCCCTCCGTCGACAGAACGCCCGGACGGGGAGCTGCTCGCTTCATCACCTCGGTGTGAACCGATGTGACACAAGTGTATGGAACAAGACGGATCTTCAACACTTTCTTGCCAAGAGTACGACCCACTCTGGCACGGAGTACATAGTCGTAGACCGTATAACCACCAAACGCGATGCACTCCTCAGACAACCTCGCCAACACCGGGCGCCCCGATCCGGATCCGTAAGAAGGTCTTCACCGGCCGCCCCGAACACACGGCGGAAGGCGAAGAAGAGAATCCGACGCGAGGTCACCGAGGATGCCGGAGGCGCGCGGCGCCGACCATTCGGCGAGTAGTGCGCGAACCCCCGACGGGGACGGATCCGGCATTGACCCCTCATAGGGCGCCCAGGGCGGACGTGAGCCCGTTGTGGGCAACGTACGCGAATATTCCGGCGAGCGGGTCGAGACTCGGTCATAACTTCCCCCGCGTTGCTCAGGGCGCGGCAAATGGTTTTGAGGCTTCCGCGCCCCGGCCCCCGAGACCCTTACGGGCCCCTAAGGGCCCCCGTTTTCTCACCCGCGCACGAAAACGGGGCCGGCGGTTGAACCGCCGGCCCCGCTTATTCAGGGGACTACTTGATCTTGACGACGACCGTCCCCGCCACCTTGTCGTGCAGGGCCTGCTGCAGCGGCTTGTCCCACAGCAGCCACAGGACGTTCACGAGGCTGAAGATGTTGAAGAGGAAGCCGACGAAGGGGATCCAGCTCAGGAACTGCGGGCCGAAGAACACCCCGGCGCGCTTGACCGCCAGGTCGGAGCCGAGCCCGCCGGGCGGCAGGGCACTGCCGACCGGCACGACCTTGATGCCCATGACCATCTTGCCGACCGTCTGGCCGCCCCTGCTGAGCATGAGGAACTCGTAGGCCATGTAGATCGACGCGCTGACCAACGCGATGAGGAGCCCGGCGAGGAAGGTCCCGCTCCCCTCCGTGATCGACGTGCCGTCGAAGGTGGGGGCGGTCACCAGCATCGCGGTCAGCACCAGGCTGATGATGACCCCCGGGATCGCCAGGATGATCCCGTCGACCAACCTCGCCAGCAGACGCTGCCACCACTCCGCGAGCGGGGCGGGCGCTCCGGGAGGACCGCCGTACGGCTGGCCGTAGCCCTGCTGCCCGTACCCGGGCTGCTGGCCGTAGCCCTGCTGCCCGTAGTCGGGCTGCTGGCCGTAACCCTGCTGGCCGTACTGCTGCCCGTAGTCCGGCTGCTGACCGTAGCCGGGCTGCTGGGCCCCCTGCTGGCCGTAGCCCGACTGCTGGCCGTAACCCTGCTGGCCGTAACCGGGCTGGGACTGCTGGCCGTAGCCCGACTGCTCGTGGGACGCCTGCTGGCCGTAGCCGGGCTGCTGCTGCCCGTACGACCCCGTCCCGCCCTGCTGGCCGTACCCGCCGGTCCCGCCCTGCTGGCCGTAGCCGGGCTGCTGGCCGTAACCCTGCTGCTGGGACTGCTGGCCGTAGCCGGGCTGCTGCTGCTGCCCGTACGACCCCGTCCCGCCCTGCTGGCCGTAGCCCTGCTGCTGGGACTGCTGCCCGTAGTCGGACTGCTGGCCGTAACCCTGCTGACCGTAACCGGGCTGCTGGCCGTAGCCCTGCTGCCCGTAACCCTGACCGTAGCCGGGCTGGCTCTGTCCTGGGCCGGTGTTCGGCTGTGAGGCCTCCGACCGATATCCCATAACCGTTACGTCGGGATCGAGTTCGCCAGCGGCTCGACCCGCGTTGTGCTGTCCGTAATCCGGGTGTCCCGACGGTGTGCGATCGCGGTCGGGATCATCCTGTGGATACGGCGGCTGTCCGGTGCTCACCGCGTCACCTCACTTAGACTGCGCATGTGGCAAATGTCAGACGCACATGCTTGCTGCTGCACAAGGTATCGACATAGGTATCGACAGTCACCTTTCCGATCAGTCAGCTCCAAAGTCATCACAGTCGGGCTCACGTGTCAGGTGGAGCAACATCCGGGTGTTTCCCAAGGTGTTGGGCTTGACGTGCTCCAGATCGAGAAACTCCGCCACGCCCTCGTCGTAGGAGGCGAGAAGCTCCGCGTAGACCGCGGGGGCGACGGGCGTGCCCTGGATCTCGCGGAAACCGTGCCTGGCGAAGAAGTCGACCTCGAAGGTGAGACAGAAGACCCGGCGCAGGCCCAGCTCCGCGGCCGTGCGAATGAGGGCGGAGACGATCCGGTGGCCGATTCCCATCCCGCGACGGGTCGGATCGACGGCCACGGTGCGGATCTCGGCCAGATCCTCCCAGAGGACGTGGAGAGCCCCGCAGCCGATGACCGCCCCCTCCTTGTCGGTGGCGACCCAGAACTCCTGAACGTCCTCGTACAGGGTGACGGTGGCCTTCTCCAGCAGGCGGGGGCCGACGCCGCCGTAGGTGTCGACGAGCCGCCTGATCGCGCGGACGTCCGGGGTCCGGGCACGACGGACCGAGACCTCGGCGACCCCTGGGGCCCCTGTGGCCTTGACGATCTCCGCGACCTCGGCCGCCTCGGGCAGGGGCGGGTCAGGCTCCGCCCCCTCGGGTCCCGCGCGTCGCTCCCCGCCGCCCGGGGTGCGCACGACCGGCACGGGAGAATGCTCAGCAAGCTGCTCCATGACCGTTCAGCGTACGTCCTCACCGGTCTTCAATTACGGCTCCTCCTTAACTCGCGGCACACCCCCCTCACATGACCGCCGGTAATCGCTTTACCACACTGGGCGCGCGGCATCTCACGTGTGCCACAACTCACCTTTGGTACGGTCCCGGACCTGGGAAGACCTTCCCCACACCCCCGCCGGGGAGGTAAAGGCAGCGTAATGGCCATGTTGATCATATTGACATGTGATCTTTCCGTGACACTTCAGTTGCGGAACCTCCACTGAATTCGCAGTTCTGGTTGAGCAGGAACCACGGGTGCACTAATCTCCGTGCTCGATGTCAGAGACGTAAAAGCCTGACCCGCCGAATCCCTCACCACGGGGAACCGGGGACCCACCACGTCCTTGGGGGTGAATCCGAGTGCCAACGGCGCACTCGGTAGGGCTGCCTCCGGCCCGAACCCGTCAGCTAACCCGGTAGGCGGCCGAGGAGAGGAGCCCGTTGGTGAAGCGCGAGCGCGACCGCGGAGGAAAGAACGCGGGCGACGACGCCCGCCGTCGAGAACGCGCGCCGCGCGGGCTGCGCCGCCGCATGGCGGTGATCGGCCTGGCATTCGCCACCCTCACTCTCGGCACACCGACGGTCGCGGCCACCGCCGACCCCGAACCCAGCCTCCAGCAGCTGGCCAAGCAGGCCGAGAAACTGCACGAGGAGATCGGCGTCCTCGCCGAGCGGTACAACGGCGAGCGGGTCAAGCTCAGGCAGGCCCAGCGGGCCGCGGAGAGCGCCGAGAAGATCCTCGCGTCGAGCGAGTCGGAGCTGGCCTCCCGTCGCACCAAGGCCACCCTCCTGGCGCAGAGCACCTACATGTCGGGCGGCCTGAACTCCGGACTCGCCTTCACACAGGCGACGGACCCCGACACCTTCCTCGATCAGGCCACCACCAACTACGCGCTCCAGCAGCAGCAGAGCGAGGAGGTCGCCCAGGTCGCCCGGGCGATCGAGACCGCCGAGCGGGCGAAGGCCGGCGCCAAGGCGAGGACGGCGGAGGTCAAGAAGCTCCTGGTGGAGATCGACGGCAATCGGACCAAGATCGAGCGTCTGGTCGCGCGGGTCGAGAGCGACCTGTTCAGCGAGGTGCGTGCCAGGGCCGTCGGCAACAGGGGCGCCCGGGTGAAGACCAACGTGCCCATCGTGGGCAGCGGCAAGGCCGCGGAGGCGACCCGCTGGGCGCTCACCCAGCAGCTCAAGCCGTACGTCTGGGGCGCCGAGGGTCCCAACTCCTTCGACTGCTCCGGGCTGGTCATGTGGGCCTACCAGAAGGTCGGCATCAGCCTGCCGCACTACACCGGCGACCAGTGGACCGCCGGCACCCACGTCTCCAGGAAAGAGCTACGCCCCGGAGACCTGGTCTTCTTCTACAGCGACCTGCACCATGTCGGGATCTACATCGGCGCGGGCCTGATGGTCCACGCGCCCCGGACGGGTGACGTCGTCCACATCACCACGATCGACAACCGGCCCTTCGTCGGAGGCGTCCGCATCGCCGCCTGAGCGTGCCCCACCCCGCCCCACCCTGTCCTGCCCGCACGCGTGCCCGGCCCGACCTGCCGGGCACGCGTGCGGTGCCGTGTCAGATCAGGCGACGGCGTGCGGCCCAGGCGACGGCCTCGATCGCCGTGGCGACACCGATGCGGTCGCAGATGCCTCTCAGCCTGCGCCTGACGGTCCGCCCGCTGATGTCGAGGCGACGCCCCACCCGATCGACCGTGACACCCTTGGCGAGCTCAGCCAGCAGCACGAGGTCGTCATCGCTGAGACCGATATCGCTCATGCCCAGGGGGCTGTCGCCATGGCGTGAATCCACTTCTGGATATGCCATCAAGAGTCACTCCCCCCACTCTGGAAACCGGGTGCGAGACGCCGGAAATGAATACCGTCCGCCAGGAACGGTAAACGCCTTGTTCAAAGGTCGTCAAGTTCCGCTCTTCATAGCGCGCGTCCAGTATTGACATAGTAGGCGCTACATGAAGTACTCATGATATGTCAGTGCCTTTGCGGCTATGTCATGACCCATCCCGAGCACGAGCCGGCAGGCACCCCTGGCTGCGGTGATCGAAGTCCTGGCAGAACAAGGTTTCGCGGGAGCCCTCGCCCCGCCGGGCGCGCCGGAGCGGGTCCTCCGGAGATCCGGACTGCCCGCATTTCTCGGTAAAAACCGATCTCTTCCCGATAGTCTTCGGCGGCCATCACCATCCGCCACCTTGACGGCACGCCGCGAAAAAGACAGAAATATAGGGGTCGAGGAAGCAGCTTCGCGGCATTCGTGAAGTATCACGCGGTGACGATGGGACGCGAAAGCGATATTGGACGTGCTGGAAATGGATTTCTGATCCGCACGGAAAGGCGTCCGGCATTATGGGGGACCATGGGCGCGACGACCGTTTCCAGCCCTCCACTCTCGTTTCGTTCGTTTCGTCCGTTTCGTCGACGGCCCCGCGGCACTCACGGCGGTCTCACCACGCCACCACATGAAAACGGCGCCGGCCCCGGGCGGTGCCCGGGGCCGACGCCATCGCGAAATCCCTGCGTGCCGCCCTTCGCCGTGCTCAGGCGGTCGGCTTCACCAGCGGGAACAGGATGGTCTCGCGAATGTTCTTGCCGGTGAAGGCCATGATGAGACGGTCGATCCCGAGCCCCATGCCACCGGTGGGCGGCATCGCATATTCCAGGGCCGTGAGGAAATCCTCGTCAAGCTGCATGGCCTCCGCGTCGCCGCCCGCGGCGAGCAGGGACTGCTCGGTCAGGCGGCGGCGCTGCTCGATCGGGTCGTTCAGCTCCGAGTAACCGGTGCCCAGCTCGGTACCGAAGCCGATCAGGTCCCACTTCTCGGTGAGGAGGGGGTTGTCCCGGTGGTTGCGTGCCAGCGGGGAGGTCTCCAGCGGATAGTCCATGACGAACGTGGGCTGGATGAGCGTGTGCTCGACGAGGGCCTCGAAGATCTCCTGGACCAGCTTGCCCTGACCCCACTTGGCGTCCCAGTGGATCTCCCGCGCGTCCGCGAGCTTGCGGACGTGCTCCAGGGGCGTCTCGGTGGTGACCTCCTCGCCCAGCGCCTCGGAGACCGATCCGTACAGGGTGATCCGCGGCCACTTCGCCAGCCCGAGATCGACCTCCTGGCCCTGGTGGACGACGACGGAGTGGCCGAGGGCCGCTATCACGGCCTTCTGGATCATCCGCTGGGTCAGGTCGGCGATGTCGTTGTAGTCGAGATACGTGCCGTACGCCTCCAGCATCGTGAACTCGGGGTTGTGGGTGGAGTCGGCGCCCTCGTTGCGGAAGTTGCGGTTGATCTCGAAGACCTTCTCCAGGCCGCCGACCACCAGCCGCTTGAGGTAGAGCTCGATCGCGATCCGGAGGTAGAGCTCCATGTCGTACGCGTTGATGTGGGTCCTGAAGGGCCTGGCCGTGGCTCCGCCGTGGATCGGCTGAAGCATCGGCGTCTCGACCTCCAGGTAGCCCTCCTCGTGCCAGAAGTCGCGGACGGCCCGGACCACGGCGCTGCGGGTGTGGGCCATCTTCCTGGCCTCGTCGTTGACGATGAGGTCGACGTAGCGCTGACGGACCCGCGCCTCGGGGTCGGTGAGCCCGGCGTGCTTCTCCGGCATCGGGCGCAGGCACTTCGACGTGATCGCCCAGCGGTCGGCGAGGATGGACAGCTCGCCCCTGCGGGAGGTGATGACCTCGCCCTCGATGCCCACGTGGTCACCCAGGTCGACGTCGCGCTTCCACGCGGCGAGGGACTCCTCGCCCACCCTGTCCAGGGAGACCATGATCTGGAGATCGCCTGAGCCGTCGCGGATGGTGGCGAAGCAGAGCTTGCCTCCGGTCCTGGACAGCATCACGCGGCCGGTGACACCCACTTTGTCGCCCGTCGCGGTGTCAGCGGAGAGATCGGCGTATTTCTGGCGGATCTCGGCGTTGGTCGCGGTGCGCGGGAAGTTCACCGGATAGGGGTCGACGTCCTCGGAACGGAGGCGGTCGAGCTTCTCCCGGCGTACACGCATCTGCTCGGGCAGATCCTCGGCGGGGGTGGTCACGTCATCGGTCACAGTTCCAAAGGGTACCGATGCGGCGAACCCCGTGAGTTCCCCCCGTCCGGCACCGGGAGGGACTCTCCCGGTGCCCCGGCGTCCTCAGGGCGTGTTGCGGTGGTAGATCAGGCGCAGGCCGATCAGCGTGAGCCAGGGCTCGTGCATGTCGATCGAGCGGGCCTCGCTCACCACGAGCGGCGCCGCACCGCCGGTGGCGACCACGGTGACGTCGTCGGGGTCGTCGGCGAGCTCCGCCGCCATCCGCTCGACGATCCCGTCGACCTGACCGGCGAAGCCGTAGATGATGCCGGCCTGAAGCGCCTCGACGGTGTTCTTCGCGATCACGGAGCGAGGACGGATCAGCTCCACCTTGTGGAGTTGCGCCCCCGCCGTGGCGAGCGCGTCCACCGAGATCTCGATGCCGGGGGCGGTCACCGCGCCGACGTACTCCCCCTTGGCGGAGACGGCGTCGAAGGAGGTCGCGGTGCCGAAGTCGACGATGACGCACGGCCCGCCGTACAGCTGGATCGCCGCCAGCGCGTTGACGATGCGGTCGCTGCCGACCTCCTTCGGGTTGTCCATCCGCACCGGCACCCCGGTGCGGACGCCCGGCTCGACGATCACCGCGTTCACGTCGCCGTAGTAGCGGCGGCACATCTCACGCATCTCGTTGAGCACCGAGGGGACGGTGGAACAGATCACGATGCCGTTGACGTCGGCGCCCTTGAGCAGCGGCGACTGCCCGAGCAGCCCCTGGAGCACGACGGCGATCTCGTCAGCCGTGCGCCGGGCGTCCGTGGCGATCCGCCAGTGCTCGATGACGTCCTCACCCTCGAAGAGTCCGAGAACGGTGTGAGTGTTGCCGACGTCGATGGCAAGCAGCATCAATTCCCCCGAAGGTCCAAGGCGATGTCCAGCGCCGGCGCCGAATGCGTGAGCGCGCCCACGGCAAGGTAGTCAACACCCGTTTCCGCCACGGCACGAGCGACCTGGAGGGTCAATCCCCCGCTGGACTCCAGCCGCGCCCTGCCGTCCACCAGCCGTACGGCCCGCGCCAGCTCCTCGACGGTGAAATTGTCCAACAGGATCTCCTCCGCTCCCTCGGCCAGCACCGGCTCGATCTGGTCGATCCGATCGACCTCGACCTCGATCGGCAGGCCGGGAAAGGCGTCACGGACCGCCCGGAACGCCTCGGCGACCCCACCCGAGGCCACCACGTGATTGTCCTTGATCAGCGCGGCGTCCGAAAGCGACATGCGGTGATTGGTTCCGCCGCCGCACCGGACGGCGTACTTCTCCAGGGCCCGCAGTCCCGGCAGCGTCTTGCGGCTGTCCCTGATCCTGGCCCCGGTCCCCTCGACGGCCCGGACCCAGCGGCCGGTCAGGGTCGCGATGCCGGACAGGTGGGTGAGCAGGTTGAGCGCGGTGCGCTCGGCGGTCAGCAGGTCCCTGGTGGGACCGGTGACGGTCATCAGCACGTCGCCGGTGGCGACGCGCTCGCCGTCCTTGACCCTGCGCTCGGTCACCAGGCGGCCCTGGCTGAGGTGGGAGAACGCGCCCTCGGCCACGGCCAGCCCCGCGACCACGCCGTCGGCGCGGGCCACCACGTCGGCGGTGGCGGTCTGGTCGGCGGGGATGGTGGCGACACTGGTGACGTCGCCCCCCTCCTGCAGGTCCTCGGCCGCGGCGGCCTCCAGGACCGCGGTCACCGCCCTCGGGTCCAGGCCCGCCTCGACCAGGTCGTTCTCCACCTGGGGCGGCAGCGCGCTCGCGCGCTGCCCGTGCGGTGCGTATGTCATGGCCAGCCCCTCCGCTGTCAGGGTGATGTCGAGGTGGCCCAGCCACCGGTCGTCGTTCCGCTCGGGAAAGTCCTCACGCCAGTGTGACCCCCGGGTCTCCTCGCGTTCGCGGGCGGCTGCCACGAGCGCGGAGGCGACCGTCAGCAGGTTGGTGGTCTCCCAGGACTCGGTGCACGGCTCGACCACCACCGGGGTCCACCTGAGGTTCAGCAGGGCCCTGGCGACCTCTCCCAGGGACTCCTGGCCGCGCAGCACGCTCGCTCCCCGGCTCATGTGTCCCTGGATCCTGCTCCGGGCCCTGGGGTCGATCAAGCCGGTGGGCCGGTCATCGGCGACCGGCTCACCCGTCGCCGGCTCACCCACGACCGCCCCGCTCGCGGCCGGCTCGTCTTCGACCGGCCGCGTCGCGCTCCCGGCGCTCCCGGCGCTCCCGGCGCTCCCGGCACTCCCGGCACTCCCGGCACTCCCGGCACTCCCGGCACTCCCGGCACTCCCGGCACTCCCGGCACTCCCGGCACTCCCGGCACTCCCGGCGAGGACGGTACGCGCCTTGTGGATGTCGGCGGCGATGCGCCCGGCGAAGACCAGACCTTCCAGCAGGGAGTTGGAGGCGAGCCGGTTGGCGCCGTGCACGCCGGTGCAGGCGACCTCGCCGCACGCGTACAGGCCGGGCACGCTGGTACGGCCGCGCAGGTCGGCGCGGACACCGCCGCTGGCGTAGTGGGCGGCGGGCGCGACGGGGATCGGCTGGGTGACCGGGTCGATGCCGTGTTCCAGGCAGACCGCGTGGATCGTCGGGAAGCGGGTGCGCCACTTCTCCTCGCCGAAGTGGCGGGCGTCGAGGTAGACGTGGTCGGCGCCGGTGGCGCGCATCCGTCGCATGATCGCCTTCGCCACGACGTCGCGGGGGGCGAGGTCCGCGAGCTCGTGAACGTCGCGCATGAAGCGGGTGCCGTCCGCGTCGACCAGTACGGCCCCCTCGCCCCTCACCGCCTCGGAGATCAGCGGCTGCTGGCCGGTGGAGTGCTCGCCGAGCCAGAGGACGGTCGGGTGGAACTGGACGAACTCCAGGTCCCTGACGACGGCGCCCGCGCGCAGCGCGAGCGCCACTCCGTCGCCGGTGGAGACGAGGGGGTTGGTGGTGGCCGAGTAGACCTGCCCCATGCCTCCCGTGGCCAGCACCACGGCCCCAGCCGTGACCGCGCCCACCCCGTCGCGCTCACCCTCGCCCATGACGTGCAGGGTCACCCCCGCGGTGCGGCCCTCGGCGTCTTTGAGGAGGTCGAGGACGAGCGCGTGCTCGATCACCTCGATCCCCGACTCCCTCACGGCCTGGACGAGCGCCCTCTGCACCTCGGCCCCGGTGGCGTCGCCTCCCGCGTGCACGATGCGGTCGCGCCGGTGGCCGCCCTCCCTGGTGAGCTGGAGTGCCCCCGAGTCGTCGGTGTCGAACCGGGCGCCCATCGCGATCAGGCCGCGCAGCGCGTCGGGCCCCTCGGTCACCAGGGTCCGGACGGCCTCCTCGTCGCAGAGGCCCACTCCGGCGACGAGCGTGTCGGAGAGGTGTTCCTCCGGGGTGTCCTGCGGATCGAGCACGGCGGCGATGCCGCCCTGTGCCCAGCGGGTCGATCCCGAGGACAGGACGTCCTTGGTGACGACGAGGACCTTCGCCCCGGGGTCGAGGGCGGCGGACCGCAGTGCCAGGGTGAGGCCGGCGATGCCGGAGCCCACCACGACCACGTCCGCCCGTACCGTCCAGCCCGGAGCGGGAGCGGTCAACCTCTGGGGAATGGCCGGGATGCTCATAGCCGCCTCCTCGCGGGGCTCGTTAGAGGCCGTTCATTTCGTCAGTGTGACGATAACGCCCCCCGCGAATCGGCTGTTCCCCGGGGTAGGACATTTCGCCCGAATGCCGAAATCATGGCAGCTCGGGACCGTACACCCCGACGGAGGTCGAAACGGGAGCCCTCCTCCGCGACTCACGGGCCCCACCGCCGAACGGCCGCGGATCAGCGAATGTCGAGCGTGACGTTGTCGATCAACCTGGTGGACCCCACCCTCGCGGCCACCGCGAGGATCGCCTCACCCGTGTGGTCGTCGCCGACCTCCGCGAAGGTCGCCGGGTCGACCAGGACGAGGTAGTCGACCACGAGCGACGGCTCGGCCTCCAGGACGGCGAGGGCGGCCCGGCGGATCTCCGCGGGCGCGCGCCGCCCGGCCTCCGCGGCAAGGACACGGGTCTCGTCCGCGCCGTCGCCGCGGTCGAGAGCCTGCCCGGCCCCGGCCTCAAGGGCACGGGACAGGGCGAGGGCCGCCACCCGGTCGTCCCGCGACAGGTAGCGGTTGCGACTGGACAGCGCCAGACCGTCCGGCTCGCGGACCGTGGGCCCCCCGACGATCGAGACCGGCAGGTTCAGGTCGGCGACCATCCTGCGGATCATCGCGAGCTGCTGGGCGTCCTTCTGCCCGAACACCGCCACGTCCGGCTGGACCAGGTTGAACAGCTTCAGCACCACGGTCAGCACGCCGTCGAGGTGGCCCGGCCTGAACTCCCCCTCGACGACCGAGCCCATCTCGCCCGCGGACACGCCGACCTGCCTGTCCGGCAGGTACATGTCCTCGGCCGAGGGGGCGAACACCACGCCCACCCCCTCGGCCGCGCAGGCTTCGAGGTCGGCGTCGAACGTACGGGGATAGCGGGAGTAGTCCTCGGTGGGCCCGAACTGGAGCGGGTTCACGAAGATGCTCACCGCCACGTGCGCGGCTCTCTCTCGGGCCAGCCGGATGAGCGAGCGGTGTCCCTCGTGCAGCGCGCCCATCGTCGGTACGAGTGCCAGCGCGCTTCCCCCGGAAAAGGCGCCCGCGCCGATCCCCAGGGTCTCGCGGGCCTTGAGCAGCCCCGCACGGTCGTCCGCCACGATCATTGGAACCTCCCGGGGTTCAGGTCCATTTGTTGCCGCCGAGGGCGTCCAGAAGGCGCTCGGCGGCCTCGGGCTTGAGCAACCCGGCCGCCAGCGCCCGGTCGGCGGTGAGCCTGGCCAGCGCCACGTAGGCGTCCGCCGCCTCGGGGGCGGCGAGGATGAGCGCGTCCACGTGTCTGCGGACGGTCCCCGCGTCGCCGCGCACCACCGGGCCGGTCAGCCCCGCGATGCCGAGCCGCAGCACGTTCTCCAGGGCCGCGCCGAGCAGCGGGCCGAGCATCCTGCCCGGCTGCTCCACGCCGATCCTCTCCAGCAGTTCCGAGGACTCCGCGACGAGCGTCACCATGTGGTTGGCCGCCCCCGCCAGGGCCGCGTGGTAGAGCGGCCGGTCCTCGTCGGCGATCCAGACCGGCTCGCCCTCCATCTCGATGACGAGGGCCTCGGCCACCGGGCGAAGCGCGTCGGGAGCGGTCACCCCGTACGAGATCCCGGTGAGGCGGCGCAGGTCGTCGTCGCGGCCGGTGAAGGTCATCACGGGGTGCAGCGCGAGCGGTAGCGCCCCGGCCTTGATCGCCGGGTTCAGCACGGCGAGGCCGTACGCGCCGCTGGTGTGCGCCACCAGCTTGCCGCGCAGGTCGGCACCGGTCTCCACCAGGCCGGAGACCAGGTCCGGCAGTACGTCGTCGGGGACGGTGAGCAGGACGAGATCCGCGCCCGCCACCACGTCCTCGGGTCTCGCGGGGACGAGCCCGAGCCGCTCGACCGCCCGCTCCCTGGAGGCGTCGGAGACGCCGCTCGTCGCGACCACCCGGTGCCCCGCCCTGACGAGCGCGGCGCCGAGCGCCGAACCGACCTTGCCCGCTCCAACCACTCCGACGGCCAGCCGTGCCGGGCGATCGACTGCGTCCATGACGTCCCGTCCTTCGACCATGTGGGTTCCGTGCCCGATTGACCAGAGTAACGGGCCGTGCTGTCGCGACCGCGTCAAGACGCGTGTTCGGCAACGGAGGCGACATCTCCTCCCGGTATGCCCGGATCGGGCACACCGGGAGCGTACGTGACCCACGAAAGAGCCCGGAAACCCGGCCCATACGGTGATTCGGACGGCGACGCGCCGACGTGGCGTCGACAAGGATCGTGCAAACCGATGACAGAATGCGGTCATGCACTCACTCGAAGCGTCGGCGCGCGTCGATCTCGTTCCCTCGCCCCGGCGGGTAGCGTCTGAGAGCGTGTGGCTCACCTGGCGTGCCGCGATGGAGCACGCCCTCTACGGCGAGAGCGGCTTCTATCTCCGGGAGCGTCCCTCCAGCCATTTCCGGACCTCGGTCGGCGCCTCCCCCGTCTTCGCCGAGGCCGTGCTGCGCGAGCTGGCCGCGATCGACGAGGCTCTGGGCGGCCCCGAGGTGCTCGACCTGGTCGACATCGGCGCCGGTGAGGGCAGGCTGGCGGCCGGTGTGCTCGCCGCGGCGCCGCCCGCGCTCCGGTCGAGACTGCGGGTCACCGCGGTCGACCTGGCGCCCCGGCCTTCGGCGCTGCCCGAGGAGATCGTCTGGGCGAAGGCCGCGCCGGACGGGATCCACGGGCTGGTGATCGCCAACGAGTGGCTCGACAACGTCCCCGTCGACATCGTGGAGCAGACGGCCGACGGCCCCCGGCTGGTCCTGGTCAACATCACGAACGGTGAGGAGCGGCTCGGTGACAGCCCCTCCGAGGCGGATCTCGCGTGGCTGGCCCGCTGGTGGCGGATGCGGGTCCCCGGCGAGCGTGCCGAGATCGGCAGGCCCCGCGACAGGGCGTGGGCCTCGGTGATCGTACGGCTGGCGCGCGGCCGGGCGATCGCGATCGACTACTCCCACGCGCTGGACGACCGGCCGCCGTACGGCACGCTCGCCGGATACCGGGACGGAGCGACGGTCGCGCCCGTGCCCGACGGGTCGTGCGACATCACCGCCCACGTGGCGCTCGACGCCTGCGCGGCCTCCGGCGAGAGCGCCGGAGCCGTCACGACGGCGCTGACCACGCAGCGCGAGGCGTTGCGCGCCCTGGGCGTCACCGGGAGCCGTCCGCCGGTCGAGCAGGCGGGAAACGACCCGCGCGGCTACCTGCGGGCCCTCACAAGGGCCTCCGAGGAGGCCGAGCTCATCGCCCCCGGCGGCCTCGGCGGCTTCGGCTGGCTCTCTCAGAGCCGCCACTGAGAGCGCCGCTCCGGACCGGTTCAGACCCGCACATCGAGGGCGGTGAGGCCCCGGATGACGTAGCCGGGACCCCAGGTGGGTTCGGTGACGAGTTCCATCTTCGGCGCCTTGCGCAGGAGGGCGCCGAAGGATTCGATCAGCTCCACCCTGGCCAGCGGCGCCCCGAGGCAGAAGTGGATGCCGGCGCCGAAGGAGATGTGCGGGTTGTCGGCCCGGCCCACGTCCAGGCGGGCGGGGTCGGCGAAGACCTCGGGATCGCGGTTGGCCGAGCCGAACAGCAGCGCCACCTCGGAGCCGCGCGGGATGTCGATCCCGCCCACCGAGACGTCCTCGAGCACCCAGCGTTCGAACATCTGCAGCGGGGTGTCCCAGCGCATCAGCTCCTCGATCGCCGTGGGCAGCAGGGTGTGGTCGGCGCGGAGCCGGTCGAGTTCCGCCTGGTTGCGGAAGAGCGACCACCAGCCGTTGCCGGTGACGTTCACGGTGGCCTCGTGTCCGGCGTTGAGCAGCAACACGCAGGTGCCGACCAGCTCCTCCTCGGTGAGCCGGTCGCCCTCGTCGGCCACCAGGGCGAGCGCGCTGATCAGGTCGTCACCGGGGTCGGCCCTTCGGGCGCGGGCCAGCTCGACGAGATAGGCGGAGAACTCCTCGGCCGCCCGTACGGCGGTGTGCTGGGCCTCGACCGACGGCTGGAGCTCGTACATGCCGCAGATGTCGGCCGACCAGGGGCGCAGCAGGTGCCGGTCGGCCTCGGGGATGCCGAGCATCTCGGCGATCACGGTGACCGGGAGCGGCTCGGCGACCTCGGCGATCAGGTCGCCTCCGCCGCGCTCGACGAAGACGTCCACGAGCTCCTCGGCCATGCGGGCGATCTTGGGGCGGAGGGCCTGGACCATGCGGGGGGTGAACGCCTTCGAGACCAGCCGCCGGAGCCTGGTGTGCACCGGCGGCTCGACGTCGAGCATCCCTGCCCTGATCACCCGCCAGAACGGGTCCTGGAACTCGGGGTCGTCCGGCCTGCCGAACTCCTGGTGCGAGGCCACGTGCAGGTAGGACCGGCCGAGCCTGCGGTCTCGCAGCAGCGCGTTGACGTCGGCGTGCCTCGCCACCAGCCATTGGCCGGTCGGCTCGAAGAAGCCGACCGGCCGCTCCCGCCTCAGCTCGTCGTAGACGTCGTAGGGGTGGGCGACGAATTCCGGATTCCAGGGATCAAAGCGCACGTAATCATCGTAATCCTGGTCAGGAGTCGGGCCGCTTGTCCGAATTTCCCTTTTTAGATGATTCATCCACTCCGTCCGCGGGACCGGTCTGGCTCGCCGGAACCCCCTGAGGCACCGCGACCGCCGACGCCTCCGAGCCGGCCCGGTGCGTAGGATCCACCGAGTCCTTCCGGTCCGTGCCGTCCACCGAGTCCGTACGACCCGCCTGGTCCTCGGCACCGTAGCGAGAACGCAGCTCGACCGGCTTACGCCTGCCCGCCTTGCCGCGCATCCGGATGTTCAGCAGCTCCACCAGCAGCGAGAACGCCATCGCGAAGTAGATGTAGCCCTTGGGGATGTGCTGCTCGAACCCCTCGGCGATGAGCACGACGCCGATCAGCACCAGGAAGGACAGGGCGAGCATCTTGATGCTCGGGTGCCGGTCCACGAAGCGGCTGATCGGCCCTGAGGCGATCAGCATCACGATGACCGAGACGATGACGGCCGCGATCATGACGCCCAGCTCGTCGACCATGCCGACCGCGGTGATCACCGAGTCGAGCGAGAAGACGACGTCGAGGATCATGATCTGGATGATCACCGAGGTGAAGGACGCCGACACCTTGCCCTCGGAGTGGTGGGAGTCCCCCTCCAGGCTGCTGTGCATCTCGTGGACGCTCTTGCCCAGCAGGAACAGGCCTCCGAGTATCAGGATCAGGTCGCGCCCCGATATCCCCTGCCCGAAGACCTCGAACATCGGCGTCGTGAGCCTCACCACCCACGACAGCGCGAACAACAGGAGGAGACGGCTGAGCAGGGCGACGGAAATACCGATCTTGCGTGCCCTGTCACGCTGCGCGGGCGGGAGCTTGCCCACCAGGATCGAGATGAAGATGATGTTGTCGATCCCCAGGACGATCTCCAGGGCGACAAGGGTGAAAAAACCTATCCATATCTCGGGGTTGGTGACCCAATCCATGGCCTTCTCCTTCTTCGGCCGATTTCTTCGGCCAACGCTCGAACGCGCGATCATCCAGCCGGCTTGACCTTCTTCGGCTGACTCCAGGACGACCGGGAAAGGCCCCGAGTTCCTTCCTTTCATCACAACTTCGCCGTCAATTCGCCGGACGCGCCCAGGCGCTCGCTCCCGCCCCGGACACCGGGTTGATCACCTTTCGGACTTGCGGGCCACCGCGGGACGTCGGTTATAGTGCCTCCGTAGGTCATGAGTGCCAGTGACAAGCCCCGGCTCGCTGGCCGGCAACCCTCGCGTCCGCGGCGGGGTGCCCCGGGTGAGGACCTGGTCCGGCACGAGGTGTGCCGGGCAAGCGCGGGCTCCAGGCACCTATGCCATGGGTTGGGGTCCGATGACCTCGAAGGAGCCATGGCGTGTCCACCCTCACGATCGGCACCCCCGCCACCCCCGTCACCCCGGCCACCACCGCCGTCCCCGAGACCCGCGCGTCCGGTGACCGGCCGATCCCGGCCGTGCTCGGCTCGGACCTGGAGGTCCCGGTCAGGGGCGGCAGGCTCGTCCGCTACGCCAACCTCGACTACGCCGCGAGCGCCCCCTGTCTGGAGCCGGTGAGCGCCGCCGTCGCCGCCGCGCTCCCGGCCTACTCCAGCGTCCACCGCGGCGCCGGGTACGCGTCCCAGCTGACCACGGCCCGCTACGAGCAGGCCAGGCACACGGTGCGGGCCTTCGTCGGCGCCCGCCCCGACGACTCGGTGATCTTCACCCGCAACACCACGGACGCGACCAACCTGCTGGCCCGCAGCCTGCCCGAGGGCACCACCACCGTGGTCTTCGACACCGAGCACCACGCCTCGCTGCTGCCCTGGGAGCGGGTCGTGCGGCTCGCGGCCCCCGCCTTCCCCGGTGAGGCCGTCCGCGCCGTCGACGACGCCCTCGCCTCGATCGACGGCCCCAAGCTGCTCGTCGTGACCGCCGCCTCCAACGTCACCGGGGAGCTGTGGCCGATCGCGGCGCTCGCCCACATCGCCCACCGCCACGATGCCCGCGTCCTCGTCGACGCCGCGCAGCTCGTCCCGCACCGCCGCCTCAACCTGACGGCCCTCGACCTGGACTACGTGGTCTTCTCCGGCCACAAGCTCTACGCGCCGTTCGGCACGGGCGCGCTGATCGGCCGTTCCGACTGGCTCGCCGACGCCGAGCCGTACCTGCGGGGCGGCGGCGCGGTGAAGGCCGTGAACGACGACGACACCGAGTGGCACGACGACCCGGAGGCGCGGCACGAGGCCGGAACCCCGAACGTGCTGGGCGCCATCGCGCTCGCCGCGGCCTGCGACGCGCTGTCCGCCACCGGCTGGACCCCGCTGGTCCGCGAGGAGGAGCACCTCCTCCGGCGCCTGAGGGCGGGCCTCGCGGGTGTCCCCGGCGTCCACGAGCTGTCCCTGTGGGGCCCGGACCACCCGCGCGTCGGCATCGTCTCCTTCGTGGTGGACGGCTTCACCGCCCGCGAGGTCGCCGAGGCCCTGTCCGGCGACTACGGCATCGGGGTCCGCGACGGCAAGTTCTGCGCCCACCCCTTCGTACGGCACCTGCTGGGCGCCAAGGACGGCGGCTGCGACGACGTCACCGCCTCCGCCGTCCGCGCCTCCATCGGCATCGGTACCACCTCCGAGCACGTCGACCGACTGATCGGCGCCCTGCGGGATCTTGTCTCGCGCGGCTGACGTGACAGCATGGCCCTATGACTGAAGGCGCGCGCCGTGAGCTGAGCGTGGGGATGGGGGCTGGAGCCGAGGCCGTACGGGGGGCGGACGGCAAGGAGCTCGCCACCGAGGACATGGTCCTCAACATCGGGCCGCAGCACCCGTCCACGCACGGTGTGCTGCGGCTGCGGCTCACGCTGGACGGGGAGCGGATCGGCTCCGCCGAGCCGATCGTGGGCTACATGCACCGGGGCGCCGAGAAGCTCTTCGAGGTGCGTGACTACCGGCAGATCATCGTGCTGGCGAACCGGCACGACTGGCTGTCGGCGTTCGCCAACGAGCTGGGCGTCGTGCTCGCGGTGGAGCGGATGCTCGGCATGGAGGTGCCGGCGAGGGCGGTCTGGACGCGCACGCTGATGGCCGAGCTCAACCGGGTGCTCAGCCACCTGATGTTCCTCGGCTCCTACCCGCTGGAGCTCGGCGCGATCACCCCGGTCTTCTACGCGTTCCGGGAGCGCGAGACCCTCCAGGCCGTGATGGAGGAGATCTCCGGCGGGCGCATGCACTACATGTTCAACCGGGTCGGCGGCCTCAAGGAGGAGATCCCCGCGGGGTGGACGGGCCGGGTCGCCCAGGCCGTGGCCGACGTGCGGCGGCGACTGCCCGACATCGAGAACCTGATCGCCGGCAACGAGATCTTCCTCGCCCGCACGCGCGGGGTGGGCGTCCTCGACCGCGAGACGATCATGCAGTACGGCGTGAGCGGCCCGATCGCCCGCGCCTCCGGCGTCGACCTCGACCTGCGCAGGGACGAGCCGTACCTCGCCTACGGCGAGGTGCCGGTGAAGGTCGTCACCCGGTCGGCGGGAGACTGCCACGCCCGGTTCGAGGTGCTGCTCGAACAGGTGAAGGTCTCCCTCGACCTGGCCGACGCCTGCGTGAAGCGGCTCGTCGACCTGCCCCCGGGGCCGGTCAACCAGCGCCTGCCCAAGGTGTTGAAGGTGCCCGAGGGCCACACCTACGCCTGGACGGAGAGCCCGCTCGGCCTCAACGGCTACTACCTGGTCTCGCGCGGGGAGAAGACGCCGTGGCGGATGAAGCTCCGCTCGGCCTCCTTCAACAACGTCCAGGTGCTGCGCGAGATGCTCCCCGGCCACCTGGTCTCGGACATGGTCGCCATTTTGGGCTCGATGTTCTTCGTCGTCGGCGACATCGACAAGTAAGGCACGGTTGCAACCGCATGATCGAATCCGGTGGAGACCAGGAGAGGGCGACCCCTGTACCCTCCACACCTCCTCCCGCGCCCTCCGCCTCGAAATCCCGGGAAACCCCCGGAACGCCAGGGACACCAGGAACCTCTGGGACTTCGGAAACCACCGAGAGCCGCTCCGGAAGCACCGCGCCCTCGGATTCCGTACCGGCCGAGGTACCTCCCGCCACGGACGGGCCGCGGCGGGACCGCTACGTCGACTGGCTGCGCGCGCTCAGCCTGATCGTCGTGGTCGTCTGGCACTGGGCGTTCACGATCCTGCAGTGGGGGCCCGACGGCCCCTCGCCGACGAGCCCGCTGGGCTTCACCTCGGGGCTGTGGATCCTCACCTGGCTGCTGCAGGTGCTGCCGCTCTTCTTCTACGTGGGCGGATACGTCCACCTCCTGTCGTGGAACCGGGCCTGCGAGCGCGGGGTCGGCATCGGCACCTTCGTGTGGCGGCGCATCCGGAGCCTCGCGATCCCCGCGCTCGCGCTCGCCGGGACCTGGATCGTGTTCGGTGTGATCGTGACGTGGGCGTTCGGGATCGAGTGGATGGGCCGCGTGGTCCTGCTCGTCATCAGCCCGCTCTGGTTCATCGGCGTCTACCTCGTGCTGATCGCCCTGCTGCCGATCTCGCTCTGGCTGCACCGGCACTACGACGTGCTCGCCCTGATCTGGCTGGCGGGGGCGGCGCTCGTCGTCGACGTGCTGCGGCTGCGCTACGGGTACGAGGCCGTGGGCTGGCTCAACATGATCATCGTCTGGGGACTCGCCCACCAGGCCGGATTCTTCTACGACCGGGTGGTGGCGCTTCCCCGCCGCTTCGACGTCGCCATCCTGTGGACCGGGCTGTTCGCCCTCTTCGGCCTGGTCTACTCGGGCATCTACCCCGGATCGATGGTGGGCGTTCCCGGCGACAAGCTGTCCAACATGGCGCCGCCCACCTTCGTCATCGTGGCCCTGCTGATCTTCCAGATCGGCCTGGTGGAGGTGCTGAGGCCGTCCATGGAACGCCTGCTCGTACGGCCCAGGTGGCAGCGCGTGAACGAGACGGTGAACCGGTTCGCGCTCCCGCTGTTCCTGTTCCACACGACCGGTATGGCGATCTGGGTGGCGCTCACCTGGTGGCTGGTGGGCAGCGGACCCGGCGAGAGGGTACGGCTGGACCTGTTCTGGTGGCTGGAGCGCCCTCTCGCCATCGCCGGAGCGCTGATCTGCACGCTTCCGGTCATCATGCTCTTCGGACGCCAGTGGACGGCGAGGCGCCGCTAGCGGCGTCTCAGCGCGCGGGGTCTCAGCGCTCGTCGCCCGCGGAGTCCTTGGGAACCCGGCAGCAGTGCTCCAGGTACAGGGCCGCGCAGACCAGCAGCACGCACGCCAGCAGCGACCCGCCGGTGATGAAGAAGTCCCTGCGGGGGACCTCCTGCTCCAGCATCTCCACCGTGTAGACGGTGAACCCGGCGAAGATCCCGCCGAAGACCGCGCCACCGAACGCGGAGGCCTTGGCGAGGGCGGCCAGACGGGCCACGGCGAGGGGCTCGACCGGCTCGGTGTCGGGCTTGCGCTCGATCCTGGCCTTCGTCATCCAGCCGGTGTAGAACTCGCCGATCGCGAGCAGCAGCACCGTCGGGATCGCCGTCCACGGCACGGTCGGCAGGGACGAGTAGAGCGGCCTGAGCAGCGCCCAGGTGAGGATCGCGAACACGATGAGAAGCCCGACGAGAACGCCGGGGCGGGTCGGCCTCACGCGGGCCCCCGCAGGATCAGGTCGGGACGCGGCCGTACGTAACCCTGGTCGAGACCGGCGAGCAGGTCGGCCACCCGGCGCCCGGACAGGACCGCCCCGGGATCGGCCCGCACCCAGGGGACCAGCACGAACGCGCGCTCGTGCGCTCTGGGGTGCGGCAGGGTGAGGTCGGGATCGTCCATCACGACGTCCCCCACGGTGATCAGGTCGATGTCCAGCGTGCGCGCTCCCCAGCGCTCCACCCGGACCCTGCCGAAGGTGTTCTCCACACTGTGAGCACGATCGAGGAGCGCCCGAGGTTCCAGCGCGCTCTCGGCGATCACCACCGCGTTGAGATAGGCGCCCTGTTCGGGACCGCCGACCGGGTCGGTCTCGTAGACCGGCGACACCGCGACGAACGTGAGATCCGGCTTCTCGAAGAGGACGTCGAGCGCGCCCTTCAGGGTCTCGAACCGGTCGCCCAGGTTGCCGCCGAGCGCCAGGACCACCCTCATGCCCGGCCCCGGGTGATCGTCACGATCACGTCGTCGAACGGCAGCGGGATCGGCGCGGCGGGTTTGTGCACGCTCACCTCCGCCACCTGGACGAGCTCGCGGGCGAGACAGACGTCGGCGAGGCGCTGGGCGAGGGTCTCGATCAGGTCGACCGGCTCGCCCCGCACGACCTCCGCAAGGTCCTCGGCGAGCTCGCCGTAGTGGACGGTCCTGGTCAGATCGTCCCCGGCCGCCGCCGGCGCCGTGTCGAGGAAGAGGGTGACGTCGACGACGAACTCCTGGCCGAGCTCCCGCTCCGCGGCCAGCACGCCGTGCCGGCCGCGCACCCGCAGCCCCTTCAGGCTGATCCGGTCGGCCGCGCCCGGCGGCAGGCCGTGCGCCGCGTCCCCGTACACGCCGGGGGCCGGACCTTCCAGCGGGTCTCGAAGCGAACCCTCGGCCGGGCCGCCGACCGGCTCGTCGGCCGGATCCCCGATCAGGTCGCTGACGGCGTCGTCGATCCGCAGGGGCGTCTCGGGGGACGAGGGGGTCTCGGCGTCGATCACGCGGCCTCCTCGTCCTCGTCCTCGTCGTCCCCCTGCAACACGGGCGAGCCGTGGTGCAGCCAGAGCCGCCACCCCGCCGACGTCCGCACGAAGGTGTTGCTCGCGACCACCTTGCCCGCCGCGAAGCTGGCGTCACCTTCGTCGCCGGCGGTGAGGATGTTCTCCTCGCAGGTGAGGATGGCGACGTCGCCCAGGACCATGACCCGGACGTCGGTCAGCACGAACTGGATGTAGGGCGTGTTGGCCATGATGAGCGCCCACGAGCGCAGCACCTCCTGCCGGCCGTTCACGATCGGCCAGCCGGGGTGGACACAGCTCACCTGCTCACCCTCGATGTCCTCGGCCCAGATCTCGGTCATCCTGTCGAGGTCGGCGTCCTCGATGGCGGTGTAGAACGCCTGGTTGACCGTTTCGACGGCGGTGGTGTCGACGCTCATGATCTCGCTCCCTGAACTGCGGCAGCCACACGGACGGCGTCCGCGTTCGGGCGGACGTCGTGCACGCGTACACACCAGGCCCCCGCCTGCGCGGCGAGCGCGGTCACGGCGAGCGTGGCGTCGTCACTACGACTGAAAGGGCGCGGCGCGCCGTCCCGGTCGGCCAGGAGGCGACCCAGGAAGCGTTTCCGCGAGGCTCCGATGATCAGCGGGTATCCCAGCTCTCCGAGCCTGTCGATGCCCGCGATCAGAGCCCAGTTGTGTTCGGGGTTCTTGGAGAAGCCCAGCCCCGGATCGAGCACGATCTGCTCCTCGGCCACGCCTTCGGCCAGCACGGAGGCGACCCGCTTGGCGAGCTCCTCGCGCACCTCGGTCACCACGTCGCCGTACACGGCCCTGCGGTCCATGGCGTGGCTGTGCCCCCGCCAGTGCATCACCACGTACGGCACGCCCGAGGCGGCCACGACCCTCGGCATCGCCGGGTCGGCGAGCCCTCCGCTCACGTCGTTGACCAGTTTCGCCCCGGCCTCCACGGCCATCTGGGCGACCTCGGCCCGCATGGTGTCGACGCTCACGGTGACGCCCTCGCGGCTCAGCTCCCTGATCACCGGCTCGACCCTGGCCAGCTCCTCCTCCAGGGGCACCCGCGCGGCGCCGGGCCTGGTGGACTCGCCGCCCACGTCGACGATGTCGGCGCCCTGCTCGACCAGCTCCAGGCCGTGACGCACGGCCACCGCCGGGTCGAACCACCTGCCGCCGTCGGAGAAGGAGTCGGGAGTGACGTTGACCACGCCCATAACGAGGCACCGGCCCGCGTCCGGCAGCCCGGGCACACTCCACGTCGTCATGGCGACCAGCCTAGGCGTTGCGCACCATACGCCCGTCTCGTGGGTCCGGCTTGTGCCATAACGAATCCGCACACCCGTCACAGGGCGGACGGTCCTCGGGGACGTCTGGCCGGCATGCGTTCTCCTCCAGCTCCTGCGGACGCGGGCGGCGTACGCCCGGCGGCGTCCGACGCGAGCAACGTACCAGGCACCGGTCGGCCGTGGCGGAGAATCAGGGCTTCCGACCACAACCCTCCACAACGCGGAAACCCCGCCGGGGCCGCCGATCGGCGGTCCTGACGGGGTGTGTCTCGAATGCACGCGTGAAGGTGATCAGCGGATGATGAGGGCCATCGCCTCGGCGCGGGTCTTGTCACTGTCGCGGAAGCTTCCGCGTACGGCCGAGGTGATCGTCTTGGCACCGGGCTTGCGCACACCCCGCATGGTCATGCAGAGGTGCTCACACTCGATCACCACGATCACCCCCCGCGGCTCCAGCACGTTCATGAGCGCGTCGGCGATCTGGGAGGTCATCCTCTCCTGCACCTGGGGACGCCTGGCGTACACGTCGACGAGGCGGGCGAGCTTGGACAGGCCTGTGACCTGCCCTTTCTCGTTGGGGATGTAGCCGACGTGGGCGACGCCGTGGAACGGCACGAGGTGGTGCTCGCAGGTCGAGTAGACCTCGATGTCGCGGACGAGCACCATCTCGTCGTGGTCGACGTCGAAGACCGTGGTCAGGACGTCTTCCGGGGTCTGCCCCAGCCCGGCGAACTGCTCGGCGTAGGCGCGGGCGACCCTGGCGGGGGTCGCCTGGAGCCCGTCGCGGTCGGGATCCTCACCGATGGCGATGAGGATCTCACGAACAGCGTTTTCCAGCCGGACCGTGTCGACCTGGAGCGGCCTGGCGCCCGCCACGCTCAGTTCACGTCCTTGGGCGCGGTGTCGGGGTGGCCCGTCCCCGCCGGAAGGGCGCCGTTGCCGTCGGCCTGCTCGCCCGGGGGGAGCGTGCCGTTGCCCGACTGCTCCTTACGGGAGAGGATCGGCGGGCGGTTGGAGGGCAGCCGCTTGCCGTAACCGGAGTAGGAGGGCCTCTTCTCCCTGACGACGACCGGGGCGAAGATCTGCAGGACCTGGTCGCGGGAGAGGGTCTCCTTCTCCATCAGCTCAAGCACCAGGTTGTCGAGCACGTCGCGGTATTCGACGAGGATCTCCCATGCCTGGTCGTGGCCGGACTCGATGAGGCGGCGGACCTCCTCGTCGATCGTGGAGGCGATCTTCTCGGAGTAGTCGCGCTCGTGACCCATCTCGCGGCCGAGGAAGACCTCGCCGTTGCCGCTGCCGAACTTACGGGCGCCGAGCTGCTCGCTCATGCCGTACTCGGTGACCATGCGGCGGGCGATGGAGGTGGCCTTCTCGATGTCGTTGGAGGCGCCGGTGGTGGGCTCGTGGAAGACGAGCTCTTCGGCCGTACGGCCACCGAGGAGCATCGCGAGCTGGTCCAGCATCTCCGAGCGGGTCGCGAGGAACTTGTCCTCCATCGGCAGCGTCATCGTGTAGCCGAGGGCGCGTCCACGGGACAGGATCGTGATCTTGTGGACCGGGTCGGAGTTGGGCAGCGCGTGCGCGACCAGGGCGTGTCCGCCCTCGTGGTACGCGATGATCTTCTTTTCCTGGTCCGACATGAGGCGCGACTTGCGCTCGGGACCGGCCATCACCCGGTCGATGGACTCTTCGAGCAGCTCCATCGTGATCAGCTTCTGGTCGGCCCGCGCGGTGAGCAGCGCGGCCTCGTTGATCACGTTGGCCAGGTCGGCACCGGTGAAACCGGGCGTCCTGCGGGCGATGATGTCGAGGTCGACGCCCTCGGCGAAGGGCTTGCCGCGGCCGTGCACCTTGAGGATGCCCTTGCGGCCCTCCAGGTCCGGGCGGTCGACGGTGACCTGGCGGTCGAAACGACCGGGGCGCAGCAGCGCCGGGTCGAGGATGTCGGGGCGGTTCGTCGCGGCGATCAGGATCACGCCGCCCTTGACGTCGAAGCCGTCCATCTCGACGAGGAGCTGGTTCAGCGTCTGCTCGCGCTCGTCGTGGCCGCCGCCGAGACCGGCACCGCGGTGGCGGCCCACCGCGTCGATCTCGTCGATGAAGATGATCGCCGGAGCGTTCGCCTTCGCCTGCTCGAACAGGTCGCGGACCCGGGAGGCGCCGACGCCGACGAACATCTCGACGAAGTCGGAACCGGAGATGGAGTAGAACGGCACCCCGGCCTCACCGGCGACGGCCCTGGCGAGCAGGGTCTTACCGGTTCCCGGCGGGCCGTAGAGCAGGACGCCCTTGGGGATCTTGGCGCCGATCGCCTGGAACTTCGTCGGGGCCTGCAGGAACTCCTTGATCTCCTGGAGCTCCTCGATCGCCTCGTCGGCACCCGCGACGTCGGCGAATGTGGTCTTGGGGGTGTCCTTGGTGATGAGTTTCGCCTTCGACTTGCCGAAGTTCATCACCCGTGAGCCGCCGCCCTGCATCTGGTTCATGATGAACAGGAAGATCAGCACGATGATGACGATCGGCAGGAAGCTCACCAGGAGCCCGAGAAGGAAGTTCTCCCTGGGCACCTCGACGTTGTATCCGCCGGGCAGCTTGTTGGCCGACTCCGCCGCCTGCAGCTTGTCGGCGAGCTGTATGCCCTGGCCGGTCACCCACATGGAGTAGTAGCGCTTCTTGTCGGTCAGAGTGACCTCGATGCGCT
Organism: Streptosporangium sp. NPDC000509; assembly: GCF_042898365.1. Lineage (NCBI taxonomy): Bacteria > Bacillati > Actinomycetota > Actinomycetes > Streptosporangiales > Streptosporangiaceae > Streptosporangium > Streptosporangium sp. NPDC000509. Next base: position 101,376 of record NZ_JBIAYX010000005.1, on the reverse strand, counting down.
GGTCCTTGTCGATGATCTTGGCGTTGGAGACCTTGCCCTCGTCGATCCAGCTGACGATCTGTGAGGTGTCTCGCCTCTCGAAGTCGCCCTCACCGCCCCACATCGTGGTGACGAGAAGGAGCAGAACGACGATGCCCAGGATCCACAGCAGTGGCCCACGTGTAAATCGCTTGAGATCCATCCGATGCGGAACCCCGGCGGGCCCGTCCCTTCCTGACCAGAGCCTGGCAACCCCGGGCGAACCCGGGGCTCGCGGTATCCCTAACCGCTCCAACTGACTACCCAGAGACGGCGGGAGGCCACCTCTTCGGTTGTCCGAAGGTACACCGGCATGGCGCGCGGGGTCACCGCGCGGACAGACCGGCTTTGCCCTACCAACGTACGTCAGGTAGGTCCGTGTTCCCCGCCGCTATGGGCAATGTCGCGTTTGTGAATGACGCACTTCGCGCAGGGCGTACTTTTCAGCCCGCTCCGTATACGTGAGGGGCGAGAGTTCCGATGAAGGGAAGGTTGCGATAGCGCTCGGCGTAGTCGAGGCCGTAACCGATCACGAACTCGTTGGGAATGTCGAAACCGATGTACTTCACGTCGATCGGCACCTTGATCGCGTCGGGCTTGCGCAGCGCGGCGCAGATCTCCACCGAGGCGGGGTTGCGCGACTTCAGGTTGTGGACCAGCCACGACAGGGTGAGACCGGAGTCGATGATGTCCTCGACGACCAGCACGTGGCGTCCCGCGATGTCGGTGTCGAGGTCCTTGAGCACCCGCACGACACCCGACGACCTGGTGCCCGCCCCGTAGGACGAGACGGCCATCCAGTCCATCTGCACGGGCAGGCGCAAGGCCCTGGCCAGGTCCGCCATCACCATGACCGCGCCCTTGAGCACGCCCACGATCAGCAGGTCCTGCCCCGCGTAGTCCTCGTCTATCCGGCTCGCGAGCTCCTTGATCTTGGCCTGGAGCTCTTCCTCGGGAATGAGGACCTTCGAGAGGTCCCGGCCCATGTCAGCTGCGTCCACCTGGAATTTTCCTTACGAAACGGGGCTGGCTGGCTGTCTGGCGAGTATCAGGGTGTCATACCGGCGAACCACCCTCACCCCCCCGGGCACCTCTACGCACCGCTGCCCCCGCCACGCGGTGATCAGACGGTCGACCTGGAGGACGTGCGAGGCGGCGAGCGTGCCCGGTGGCGCTCCCGCGTCGATCGCCGCCCTGCGCAACACCCTCCGCCGCACCGCGACGGGAAGATCCTCCAGGTCCCGTACGGCCACCGTCACCGTCGCGATATCGCTAAGAGCGCAATCTTTCACGGCGACGCGGGCGTAGGACTCCCCGGCCCAGGCGTCGAGCGCGTCGGCGTCGTCGCGGCACAGGGACGCGGTCCTGGCGAGCGCCTCGGCGACACCGGGGCCGAGCTCGTCCTCCAGGGCGGGCAGCAACCGCTCCCGGACCCGGACCCGGGTGTAGCGCGGATCGAGGTTGTGCGGGTCTCCCCACGGGGACAGGCCGAGCGCCGCGCAGGCCGCGACGGTGGTCGCGCGGCCGAGTTCCAGCAGCGGCCGCCGATAGATCCCGGTCCGCGCGGGCATCCCGGCCAGCGACCGGGTGCCGCTCCCCCTGGCCAGCCCGAGCAGTACGGTCTCCGCCTGGTCATCCCTGGTGTGCCCGAGCAGCACGGCCGCCGCCCCGAGGCGTTCCGCGGCCTCGGACAGGGCCGCGTACCTCGCCTGCCTCGCCGCCGCCTCGGGTCCGCCCGAGGTGCCGACGGAGACGGGCAGCGCCTCGGCGAGATCGAGTCCCAGCCCTGGCGCGAGCCGCACGACGTCGCCCGCACGCTCGCCCGAGCCCTCCTGCAGGCCGTGGTCGACGCTGAGCAGACCGGCACGGAGCCCAGCGCGGGGCGCGACGAAGCCCAGCGCGGCGGCCAGGGCGAGGGAGTCGGCGCCGCCGCTGCACGCGGCCAGTACGAGAGCACCGGGCTCCAGATCGTCCAGTGCGAGCCGTACGGCGCGTCGGACGTCGGCGACGGCGGGATGCGGACCCATGCCCGCCATTGTCCGCCCTGCCGGTCAGCCGGTCAGCCGACCGCACCCCCGGCGGGGATGGCCGGAGTGCCGTTCACCCTGGCGATCCAGCGCTCGGGATTGGAGATCTCGTCCTGGGTGGGGAGCGTCTCCGGCGAGGTCCAGACCTTGTTGAAGCCGTCGATGCCCACCTGTCCCGCGACCGTGCGGACGAAGGCGGAGCCCTCGGCGTACTGCTTCATCTTGAGGTCGAGGCCGAGCAGCCTTCGGACCGTGCGGTCGAGACGGGACCCGCCCTCGCGACGGTGGTGGAACTTGGCGCGGATGTCGGCGACCGAGGGGACCACCGACGGGCCGACCGCGTCCATCACGTAGTCGCCGTGCCCCTCGACCAGGGTCATCACCGCGGTGAGCCGGTCGAGGATCACCTTCTGCTCGGGCGTCTGGATCGCGTCGATCAGGTTGCCCTCACCGCCCCTGACGACGTCCGTGAACGTGCCGGCGGCCGAACGCAGCCGCTCGAGCAGCGCGGGCAGGTCGATGTCGGAGGCGAGCAGGAAGTCGGTCGTCTGCGACCTGACGTACTCGCGCAGCCAGGGGACACCGGTGAACTGCACCCGGTGGGTCTCCTCGTGCAGGCAGACCCAGAGGCGGAAGTCACGCGGGTTGACGTTGAGTTCCTGCTCGGCGTGGACGATGTTGGGCGCGACCAGCGTGAGGCGCCCCGTGGGCGCCTGGCCCGTCGGGTCGGGCGGCAGGAACAGCTCGTACTGCCCCAGGACGCGGGAGGCGAGGAAGGCCAGCACCGCGCCCACCTCGACCCCGGTGATGCGTGAACCCACGGCGCCCACGATCGCCGGCGCCTGGCTCCCCCTCGCCGCCATCCGCTCGGTGAGCGGCTCCAGCACCACCCGGAACCCGTCGATGTTGGCCTTGATCCAACCCGGCCTGTCGACAACGGTCGCGGTCTGCGGCGCGGTCTCGGTGTCGATTCGGGTGAACTCGCGGACATGCCCCTCGGCCTCGCGCGAGAGCCGCCGTAAGTCGGCGACGGCCTGCCGGGCCTCCTCTCGGCTCACTTGCGGCCCGGGGCGCACCAGGCGCGTTCCGGTCGCTACGGCAAGATCCCAGTCGATCACCTGCATACCGTCCACCGTACGTGCTCTCCCCCCGAGTCGCGCACCCGGAACCCGTGATCAACCGGCGGCGACCGCGGCGGCGAGCCTGTCGAGGGCCGCCTCCGCCTTGCCCCAGCCGGGCGGGACCTTGTCCGCCATGAAAGCGAAGGTCACCATGCGTCCGCTCCGCGTGGTGGTCATGCCCGCCAGCGTGTTGACCCCGTCGAGGGTGCCCGTCTTGGCGCGGATCAGCCCGTAGGCGGAGTGGAGCTTGTCGAACCGGTGCCCGAGGGTGCCGCTGAAGCCGGCGACCGGCATACCGCTGATGATCGGGTGCAGGCCGGGATTGGCCGGGGAGGCCGCCGCCGCGACCAGTCGGGCGAGCGCCTCCGGGGCGATGCGGTTCTTCGGCGACAGCCCGCTGCCGTCGAACACCAGCACCCCCTTCGCCGCGCCGAGCCTGGTCAGCACCTTGCCGACGGCCGCGGCGCCGCCGTCGAACGAGGCCGGCTCCCCCTCCTTGATCGCCACATGCCTGGCCAGCGCCTCCGACAGGTCGTTGTCGCTGAGCGTGAGTGCCCGCTCGACCAGGGCGTAGACCGGCGCGGAGTCGACCCTCGCGATCTCCTGCGCGCCCGCCGGGGCCTTGGACCGCCTGGCGGACTTGGAGACCGTGATCCCGTACTTCGACAGCAGCGACACGAACGCGCCGTGCGCCGTACGGGAGGGGTCGGAGACCCGCCGGTCGCTTCCCCGCGCGGCCCTGCCCTCGTCGACCATGAGCGCCGTGACGGGGGCGACGCTCCCCTCGGGCACGTAACCGGGCTTCCACGTGGCGGCGGTGCGCGGCCCCGTGTAGAGGAAGTCGTCGTAGGCGACCGTCACCTTGGACACCCCGGCCTCCTTGAGCGCCCTGGCGGTGCGTGCGGCGAGGACGGCGAGCGAGGCGGGCCGGGGATAGACCGGGCTCGCCGCCGTTCTGGGACTCGCCAGGGTGGGGTCGCCGCCCCCGACGAGGATGATCGAGCCCGGCGAGGCCCCCCGCACCACGCGGGTGCTCAGCCTGGCGTCGGGTCCCAGTGAGGCCATCGACGCGACCGCGGTGACGACCTTGGTGGTGGAGGCGGGGGTGATGCCCGTGGCGGCCCCGCTGTCGAAGAGCAGGGCGCCCGTCTCCGCGTCGAGAACCGCGGCGCCGACACTTCGTCCCAGCGCGGGGTCACCCAGCGCCTCGGTCAGCCGCCCCGCCAAAGTACCCTTGGCGGGGAGAGGGCCGCTCCCCCCCGCAGCCAACACCGGACCCGCGGTGATGACCGGGATGGGAGACGGCTCGGCCGACACGACGACCGTCTCAGGTTCACCCGCGACCAGCACACCGCTGGCGAGCAGGTGCGCCCCGGCCGCGACGACGAAAACCTGCAGCAGGACGAGAGTGACCAAGGCCACCCACCGCTCACGCCGCATTACCGTCGCCGTCCTCTCATCATCCGTATCCAAAAGGCATAAAACGCCTACGAGACATTAACGCCCAACCGGGGGTGCCCGGGGGGTTGAGTGGAGGAAACGCGGTGGAGTTCGACGTTCTCGTTGAGATTCCCAAGGGGCAACGGAACAAGTACGAGGTGGACCACGAGTCAGGCCGCATCAGGCTCGACCGCATGCTCTTCACCTCCACGCAGTATCCCGCCGACTACGGCTTCATCGAAGACACCCTCGGCGAGGACGGTGATCCTCTCGACGCCCTGGTGCTGCTCCAGGAGCCGACCTTTCCCGGCTGCCTGATCAAGTGCCGGGCGGTCGGCATGTTCCGGATGACCGACGAGAAGGGCGGCGACGACAAGGTCCTGTGCGTCCCCGCCACCGACCCCCGGATGGAACACATTCGCGACATCCACCACGTTCCCGAGTTCGACCGCCTGGAGATCCAGCACTTCTTCGAGGTCTACAAGGACCTGGAGCCCGGCAAGTCGGTCGAGGGCGCCAACTGGGTCGGCAGGGTGGAGGCGGAAGAGGAGATCGTCCGCTCCATCAAGCGCGCCAAGGACGACACCCACGGAAAGCACTGATCCTTGACCGGATTATTACCCGGTCCTCAGCCCGCTCCCCAACCGTTCGCCCCCTGACCGATCATCCTCTGACCGACTCACACTCCCCGACGGTTCGCCCCCGAACAGTCGCTCCCCGACCGGTCGCCCTCCGACCGGTCACCGCTCAGCCGGTCGTCCTCTGGCCGGTCGTCACGTGGGACGGGTCGCGCCGACAAGATCGCTACGCCACATCGGCGCGACCCTCACCACGTCCCCCGTCTGCGGGGCGTGCACCATCAGCCCTCGGCCGACGTAGATCCCCACATGGTGGATGTCTCCGGGATCGCCGGTGATCTGCCCGTAGAAGAGCAGATCACCCCGCTGGAGCTCACTGAGCCGCACGTGCGGGCCCGCGGTCCACTGGGTGCCGGTCCAGTGGTCCAGGGCGACCCCCACCCGCTCCCAGGCCCGCATGGTCAGCCCCGAGCAGTCGTAGGCGGACGGCCCGGCCGCCGCCCACACGTACGGCTTGTCGAGCTGGGTGAGCGCCCAGTCGGCGGCGATGTCGCCCCTGGCGGAACCGGCCGTCACATTGAGCGCCCAGCGCGAAGCGGCCTCCCCAGAGGCCACCGCCATCCGCGCCGCCTCCCGGCGCACCGCGGCGGCCTGTTGTCGAGCGCGCTCGGCGCTCTCCCTCGCGATCCTGGCCTGCTCCAGGGCCGCCTCGCGCCTCCTGGCGAGCAGGTCGGCGGCGTCGCGCGCCTCGTCGGCCAGCTTCTCCAGCCGAGCCTGCTCCTCCTTGATCCGCCGGGTCTCCTCGACCTGCTCGGCGACGGCCCCCTCGGCGGCGAGCTTCGCCTCCTCCGCCCTCGCCTGCGCCTCCTGTCGCTCGGTGTAGGCGTCGTCCGCCTGCGCCTTCAGGATCGCGAAGACCTCCTGGGCGTCCCGCAGCTGCTTGAGCGTCTCCGCCTGCCCTCCGCCCATGTGGGCCAGGATGCTGGCCCGGCGCAGATAGCCGTCGTCCATGGGGCCGCCGCTGTCGGTCATCATCGCCATCATGGGCTGGGTGATGTCCAGGCCGCCGTAGCTCTGAGCGGTGATCGCGGCCACCGCCTCACGGGCCTCCCCGACCTCCAGGCCCGCCGTCCTCGCCCGCTCCGCCGCCTGCTCCGCGAGCTCCTTGGCGCGAGCCGTCTTGACCAGCTCCCCGTTGTACGACTCGACGAGGCGCTCCGCCTCGGCGACCAGCTCCTCCAGCCTGGCCTGCGCCTCGGCGACCTGGACCGTGGTCGCGCCGAGCCTCTCACCGCGCTCGCGGGCGACGGCCCGCGCTTCGGCGACCTCACCCGCCGACGGAGCCGGTACGCCGCCCCGTACGGCGTCGTCGGCCGGTCCCGGCCGGCCGGGAACAGCGCCGGCGGGGAGCCCCGGCCCGGCGATCAGGCAACAGGCGAGGCCCGCCACCGCGGCGGCATGACGGCGCCGTCTGACTGAATGCATGCGTCTCCCCCCGGAGTCCCCCTTGTCACCGCCTCTTCGCGGTCCGGCCACGTGTCGCGGTCTTGTCCGCGCGACGCGGCGCGACGCGACACGACGCGTCACCGCGTGCCAGGCGGCCTACCTCAGCATTCCCCTTCGTCACTCTGCACACACATGTCACTTACTCACCGTAGTCATCGCCCGCCACACTATCCTCGCCGGCAGGGGTCTGCCCGCGATCCGCGCTGGTCGAGATCCGTTCCGGACCCGCCTCCTCCCCGGTCCGTCCAGGACCGGTGGACGCGGGCCGGAAATCGTCAGGGGCCTGCCCTCGGCCGGACGTCAGGTGGTCGGGGTTGGCACGCGAACGTCGCGGGTGGGTGAACGTGGCTCGCGAAGGTCCGGGCTCGGCACGCGGAGGTCTCGCGTCGGCTCGCGGGGGCCTCAAGTCGGTCCGCCGAGGTGTCGGGGCCATGCGCGGAGGCCGGTGCTCTCCCCTCGGGCCTGTCACGTCGCCCGGTGGCCTTGGATTCGCCCATGGAGGTGCCGAGCCCTCCCGAGGAGAGCCTGGTGCCGCCCACGGGGGCGCCGGGGTCGCCGGCCGATGAGGAGTCCGGCAGCGGCGGGAGGAGTGTCCGTGGTGATCACGGGATGGGTGGTGCCTGTCCGGCGCGCCGATCCCGGGGGCCCCCGGCGGCACCGGCGACGGGGGCGGAGAGGGCGGAGCCGGGTTCTCCGCGGGAGCGGCCGGACGGTCGGCCGCTCCATCACCCGGCGACCCGTCATCGGATGCCCCTTCGTCGGCAGGCCCTTCGCCGGACGACCCGTCACCGACCGGACCGGGTGGCCCTTCGCCCGGAGGTTCGTCACCCGGCTGCCGAGACCGGCTCTCCCCCCGGTGGCCGACCGGGCCCGGCACTCCCGGCCGCCGGTCGCTCCGCAGGTCGGGTCCGGTGGCACTGACCGGCTCCGTCACCCCGAGCGAACCGATCCGCTCGACGGCCGCCCCCTCCCCGACGGGTTCCGACGTCACGGGCGCGCCCTCTCGCCGGGATTCTCCTGGTCTCCAGGAGTCCGAAGGCTCCACCACCGCCGGGAACGCGTCCGAGGCGGCATCGGAACCCGTGCCCTGCGACCCGATCCCCGCCTGGACCAGGACCAGGGCCAGCGCCGTCACCGCGGCGACCGCGGCCGCCGCGCCGGCGAGCGCGTAGGGCCTGCGACGGCTCCCGCGAACCCTGCCGACGGGGAACCCGGCACCGTCGAGAGGACCGGCTCGATCGGCGACGTCGCGCCGGTAGGGAACCCGCTGGGGGTCGGTGAAGTGACTCATCACCCACGCGCGCAGCGTGGGCGGCAACGCGACGAGGGGGAGCAGGTCGTAGACCTTCGCCGCGGAGACCTGCCTGACTCGGTGCGGGGCGCAGGTGTCGCAGCGGTTCACGTGGCGGATGACCCGCTCACGCGCCTCCGGTGTGAGCTCGCCGCCGAGGCCGGTCAGCATGCGGGCCCGGCTCGCGCAGTCGTAGGGCCCCTTGCGGACGAGGACCTCCGTGGTGACGACGTCGCGAAGGCGCTCCCTCGCCGACTCGTACAGCGCGCCCGCGACCTTGGGGGTGACGCCCAGCACCGCGGCGAGGTCGATGGGACCGAAGCCGTGGCGGCAGCTCAGGTCGAGGATCTCCCGGTCGTCGGGCGACAGGCTCCGCGTGGCGTTCCAGGCCATCACCCGCAGGTCCGCGTCGTCTCCGGCGGCGACCGCCGAAGCGGGGTCCTGCGGGCCGTTCCCCTCGTCGGGATCACGCCGTACGCACTCCCCCCGAGCGAGTGCGTACAGCCACGCCTCCAGCCGACGGGCGTCGGTGAGCGCGTGAATATGGGCCTCGGCGGCGATGAGGGTGTCGAGGAGCGCCGACTCGGCGGCGCCGGAGGTGGCGAGCATTGAACGGCAGTATCGGTAGATGCTTTCCGCGTATGAGTCGTAGAGATCGGCGAGGGCTCCGGGACTCCTCGCGCACAGCGCTGCGACCAGGGCACCGTCAGTCATGTAATCGAAGGTAAGCGCTGAGTAACCACGAGTGCAGCACTTCACGGACGGCAACTTCGATTGTCTTTGAAATGTCATCGAATCAAGTAAGAACCTGATGTGAATGACAATTATAAATATCAGAGAATGACCATATAGCCCGAATTGAGCGTGCATATCGGAGCACTGTGGAAGGTCTCCCGACCGCGGGCGTCCGGCCCCGCGGCCGAGGACGGACGACCACGGGCGGACGGCCGGAACGTCCAACGATCACGGGCGAACGATGACGAATCTCCCGCGACCACGGACGGACGACCACGGACGGACGGTGCCGAACCTCCCGCGACCACGGGCGGACGGTGCCGAACACCCGGCTGATCACGGACGAGCGACCACGGGCCGTCAGGGCGTTCGGCGATCACTCACGGGTGGCCGGCACCCGCGAGGGGCGCCTGCCTGCCCCGGTCCTTGGCGAACGGGGGCATCTTCGGCTTGACCGTGTTCAGCGGCAGGGAACCGCCGAGGGCGAGCTGCTCGAAGGGACGGCTGCTCGATCCCCAGGTGCGTGCGCTCACCTCGGCGGAGGCGATGTCGCGGGTGTTCTGGACACTCTTGATCTGCATGATGAACCGGCGCTTCTGCCCCGCCTGGACGTTGTCCACGAACGTGCTCCCGCCGCCGAGCAACTTGCCCCGCTTGTCGCGCAGGAGAGCGGTGACGGCCAGGCTGCGGGCCGGTATCACGTACGGGGTGCCGACGTAGCCGGTGACGAGGTAGTCGCCGTCGGCGGTGCGGTCGGTCAGCACCTCGCGGATCGGGAAGGGCTGGAACGCCGAGACGATCCGGCCCGCCTGGTGCCAGTGCGCCGGACGGTACGTGATGCTCACGGTGGCCGGTTTGTCCTGGGTCACCGCCTGGCCGGTGAAGGGGAGCGTCCCCGCGGGGGGTACGGCGTCCAGCGGCTGTTCGAGCCGGACGACCTCCTTGCCCTGGGAGTTCTTGGCCACCACGGTGGCCACGACGTGCTCGCCGAAGTGCCACGGGTTGGTGTTGGCCAGCACTCCTGCCCAATTCACCACATACCCATCGTCACCCTTGACGATGGAGGAGGCCTGCTCCCTGACCGCGAGCGGTTGGAGCGCGGCGGCCTGCTTCGTCTGCTCGTCTTCGGTGCATCCGGCGCATCCGATGAGGAGGAGGGCGAGGGCGCCGACGATTCGGGTGCTGTGCGTCACCTAGCCGTGATAACCGGCCCGCGGTCCCCGGCCCACCTGGACACGCCGGAAACGGCCGGAGTCTTTACCTCTGCCGGACCACTCTGGCCTCGTCCCATACCGGTTCGGATGATTCGTAGACCTTTCCGTCGGCGCCGAAGACCAGGTACCGGTCGAAGTCATCGGCGAACCAGCGGTCGTGGGTGACGGCGACCACGGTCCCGTCGAAGGCGTCCAGCCCTTCCTGGAGAGCCTCGGCGCTGGCCAGGTCGAGGTTGTCGGTCGGCTCGTCCAGCAGCAGCAGGGTGGTGCCCGACAGTTCGAGCAGCAGGATCTGCAGCCTCGCCTGCTGGCCGCCGGAGAGCGTCTCGAAGCGCTGCTCGGCGATGGTCCCGGCCAGCTCGTAACGGGACAGCACCTTCATCGCCTCGTTCTTGAGCCGGGCGTGCTCGGTCATGACGATCTCGCAGGGCGTCCGGCCGATGAGCTCGGGGCGTGCGTGCGTCTGGGCGAAATGGCCGGGGACGACCCGTGCGCCGAGCCTGGCCACACCGGTGTGCCTGACCTCCTCCCCGGCGATCAGACGCAGGAAGTGTGACTTGCCCGAGCCGTTGGAACCCAGCACCGCGACCCGCTCGCCGTACCAGATCTCCAGGTCGAACGGCTTCATCAGGCCGGTGAGCTCCAGCTTCTCGCAGATCACCGCCCGCTTCGCGGTCCGGCCGCCCTTGAGCCGCATGCTGATGAACTGCTCCTTGGGCGCCGCCTCCGGCGGCCCGGCCTCCTCGAACCTGCGCAGCCTGGTCTGGGCCGAGTGGTACGCGGCGGCCATGGTGTCCATGTACTTGGCCTTCTGCTTCAGCATGAGGACCAGGCGCTTGATCTTGGCGTGCTCCTCGTCCCAGCGCTTCTTCAGCTCGTCGAGGCGCTCGTTGCGCTCCCTGCGCGCCTGGGCGTACGTGCGAAACCCTCCGCCGTGCACCCAGATGTTGCCGGACTCGACGGTGATGATCCGGTCGGCCGCGTTGGCCAGGAGCTCCCTGTCGTGGCTGACCAGCAACACCGTCTTGGCCGTCTCGCGCAGCGCCCGCTCCAGCCAGAGCTTGCCCGGCACGTCCAGGTAGTTGTCCGGCTCGTCGAGCAGCAGCGTCTGGTCGGGTCCTCGCAGTAGCGCCTCCAGCACCAGCCGCTTCTGCTCACCGCCCGACAGCGTGTTGACCTCGCGATACTTGCAGTCGTCGTACGGCATGCCGAGAGCGGCCATCGTGCAGGTGTCCCAGAGCACCTCGATGTCGTAGCCGCCCGCGTCGGTGTAGTCGGTGATGGCCTGCGCGTAGCGCATCTGCGCCTTCTCGTCCTCGCGCTCCATCATCACGAGCTCGGCGGCCTCAAGCTGCTCGGCCGCCTGCCGCACCCGCTGCGGGGCGACGCTGACCAGCAGGTCGTGCACGGACCTGCCGTCGCGGATACTGCCGATGAACTGCCGCATGATGCCCAGGCCACCGGAACTGGCGACGCTCCCGTCGACCGGCTGCAGGTCGCCCGCGATCAGCCGCATCAGCGTCGTCTTGCCCGCCCCGTTGGGTCCGACGAGCGCCGCCTTGACCCCCTCGCCGACCCGGAAGGACACGTCGTCCAGCAACGGCCGCCCATCCGGCAGAACGTACGTCAGATGCCCGACCTCAACGTGCCCCACGACGATTTCCTTTCAAAAGGTCCTCGCGCAGGGTACCCGCCGGTTTCCCCCATGGGCATCTGGATTCCGCTGGTACGACACGGCATCGCGATCGATGCCACTACCGGACAGTCCTCCACTTCCAAAAACAGGAGTGATTTGAAATCAAACGGCTACCCAGAGTAGTAAGTATGCTATAGATGCATAGTACTATTCATCTATGAGGGACATTCCGCCGTTGCTGCTTCCCGTGTTCCGGTCCAACGCCGTCGGCGAACTGCTCGCCTGGCTGTACCTCCACCCGGAGAAGGAGTACTCGACGACCGATCTCGCCAAACGGACCGGCGTATCCCAGCCGACCGTAAGCCGTGAGATGGACCGCTTCGCCGCCGCCGGGCTGACCCAGGAGAGACGGTACGGCAACCTCCGCCTCATCCGCGCCGACACCGACACGATCGTCGCCAAGCCGCTCACCGACCTGCTGGCGGTGACCTTCGGCCCGGCAGCCGTCCTGCCGCGCCTCCTCCGGCCGATCCAGAACATCGACGAGGCGTACATCTACGGCTCCTGGGCCGCCCGGCACGCGAACCAGGCCGGGCCGCCCCCGCGTGACATCGACGTCCTCGTGGTGGGATCCCCGGACGAGGACGAACTGTACGACGCGGCACGAGCGGCGGAACACCTCCTCGGCCGCGAGGTGAACATCAGCCGGATCTCCCCGGCGTCGTGGAACGCCGACCAAGGCGATTCGTTCGTGACGTCCCTGCGGAGCAAGCCCCTCCACCCCCTGATTCGGAACCGGAGAACATCGTGAGATGGATGCAAGGACGCGACCGGATCGACGCGATGCTGGCCGCCGGTCAGTTGGAGCGGGTGCCACCGAGTCGAGAGCACGCCGATACCATGCTCACCCAGGCCGAACGGCACATCGCTCTCGCCCGTAGCGGTGTCAGGACGGACCCTACCGGGGCCTACCAACTCGTCTACGACGCCTCACGGAAAGCTCTCGCGTCGATCCTGGAAAACCAGGGCCCGCGTGCCACGAGCCGGGGCGGGCACCTCGCAGTTCTGGACGTGGTGACGGCTCAACTGGACCCTCCGCTCGGGCAGGCACTACGGTCCTTCGACCGGATGCGTCGCCGTCGCAACAGCGCCGAATATCCGCGCCCGGACACCCCGGAGATCACTCCCGATGACGTCATGCGGGACATGGAGAGAGCCGAGCAGTTCGTAGCACTCGCCGCCAAGGTGCTGGACCAGATGAGCCCGTACTGAGACGCCCCAGGGGGCTTCGGGGAGGTAGCCGAAGAGATCGACAATCGTCCTGAAAACCTTCAGTAACCGCGATTCAGCGCCATATCCGTGGGATTTTCACTGTTTGCTACGGGACTCCAACAGTCCGCCAACTCCGTCATTCGGCACAAAATACACAAACCACTCTTTTGGTGGACATGAGTAATTAAAACCATTTAAGGTGACTTATAAGGATTTTTGTCAGAAAAAGATGATCAACCGAAACCGTTATCGGTATTGCACTTTTGGTTACGGCCCACCCGATACCAAGGCAAGACTGCACGTTTATTCATAAGTCTGAAAATGTTTGCAATGAGGTATTTGTTTCGTCAGTGGCGCTGATTACTCTCCCGATCATGGGTTCTCAACGGGAGGAGCACCTTTGTCGCTGAAACTGCGTCGCATCATGTCGGCGATCGCCGCGGGGGGACTCGTCGTTCTGACAATGGCGAGTCCGGTGGCCGCATTCGCGCCGCCGTACATCAACGAACCCACCGGTCCGTACACACTGCCGGTGGACGCCAACGTGCCCAAGCGTGGCTGCACCACAACGCTGTCCGACCCCAAGGACGCGAGCGGGAGCACCCCGGCCATCCAGGTGATCTACGCCTGGCACGACGGCGGAGGGAACAACTACGAGGCCCAGGTCGAGAAGATCGCCAAGCTGGTCGACCGGATGGACCTGGAGCTGGACGAGTCCACCGACTACGACCAGCACCTGAAGCTGAGCTGCCGCACCGGCTACGACACCAGCACCTACTCCGGTTACGCCCGCGCGCTGGTGATACCGGAGAAGATCGAGGCCGGCGTGATCGGCGGCGAGACCTCGGTGGACAAGATCACCGATGATCTCGGCGCGGCGGGATACGACAACGCCAACCGCAAGTACGTGGTGTTCGAGGACTTCAACGGGACCGCGACCGCCTGGTGCACGACGACGTGCGCGGCGACCGCCGACGAATGGTCCAGCGCCACCATGCTGCACGAACTGATCCACCTCGGCGCGGACGGTTTCTACGTGGACCATCCCAAGGTCACCGAGACCATCGACTACCTCAGCTATCCCGACGTCATGTCCAGCCAGGTCTACGACTGGCAACTGGACCATGACTTCAACAACTACTACGACCCGAGCGAGACCACGGCGACCTTCTACACCGGCAACGAGGCCGGTGACACCCGCAAGGTGAACGTCGCGGCCTGGCCCTACTTCACCACCCCCACCTGCTGCGACATCGGCTACAGCAACGACCTGCTGACCGCGCAGGAACGCACCGTCGAGGCCGACGCGCCGTACGCCGCCCCGACCGGGTTCAGCGTCTCGGGCGGCGGCTGGATCCAGGTGACCCCGCCCGGCCCGACGTCACAGATCTCGGCCAAGCACTACGACGGCCGCCGGTCGCTCACCATGAACGTGCAGTCGTACGCCGACGGCGTCGTATCGGTCACCCGCAAACCCGCGGTGACCGCCGGCCAGACCTACAAGTTCTTCGCCAAGATGACCACCGCCACCTCCGGCAACGTGAAACTGCGCCTGTCGTGGTACAACTCGTCCAACACCCTGATCTCCACCAGTGACGGTCCGAGCACCGCGCTGACCACCACCTGGACGGAATACCGGCACAGGGCGACCGCCCCGACCGGAGCGGCCAGCGTCCAGATCTCGGTGGTCAGCCCCGCCGGCCAGACCTTCACCTACCAGCTCGACGCCCTCCAGCTCAACCACTGCAACAACGGCAAGACCACCGACGGCTGCCGCCTGGACAGCTGGCAGTGACCTCCGGGTGACGAATCGACCCAGCGCCTCCCGGCGGTGACCCGGTACACCGGAGCCCGCCGGGAGGCGCTGGGTCGCCCCATGTCGCGGCCAACGAAATTTCTCCGTCACCCGGTTCTCAGTCGCCCCCTCCAGGTGGGTCCGCGTGGTTCGCGATCACGGGTTGGGACGGGCCGTCGCTACCAGGCCGCCGACATCTCCTGCGGGGCCCCGAGGGAGTCCAGGGGCTCCTGACGAACGAGGACGGTCACCTGTCCGTTCTCGTCCAGCCTGCTCAGCGGGTAGAAGTTTCCCGTGAAGAGCAGGTGGCGTCCGGTGGCGTCGTACTGGAACAGCTTCCACCGGGGAATGCTCCTGCCGGCGTGTTCCGCGCCGAACAGCGTGCGGATCTTCCGGCCGTCCACGACGGAGTACTCCTCGATCGTGTAGCGGTGCGGTCCCCGGCCGTCGGACAGATGCCTGCGGCCGACCAGCATCCTGTGACCGTCCGGGCTGATCGTCGCGGCATCCGGGGCGTCCACCCCCTGAACCACCGTCCGGCCGGCTTTGAGCGTGTCACCGGCGGCGGCCGTGTCAAGGACCCGGGCCTGCGACATGGTCACGAAGCCCAGTGTGCGGCGGTCGGCCGCCCACGACAGGCTCCAAAGGTCGCCGGTGGCGTTCGTCGTCCAGGTACGCGTCTTCCCGGTGGGCAGATCGACGACCGTGAGCCGTGCTCCGGGGCAGAAGCGCAGCGTCGCGTCCTTGCCGCACACCTCACCGTCGACGCTGTAGGCCAGTCGGGTGCCGTCGTCGGTGACGGCGAGGGAGGACGCGGCCGTACCGGTCACCGGGGAGATCACGTCGCGTGCCAACTCCGTGACCTTCCCCCGCTCGTCGATCCGTATCCGGTGGAACCACGTGGTGCCCACCGCCGTCTGACGGGACAGCACGCTCTGGGCGACGTAGAACGTTCTGCCCTCTCCGGTTCCGGCGAGCAGATATCCGCCGCGCACACCCCGGGTGCTCCCTTCCGGGGATCGAGGCATCACAACCCGGTCGGTGACCTTACCGCTGTGGGCGTCGCGGACCGTCAACCCGTCGTTCCTCGCGACCAGGAGGAAGGCGGGGCCGGGCGGACCTTCCGTCACGGGTTGTACCGCCCCCGAACCGCGCAACCCGGCCCCGACGGCGACGCTCACCACCACGACCGCCAGTGCGGCCAGCAGCGGAGCCATAGGGAGGGAACCACGAAGGCGACGAGCGGCCCTCGGTCGTACCACCTGGTCGGCGGGTCGCAGAGTCTCGGCGCCCACCAGTTCGGCACCGGCGGCGAAGGCGTCACGGAGCCGGTCTTCGGTCTGCGGGGTCATCGGTCCTCCTCCAGTTTCGCGGCGAGCGTCCTGAGGGCTCGGGACGTGGACGACTTCACCGTTCCGCGGCTGACCCCCATCACCTCGGCGATCTCCCCCTCCGACAGGTCGAGGTAGTAGCGCAGCACCACCGCCTCACGCTGACGGCGCGGCAGTGTTCGAACGGCGAGGAACACCTCTCGCCTGGTCTCCCCGAGCAACACCTCGGCCTCCGCGGACCAGAACGGCACTTTCCGGTCACCACCAAAACGCCGAGTGATCGCCCGGCGCCGGTGGACCATGCGGCACCCGTTGAGCACCGCCGTCCGCAGATAGGGGAGCATCTGGTCGTGGTCGGTCAACCGGCTCCACCGGCGGTGAATCGCCGCGAAGGCGTCCTGCACGACATCCTCGGCCGTCTCCCGGTCCCCCACCAGCAGAAAGGCGAAGCGGACGAGGCCGAGACGGTGGGTCATGAACAAATCGGTGACGACGGCGTCGGCCGGAGCGGTCGCCGCGTGAGGCTCCGGCGGCGGTTTCTCCACGACACTCCTGATCTCAGACTGCATGCCTGCTCCATGCGTATCCCGTCGATCAGGTTGCCTCGGGACGGCGGATTGGTCCCCTTCCCAGCGAAGTGAGGTGGATGTGCGCCCCTCCCCGCAGCATGGCGTGGGGGCCCAACCGGCATGTGACGAGAACAAGAACCGGCAGTTCGCGAGTCGATCACCGACATTCGACGGGAAGAAAAACCGGCACGCCACGGATCCGCAACCGACGTCCGAGAAGACACTCGGCCCCCTTCCCGCGCCATCGCGCCGTCGCGCGGTCAGCGCGGTCAGCAGGGTCAGCCTTCCCTGTGACGTCGGCCCAGCTCCGCGACGAAGGCCGTGAGCAGGCGGGCGAACTCCTTCCTTTCCCGCTCGGACCAGTCCCGCATCGCCGCGTCGAAGATCTCGCGGCGGAAGCGATGGACCCGCTCGGCGTGCCCGACGCCCAGTTCGGTGAGTTCCAACGTGCTGCGGCGGCCGTCGGCCGGGTCGGCCACCCGGCGAACCAGCCCCGCCTCGACGGCCCTGGCCACCAGGCGGCTGGCACGGGGCTGGTCGACGCCCATCCGGCCCGCGACGGAGGTCACCGTCGCGGCCTCCGTTTCCTCCTCCACGGCGTCGATCACCCCGAAGAGCGCGGGGTCGAGCTCGACGTCACCCGCGAGGCGCTGGAGGGCTCGGCGGGTCTGGCTGCGCCGGATCGCCACCATCGCTCGTTCGACGGCGGCCACCTGAGGGTCTTCCATCTCTCGATGATACATGCATTAATACATGTTATTGTCAAAGAACATGTATTTACCGAAGATCGAGAAGCAGGGAGAGGCGGCACCGTGAACACCTCCCGGATCACCGGCCAGAGGCGTCCCATCGGCTACTGGATCAAGCACCTCCACGGCCTCGTCGAGAGTTCTCTCGACGACCTCCTCGCCGACCGGGGGCTGACCCGCCGCCACTGGCAGGTGCTGAACGTCGTCGCCGTCGACTCCCCCACCCTCGCCGGCCTCGACACCGCCCTCGCCCCCTTCCTCGACGACCGGTTCCCCTCCCTGCGCCCGTTCGTGGACGATCTGTGCGAGCGGGGCTGGCTGGAAGGAGCGGAGCGGCTCTCCCTCACCGCCGCCGGGATCCGGGCGCACGAGGAGTTGCGACGGCGGGTGGACACCGACCGCGCCCGCCTCACCGAGGGAATCAGCGCCGAGGAGTATCTGGCCACGATCGACGTCCTGACGCGGATGTCGGCCAACCTGACCGGGCCCGGCGAAACCGGCGAGACCCGCGACCGACCTTCAGGCCCCGCCTGACCGGGCCCCATCGGACCGAGGTTCCGGCGAACCGAGACCCACCGGGCCGGCCCCTCCCGCCCGAGCCCTTCGAACCCAGGACTCCCAGGCCCGAGCCCTGAGGCCCGAGAACCTCAGAAGGAGCGCCCCGCGTGTAGCGCCGCGACTTGTCGCGGCTGCCGCACGTCGCCATGCTGCACCACCGGCGGCGACGATTCTTGCTGACGTCCAGGAACAACCAGCAGCACGACGGACACTCGCCGAGCCGGTCCAACGGCCCGTGGGTGAGCAGTTCGACCGCCGAGACCGCGACCTCCCGGAGCAGGATTCGCGCCGTACGCGGCGACCCCCAGGAGAACCGGAGGTTCTCGTCGGCCTCCTCCAGCCGGCCGTGGGCACGAGGTCCGGATCGGCGCACGCCCTCATAGGAACACAGGGCCGAGGACCCGGTCGGGACCCGGTCGGGACCCGCGACATGCGGGGGCGAGAAAATGCGTGGGAAAGTGTCGGCGCCCGGTGATAGAAAGCAAGTTCGACTTTCATCCTTGACTTGCTCGGGAGCGAACCGGTGACCACCAGCAGTTCGGAGTTCTCCGTCTCCGGCCGCCCGCATGACAGGCGGGGGCCGGTGCGCTGGCTCTGGTCCCATGTTCGCCGCCACCCGCTCCAGCTGGTCGGATTCCTCGGCGCATCACTGATCATGGTCGTGCTCAACGCCATGGTCCCCGGGTTCACCGGCGAGGCCTTCGACGCCGTCCTGAGCGAGGACGGCGGCGGGGCGCGGGCGCTGGGCATGATCTCGCTGGCGCTGCTGGCGATCGTGCTCGCCCGCGGCCTCTTCGACGTCGTCGCGCGTCTGGCCAGCGAGGTCCTCGCCAAGCGACTGGAGCGGGACGCGAGGGACGAGCTCTACATCAGCCTGCTCGGCAAGAGCCAGACCTTCCACAACAGGCAGCGGGTCGGCGACCTGATGGCACGGGCGGCCAACGACATCCGGCAGCTCTCCACCATGATCAGTCCTGGCGTCGACCTGATCGTCGACTCCGGTCTGAGCGGCCTCGTGCCCCTGGTCTTCATCGCCGCGATCGATCCTCGCCTGCTGCTGGTGCCCGGCGTCTTCGCGGTCGTCTTCGTCTTCGCGCTCCGGCACTACATGAGACGGCTCAACCCCGTGGCGACCCGCATGCGAGAGCAGTTCGGCGATCTCAACGCCGGGCTGAACGAGGCGGTCAGAGGCATCGAGGTCATCAAGGTGACCGCGCAGGAGGGCCAGGAGCGGCGGCGGTTCCAGACACGCGCGCGGCGTTACCGCGACTCCTTCGTCCACAACGGCCTGGTCCAGGCCCGCTACCTGCCGACCCTGCTCTTCGCCTTCGCGATGGCCGGCTCGCTCTGGCACGGCCTCCACCTGCACACGGCGGGCGCCATCACGATCGGCGACCTGGTCGCCTTCATGGGTCTGGTGGCCATGCTGGGCTTCCCTACCAATATGTCGATCTTCACCTTCTCGCTGGTCCAGATCGGCATCGTGTCCTCCCGCCGGATCCTGAGCATCATGAACACCGAGACCGAGCTCCGGCAACCCGACGACGGCCACACCGCGCCGATCAGCGGATCGATCGCCTTCGAGAACGTGACGTTCGGCTACGGGGACGACGATCCCGTGCTGCGCGACGTGACGTTCACCGTGAAGCCGGGCGAGACCGTGGCGATCGTCGGCGAGACCGGCTCCGGCAAGAGCACCCTGACCAAGCTGGTCCCCCGGATCTACGACGTCACCGCGGGCCGGATCCTGGTCGACGGCGTGGACGTACGCGAGTGGGATCTCGACTCGCTGCGCTCCCAGATCTCCACCATCGAGCAGGACATCGTGCTCTTCTCCCGGTCGGTCGCCGAGAACATCGCCTTCGGGCTGGGCCAGCGAGTGGAGCGAGACGCCGTCGTCCGGGCGGCGGAGGAGGCTCAGGCCGCCGAGTTCATCGGCGAGCTCGACGACGGCTACGACACCGTCATCGGTGAGCGCGGCATCACCCTCTCCGGCGGCCAGCGCCAGCGCCTCGCCATCGCACGGGCGCTGCTGACGGATCCGGCGATCCTCGTGCTCGACGACTCGACCAGTGCGATCGACTCCGCCACGGAAGACAGGATCCAGCGGGCCATCGGCCGCCTTCTCGACGGGCGCACCACCCTGCTGATCACCCACAGGCTCTCCCAGATCCGGTGGGCGGACAAGGTCCTGCTGCTCCGCCGAGGCGAGCTGGTCGACTACGGCACGCACGACGAGCTGCTCTCCAGGAGCCGCCTCTACCGGCGGATCTTCTCCCACTACGACGAGGCCGACGTGACCGGCGACACCATCGATCCGGCCGTGGTCCTCGCGGGCGAGCAGGGAGGGCAGGGCTGATGGGCTTCCTCATGGACGGCCTCGACGCCGAGGACTACGACCGCAGCTACAGCGATCGTGAGCTCCTTCGCCGGATCCTGTCCTATTTCCGGCCGAAGCTCGGATCGATGATCGTGGTCGCGGTCATGATCGTACTGTTCTCGCTGAGCCAGGCGGCGATGCCGTTGCTGGTCAGCTGGGGTGTGGACGGGATCGAGGACGGCACGATCGCCGACGTGGGCCCACAGCTCACCGCGGGTCTGCTGATCTCCGGCGTGCTCGGCTGGCTGTTCAACTTCGTTCGCCAGTGGCACAGCGCGAAGGTCACCGGCGACGTCGTCCTGCGCCTGCGTGAGGACGCGTTCGACGCCGTGCTCAAGCGTGACCTGTCGTTCTACGACGAGACCCCGTCAGGCAAGATCGTCAGTCGGGTCACCTCCGACACCGACGACTTCGCCACCGTCTCCACCCTGACGATGGACCTGATCAGCCAGGTGCTGATGGTCGGCTTCGTCACGGTCATGCTCTTCCTGCGCAGCGTCGAGCTCGCCCTGCTGACCCTTCTCGTGGCGCCGATCGTGATGGGCATCGCCCTGCTGTTCCGGCGGGTCGCCCGCAGCAGCACCCGCCAGGCACAACGCTCACTGAGCCGGGTGAACGCCACCCTGCAGGAGACCATGGGCGGGATCACCGTCGCCAAGAACTTCCGCCAGGAGCAGCGGGTCTACGACGAGTTCCGCCCCATCAACCGGCAGAGTTACCAGGTCACGCTCAAACAGGGTTTCGTCTTCTCCGGCATCTTCCCCGTTCTCTTCCTCGTCGCCGGGCTCGCCACGGTCGCGCTCGTCCAGCTGGGCGGCACCGCCGTCCTCGGCGGCGCTCTGTCCGGCGGCGACTGGTTCCTCTTCCTCCAGGGCGTCGCGCTCTTCTGGTTCCCGCTCACCTCCATCGCCGCGTTCTGGTCGCAGTTCCAGCAGGGCCTGTCCGCCTCGGAGCGGGTGTTCGCCCTGATCGACGCGCCACCCCGGGTGGTGCAGACCGATCCCCAGCCGGTCGGCAGGCTCGCGGGCCGCATCGAGTTCCGAGACGTCAAGTTCGGCTACGAAGCGGAAAGCACCGTCCTTCGGGACTTCAACCTCACGATCGAGGCGGGCGAGAGCGTCGCGCTGGTCGGCCACACCGGGGCGGGCAAGTCGACGCTCAGCAAGCTCATCACCCGGTTCTACGAGTTCCAGGACGGCCTGTTGACGATCGACGATCGCGACGTCCGCACGCTCGACCTGGCCGGATACCGGCGGCAGATCGGCGCGGTGCCGCAGGTTCCGTTCCTGTTCAGCGGCACCGTCGCCGACAACATCCGCTATCCGAGGCCGGAGGCGAGCGACGAGGAGGTGCTCGCCGCCGCCGCGGCGGTCGGCGGGGGCGACTGGATCGACGCCCTGCCGGACGGCCTGCGGACCGATGTGGGCGAGCACGGCCGCGCCCTGTCCATGGGCCAGCGCCAGCTCGTCGCGCTGGCTCGCCTGCTCATCCAGGATCCGGCGATCGTGGTCCTGGACGAGGCCACCGCCAGCGTCGACCCGCTGACCGAGGCCCAGATCCAGGAGGGCCTGGACCGGGTGCTGGCCGAGCGCACCTCCATCGTCATCGCCCACCGGCTCTCCACGATCGAGCACGTCGACCGCATCATCGTGCTGGATCACGGCCGGATCGTCGAGGAGGGCGACCACACCACGCTGCTGGCCCGCGGCGGCCACTACTGCCAGGTCTACAACACCTACTTCAGGCACCAGTCCCCCGACTACCGGCCGGGTTCCGGCTTCGTCTCCGTCACCGGTTCCGCGTGATCGAGGCCGCTCGGATCGGGATCCCGATTCGAGCGGCCCGCCCTGGAGGTCGGTCGTAACCGGCTCACGTCATCAGGCCACGAAGTCCTGCCCCCGACGACGGAGCCCTCGTTCCGGCCGCGTACACCGCGATCCGCCTGGTGAGCGCCCTGTATCCCAGTGACACGCCCTTTGATCCACCGGCCGGATGGTGGACGACTCCTTTTGGGCAGGCCGTGGCCCGGCGTGTCGGGCATCCCGCCGCCGTCGCGGTGCCCTCCTCGGCGGCGGCGGCCATGCTCGGCATCACGCGCCAGGGCGTTCACGACCTCGCCAGTCGCGGCAAGCTCGAACGCCATCCCGACGGCGGCATCACCACCGCCTCCATCCGTGCCCGGCTCGCCGGTCGAGCCACAGGCGCACCGCACCCAGCACGAAGGGACCACGCATGACCGTCGACCGTGCCACCACCGCTCCCGGAGGCTTGCTGCGCCTCGCCGGAGGGGTGGCCGTCAACCGGCTCGGCTACGGGGCGATGCAGTTGCCGGGCCCCGGCGTCTGGGGACTTCCAGAAGACCCCGCGACCGCCCTGGCCGTGCTGCGCCGAGCCGTCGAACTCGGCGTCAGGCACATCGACACCAGCGACTTCTATGGTCCGCACGTGGCCAACGACCTCATCCGCGAGGCGCTCCACCCCTACCCCGACGACCTCGTGATAGCCACCAAGGTCGGCGTCGTCAGAGACGAGTGGCGGTCCTGGAACGCCGCCGCCACACCGGCCGACCTGCGCGAACAGGTCGAGGAGAACCTGTCCCGGCTCGGCAGGGCCCGCCTCGACCTGGTCTATCTGCGAGTCGGCGGCGACGGCCTGTTCTTCCCCGACGAAACCCCCTTCGCCGACTCGTTCGGCACGCTCGCCGACCTGCGCCGGCGCGGTCTCATTCGGCATCTCGGACTCAGCGGGGTCACCGCCGCCCAGCTCGCCGAGGCCCGCGAGATCGCCCCCGTGGTCGCGGTGCAGAACCGGTTCCATCTCTTCGACCGGGGTGGCGAGGACGTCCTCGCCGCCTGCGAGGAGCACGGCATCGCCTTCGTTCCCTACTTCCCCCTCGCGGCGGGAATGCTCAGGCCGGGGCTGGACACCTCGCAGGCCCCACCGGGTATGGCGCCCACCGAGGAGCAGCAGCGGACGCTCGACGAGGTGGCCGACCGTCACGGCGCGACCCGCACGCAGGTGGCGCTCGCCTGGCTGCTGGCCCGCTCCCCGGTCATCCTCGCGATCCCCGGCACGGGCTCCGTGGCACACCTGGAGGAGAACGTCGCCGCGGCCGACCTGCGACTGACCGAGAGCGACATCGCCCGGTTGGACAAGCTCGCCTGACCGTCTTCCCAGCTCACCGGCCTGCGTTCACCAGCCTGCCGAGCGGCTCCGGAGACCTGTTCAGACCACGAAGGCGCCGGTATGTTCTGCTCGTGACCTCCTTCCCCACACCTGAAGGCGGGGTCTCCACGCTGAAAGGGACACGATGACGGTGCGGTCGTTGGGGTTTCGGAGCGATCTGATGTTGCTCAGGCTGCAGGGCGGCACCGTCGACCGGCGCGAGGGTTACCTGGTCGTCAGGACGCCCGCCAATCCGACCTATCACTGGGGAAACTTCATCCTGCTGGACGCCCCGCCGGCCCCTGGAACGGTGTTCTCGTGGGTGGAAACCTTCCGCCGCGAGTTTCCCGACACCGGCCACGTCGCCATCGGCGTCGACGGCGTCACCGGCGACGCGGGCGAGCCGGAGGAGCTCGCCGCGGCGAACCTCGATGCCGAGCGAAGCACCGTGATGACGGCCGGTGCGGTGCACCCGCCGCCGCGACCGAACCGTGAGGCTCACTTCCGCGTCCTGGACGGCGACGAGGACTGGGCCGCCGCGCTGGCACTGCAGGAGGCCACCAATCCGGGCACCGACGTCGAGGGATACCGGGTGTTCGCGCGGCGCAATCTGGCGGCGATGCGCCGACTGCAGGAACGCGGACGCGGCGCGTGGTTCGGAGCCTTCGTGAACGACCGCATGGTCTCCGGGCTCGGCCTGTTCACCGACGGCTCGGGCCTCGCGCGTTACCAGGCCGTCGACACCCACCCCGCCCATCGGAACCGCGGCCTTTCCGGAACCCTCGTGTACACGGCGGGCCGACACGCCCTGGAAAATCTGAACGCGCACACGCTCGTCATGGTGGCCGACCCGGCCTACGTCGCGATCCGCGTGTACCGCTCGGTGGGCTTCACCGACTCCGAGACCCAGGTCCAGTTGGAGCCGTCGGCGAGTGCTCCGGCGTCACCGTGACCTTCGCGAGCGCGATGGGCCGGTGCGCGCCCGCCAGGAATGTTCACTATATTTAGCAAATGGTGAATCTAACCTCGGTGCTCTCACTGCACGGTTGCGCTCTCCGCTATGCCGACAGCGGTGGTGACGGTGTGCCGCTGGTGTTCTCGCACGGCGCGGGGGCCGATCATGTGATGTTCGACGCCCAGCGCGAACACCTGCGTGCCCGGGGATACCGGGTGATCACCTGGGACATGCGCGGCCACGGCCGCTCTCGCCCGGCCGGGGCTCCGTTCACCGCCGAGCGGGCGATCGCGGACCTGTGCGCGCTCGTCGAGCACCTCGCGCTCGACCGCCCCGTACTCGTGGGACAGTCTCTCGGCGGCAACCTCGGCCAGGCCGTCGTCAGGCGGCGTCCGGGCCTCGCCCGAGCGTTGATCGTCATCGGCTCGACGTGGAACACCGCGCCGCTGTCCTGGAATGAGCGTCTGCTGCTGAAGGCGGCCGCGCCGAGCCTCTCGATGATCTCCGCCAAACGCCTTCCCGGCATGATGGCCGACGCCTCGGCGGCGACGGAGGAGGCGCGGGCGGACGCGCGGCGGGCGTTCTCCCAGCTGTCGAAGCAGGAGTTCGTCCAGGTGTGGCGGGCGACCGTCGAACTCCTCGACCCGGATCCCGGCTATCGCACGCCCGTACCTCTGTGCCTGATCCGCGGCGAACGGGACCGTACCGGCAACATCGCCTCGGCGATGCCCAGGTGGGCCAGGGCCGAGGGCGTCGAGGAGGTCGTCATCCTCGGCGCGGGCCATATCGCCAACCAGGACGACCCTCGTGCGGTGAACGTGGCGATCGAGGCGTTCTTGCGTAGGATCTCGGCATGAGGCGGGCACGGCGGTGAGCACGACCAGGCGTCGCGCGTTCATCACCTCGGTGGGTGACCTGCTGGCCTCGTGGAACCTCCCGCACGCGACCGGCCGCGTCTACGGACTGCTACTGGTGACCGAGGAGGCGATCTCCCTCGACGCGATCGCCGCCGAGCTCGAACTGAGCAAGGGAGCGGTGAGCACCGCGGTACGGCAGCTGGACTCCTGGGGGCTCGCGAAGGTGATCCCGCAGCCCGGCAGCCGCAGGCTCCTGGTCGAGGCCACGGGAGGGATCGAGTCGCTGCTGGAGGCGAGCCATTCGCGGGCCAGGACCCTGATCGCGGCACTACGCGACGGCGAGGCCCTGGTGAGCCCCGGGCCCGCGCAGGATCGGCTCAGGGACGTGATCGGGCTGTTCTCCGGCTATGTCGACGTCGGGAGCGAGCTGCTCGACAGATACCGCCGCTAGCACCGCTGGATCGCGGGCCCGGCTCACCGCAGAACGTCCGCCCTGGCCTGGACCGGGGATCACCGAAGAACATCTGGATTCGAACTCGTCGACGGACGTCCCCCTCGTCGAGGATCGGTCTCCGGCGACGAACATCCCTTTCGCCGGAGACCGATCCGGCGGCGGACGCCCGCACTCATCGGGGACGGATCCGGTGACGGACGTCTGCCCTCACCGCGGGAAAGACCGGGAGTAGCACACCAAACCCATAAATATCACCTGATCTTGCATTAAAAACGACTAAATACTCTTTATTGGCTCGGACAGCAGAAAGGAGCCTTTCCCGATCGACAACCCCGCCGATGCGCGCTCACGCTGCGGATTCATACATCACGAAATCGGGCTACTTCTTACGACAGAAGTATATTTGTCACCTTATTAGTGATGACTGCCGCCTTTCTCAACCTGTATGACGAGCGATGAAGTTGCGATGAGTGGCGGTGAAAGATGACGAACGGCGATGGAAACAACGGCCGGGTACGACGACGACCGCTCCCGATCACCCGCTCACAGGTCCCTCCCGGACCGCTGCGTGATCTCAGAGACCTGCTGTACGAGCTGTACATGGAAGCCGGGGCCCCCGCACTCGACGACATCGCCGGGGAGATCTCCCACGAACTCCCCGGCCCGGGTGCTCCCGAACGCGACACCGTCCGCCGGATACTGACCTCGGCGGAGATCCCCTCCGACCAGGCCGACCTGACGGCCGTCATCACCGTGCTGGCCCGTCTGGCCGGGCGGGACCCCGCCGTCGCCGCCGATCGGGGCCGCGAGCTGTGGAGGAGCGCCCGCCTGACCTCGGCGGCCGGGTCGCCGGGTCACCGAAGATCGTCGGCCGACCCGTTCTCGCTGGGGGTGCACCGGGCGATCGACGCGGGCGCGGAGGCCGTGGGAATGGGCGTCCTGCCCGTCTACGTGCCGCGCCCCCACGACGACCACCTCGCCGCCGTCGTACGACGGGCGGTGGCCGGGCGCAGTGCGGTCGCGATGCTGGTCGGCGACTCGTCGACCGGCAAGACCCGGGCCTGCCTGGAGGCGGTGCGGCTCCTGCCCGGTGGGTGGCGGCTGTGGCACCCGGCCGATCCCGTCCATCCGGAGGCGATCGCCGTGGCCCTGGCCTCCCTCCCGCCGCGGACCGTCGTGTGGCTCGACGAGTCGCAGTCCTACCTGCTCACCCCCGCGGGTGACCTGGGCGAGCGCGTCGCGGCCGGGCTGCGTGCCCTGGTGGACGACCCGGAGCGCGGCCCGGTGCTGGTTCTGGGCACCCTGTGGCCCGAATACTGGGCCGCCCTCACCGAGGTCCCCACCACGGGTGGCGCCCCCCGTGCCCAGGCACGGGCGCTGGTGACCGGCGCCGCCATCCACGTCCCCGACCGTTTCACCGGCTCCCACCTGGAGGCGGTGCACGGCGCGGCGCGCGGCGATCCGCGTCTGGAGCGCGCGTACGTCGGGGCCCGCGACGGCCGGATCACCCAGTACCTGACGGGCGTGCCCGGCATGGTCGAGCGCTATCGCAACGCGCCCGCCCCGGCCAGAGCCGTGATCGAGACCGCGATGGACGCCAGGCGGGTGGGAGCCGGCCCCGCCCTCTCCCACGCCCTCCTGAAGACCGCCGCGTTCGACTGCCTGACCGGCTACGAGTACGGCGCCCTGCCCCGGGACTGGTTCGAACGGGCCCTCGCCTACGCCTGCGGTGTCCACGGCCCCCTCACCCGCGTCGGCCCCCACCACGACGAGCCGTCCGCCTCCCGCCGCTACCGGCTCGCGAACCACCTGGAACAACTCGGTCGCGCCGAGCGTCGTACGCGTCCCGTCCCCGCCGCCCTGTGGGACGCGCTCGCCTTCCACGCCGCCCCCGAGGACCTGCCCCGCCTCGCGGCCCAGGCTCGGACTCGCGGCCTCTACCATCACGCCCTCCTGCTGTACGGTGCCGCCACCGCGGCCGGGGACCCCGACGCCCCACGACAGGCGATCGACCTGCTCGGAGAGACGGGACGCACCGAGGAGGCGCTCACCTGGCTGAGGTTCCACGGCGAGCAGGACGACGCGTGGGCACTCGGCCGGAGCGCCGCCGTCCTCGACGGGGCCGGTCACCGCGAGAGGGCGATCACCGCCTACCTGCGCGCCGCGGAAGCGGGAGACCCCGATGCCCCGAGGAAGGCGATCACCCTGCTCGTGGACGAGGGAAGGACCGGGGAGGCGATCGCCTGGCCGCGAGCCCACGGCTGGTTC
This sequence comes from Streptosporangium sp. NPDC000509, assembly GCF_042898365.1. Classification (NCBI taxonomy): domain Bacteria; kingdom Bacillati; phylum Actinomycetota; class Actinomycetes; order Streptosporangiales; family Streptosporangiaceae; genus Streptosporangium; species Streptosporangium sp. NPDC000509. The sequence continues at coordinate 73,457 of NZ_JBIAYX010000005.1, read as the reverse complement.
GGCGACGTCGGCCTCCCCGTCTGGACGGCGGCCCTCCTCGACAGGGCGGGATATTACGAGGAGGCTCTCATCGCCTACCGGTACGCCGCGAAGCTGGGGAACGCCGACGCCCCGGAGTGGCTGGCGTCCCTGCTGTACAGGACGGGCCACGGACAGCAGGCGCTCGTCGCCTGCCGCCGCGCCGTGCGAACCGGTGACGGCCACGCCCTCAGGCAGGCCGTCGCCCTGCTGCGGGAGATGGGCCGGACCGAGGAGGCGATCACCTGGTTGCGGACCCGCGCAGAGGACGGCGACACCGACGCCCTCTGGGAGGCGGTCGAACTGCTGCGGGAGTCGGGACGGGCCAAGGAGGCGATCACCTGGCTGTACGCCCGCGCGGAGTCGGGCGACCGTCGCGCGATCTCCAAGACGGTCGATCTGCTCCAGGAGAACGGCCGGACCGTGGAGGCCCTCACCTGGCTGAACGCCCGCGCCGAGAACGGCGACACCTACTCCTACCGGCGATCGATCGGCCTCCTGCGGCGGACAGGACGGATCGAGGAGGCGATCGCCTGGCTGCGGACCCATGCCGAGCACGGCGACCGCCTCGCCCTCGAAGAGGCCGTCGACCTGCTGCGGGAGTCCGACCAGGCCGGGGAGGCGATCGCCTGGCTGAACGCCCGCGCGCAGGCCGGTGACCGCTTCGCGCTCGACCCGCTCTCCCGCCTGCTGGAGAAGGTGGGCAGGACCGAGGAGGCGATCGCCGCCTATCGGCGCGCCGTCGAGGCGGGAAACGACGGTTCACACTGGCCGATGGCCGTCCTGCTGCACCGGGAGGGCCGCCTGGAGGAGGCGCTGACCGCGTACCGGCGCGCCACCGAGACCGGGCACCCCGGCGACGGCTGGGGAATGGTCGAACTCCTTGAGGAGACGGGCCGTACCGAGGAGGCACTGGCCGCGTACCGGAACGCCGCCGAGGCGGGGAACCCCGACGCCGTCTGGCGGCTGGTCGAGTTGCTCCAGGAGAGTGGCCGTACCGAGGAGGCGATCACCTGGCTGCGGACCCGCGCCGAGCACGGCGACACCGACGCCCTGTGGAAGGCGGTCGAACTGCTCCAGGAGGCGGGCCGAGTCGAGGAGGCGATCGCCTGGCTGCGATCCCGCGCCGAGCACGGCGACACCGACGCCCTCGGCCGGTTCACCGCCCTGCTGTACCAGATGAACCGTTCCGAGGAGGCGATCGCCTGGCTCAGGACCCGCGCCGAGGACGGCGACCCTCGCGCTCTGGACCACGCGGTCGACCTGATGTACGAGGCGGGCCGGGCCGAGGAGGCGCTCACCTGGCTGAACGCCCGCGTCGAGGCGGGTGACGCCGGTGCGCTGACCTGGGTCGCCGTCCTGCTGCGCGAGACCGGCCGGCCGGAGAGAGCGGTCCTCGCCCACCTACGCGCCGCCGAGCTGGGCCTGCCCGGCGCCCTGCGCGCGGCGATCGACCTGCTGAGACGGCTGGGCCGCGTCGGCGAGGCCGAACGGCTCCGGAGGTACGGGATCACCCCCGGCAGGACGTGACCCCCACGGAAGAACACGCCACTGAGCGCCAACTGAGAAGCGTTGTTCGGATACCACTTCTCAGCTGGTCTCAGTGGCAGACCCGGCGAGACCGCCGTGGCGGCGTTGACCGGCTCAGCCGTGACGCGGCGGTTTCGAGGTCACGAAGTCGCGAATCCGGTCGGCGACGGCGGGATAGTCGTCGCCGGAACAGATGAAGTGGCTGCCTGCCCGGCTCTCGACGAACTCGGCGCCGGTCTTCCGCGCACGACGTCAACCCTGCCTTGCAGTATGGGCATACTATTTTGCCCATGATGCAAGAAATCGGAGACTTGGACAGCCTCGTCCGCAAACGCATCCGCGCCCTGCGCGTCGCACAGGGCTGGTCCCTGGAAGAGCTGGCCGGCCGCGCCAACCTCAGCCAGTCCTCACTGAGCCGCATCGAGAACGGGCAGCGACGCCTCGCCCTGGACCAGCTCGTCACCCTCGCCCGTGCTTTGGACACCACCCTCGACCAGCTCATCGAGAACGCGACCGACGACGTCGTGATCAGCCCGATCGTCGACGGCGCCCACGGCCGGCTGCGCTGGTCCGTGAAGAGCGACCCCGACATGAGCGTCATACGCCAGCGCATGACCGAGCCACCGCCCGACAACCTCTCCCGCATGCGCGCCCACCCCGGCCGGGAGTGGCTGGTCGTCCTCTCCGGCACCGCGATCCTCATGCTGGGCCACCGGCGTTTCCGCCTTGAGACCAACCAGGCCGCCGAGTTCCCGACCATGTTGCCGCACGCCATCGGCGCCGAAGGCGGGCCGTGTGAACTTCTGGGCATCTTCGACCGCGACGCCCGCCGAGGACACCAGCGCGACAACGACGGCGACACCTCCGAAAGCCGCCGATGACGGCGACAGGCACCCTCCGTGTACGGATACGCCTTGCGCATGGGGCACCGTCTCGCATCGATAACTTGCGTGTTCCGGGAGCCATCATGCTTTTGCAGCAAATCCGTCTTACGGTGACGGCATGACCCAAGCACACTCGCACGCCTCCCACGGTGCGCAGCACGACCACCACCGACACGACCACCACACGCAAGACGACCGTCACCGGCAGGACGACGCCGACCAGGCGGAGATCCTCGACCTGGACGCGGAAGTCCTCGCCGAGCACATCGCGTCCATCACCGCGTGGTTGCCGCTGAAGACCGGCCCGCGCCACATCGTGGACCTGGGCTGCGGCACGGGAACGGGCACCTTCGCCCTCCTCGACCGTTTCCCCGAAGCGCACGTCATCGCCGTCGACGCCTCACCCGAACACCTGCAGCGCCTGCGCAAGAAGGCATGTGCCCGGGACATGGACGACCGCGTACGCACCGTGCAGGCCGACCTCGACGCCGCCGACTGGCCCGACCTCGGTACGCCGGACCTGGTCTGGGCCTCGGCCTCGATGCATCACATGGCCGACCCCCGCCATGCCCTGCGCAACGTCCACGACATGCTCCCGTCCGGCGGTCTGTTCGCCGTCGTCGAGCTGGCCGGCTTTCCCCGGTTCCTGCCGGAAGACGCCCCCGAAGAGCGGCCCGGCCTGGAGGACCGCTGCCACGCCGCGACCGACCGCTTCCACGCCGAACACATGCCTCATCGGGGCGCCGACTGGGGACCGATGCTCACCGCCGCCGGGTTCACCCTCGACGGCGAGCGCACCGTCACCGTGAACATCGACGGCACCCACAGCGAAGCCGTCGGCCGCTACGCCCTGAGCACCCTTCGGCGCGTCCGCGGCGCCATCGCGGACACGCTCTCCGCCGAAGACCTCGCCGCACTCGACCGGCTGCTCGACACGAGCGGTCCCGACAGCATCCTGCGCCGCGACGACCTCTCGGTACGTACCGAACGCACCGTCTGGGCCGCACGCCGCACCTGACCCTCACCCCACCCGGATCGCCCGCGGAGCGGGGACGGGGTGTGGTCCGCGGGCGATGACACGGCGATCCGGACCCTGTCGCGCCGAACTCAGTCGATGATCGCGGTGGCCTCGACCTCGACGAGAAGGTCGGGTACGGCCAGCGCCGCGACACCCAGCAGCGTGGCCGGAGCGACCGGGGTGACCCCCAGCTTCGCGGCCGCCCGAGCGACCCCCTCCAGGAACAGCGGCATCTTGTCGGGGGTCCAGTCGACGACGTAGGCGGTCAGTTTCGCCACGTCCTCGAAGGACGCGCCGACCTCGGCCAGGGCCGTGCCGATGTTGAGGTAACACTGCTCGACCTGAGCCGCGAGGTCGTCTTCGCCGACCGTGACCCCACCGGCGTCCCAGGCGACCTGTCCGGCGACGAAGACCAGCTTCGTCCCGGTCACGATCGACACCTGCCGGTAGACATCGATCTCCGGCAGTCCGGCGGGGTTCACCAGGGTGATGGCCATGCTGCCCGCTCCCTCCTCAGGAGAGCCCTCGGGCCCGCTTCCGGCGACCCCGAACACTCTCGGTCTCTTGTAGTTACTTGGGAACCATAGGAGAGTGTCCACTGACATGGAAGAACGCACTTTTCAGTGACTGGGGAACCTTATGGTGACCAAGCAGTTCAGCGGCTCGGCCCAGGACGCGGACCTGACCCGCGCGGACTCCCTGGCGCGGGAGATCTTCTCGGACATCGCCAACAAGTGGGCACTCCTGATCATCGAGACCCTGGGGGACCGCACCCTGCGCTTCGGCGAGTTGCGGAACGAGATCGACGGCATCAGCCACAAGATGCTCACCCAGAACCTGCGCATGCTGGAGCGCAACGGCCTGGTCGAGCGGGAGGTGCACCCCACCGTGCCGCCACGGGTCGAGTACACCCTCATGGAGTCGGGCCAGGCGCTACGCAAGACGGTTGACGGCATGTGCGACTGGACCAGCCGATATCTCGGCCACATCGAGGACTCCCGCCGCCGCTTCGACGCGTAGCCCGAACCGGACACGGCCCCACCCCGCCACGCACCGCGCTTCACCGCACGCGGTACGTCTTCACCGGCACGGCGCCCCCGTCTTCCCCGGTCCGGGGAAGGGACGGGGCCGCCGTGCCCGTTCGTCAGAAGTGACCGATGGTGACCGAGGTGGAGGTCAGTGCCCAGCGATGCAGCACGGTCGTCTCGGCCTCGCGCATCTGTGCCTTCAGCCCTTCGACCGTACGGTCACAGATGATCAGCGGTTCGGGGGTGGGCCAGGTGGCGATGGCGTGGAAGAGGCGGCTGCCTGTGCCGTACAGGACGGACCAGCCGGGCCGGGTGATCTCCAGCATCGCGGCCTCGGCACGCGCCTCGTGGTCCCAGGTGTGGTGGGGCACAGGCAGGGCGGCCTGGCCGTCGCGGTGGCGTCCGCGAGAGCGGATGGGCCGTCGCCGGATCATGAGATCACCTGCCCGACGGCGCTCTCCGCGACCGGGGTCTCCGTGCCGGGGTCGACCTGGGTGTCGGCCTCCTGGGCGATGATCTCCTGCCGGTCGGTCTCGGCCCGCAGGGCCTCCAGACTGTCGGCGTCGACGGTGCGCTCGGCTCCGGCGTGGAACGCGGCCGGGGAGAAGGGCTGCTCACGGCTGGCCCACAACCGTCCGGCGTCGCTGAGGATGAGCCGCCAACCGGGAATGGTCGATTCCCGCCTCGGCTCGGGAGTGGTGGATTTACCATCGTTCATTGATTGGACCTCGATCCGGTCAAGGGCCCGTCTGTTCGTTGGTAGCGGTGGACGGGCCCGCTTCGTACGGTGGGCGAAGACGCGGAGGGGTGTGCCGTATGGGCCGGGTGGCCGGTACGGAGACGGGATGACCGCTACCCGGCGTGGGGCACAGGCGGCTGATCTCCGGGAACGAGCCGCGAGGCGACGTACGGCGCCGGACCGGGGCGGTCCGAGATGGATGAACCTGGACGGGAGCGCCGGGCGAAGACGACACGGTGACGATGCCGGCAAGAAAGGCAGGGCGGCCGGATCTTGCTCAGGGCGACGCCGAGCCGGTATCGGCGGAGCCGCTTCGACCGGGGACCGCTCGCCAGGGATCGGCGCCGCCCCCTCAACCAAGGCTCGCGCATCTGACAGCTGAGCAGGCACCGGCGTAATCGCCGTGACCTGGGACCGCTCGCCAGACCTCTGGGCGGGCACGACCGTGACCGCCTCGACAGGAACCACGCGCACAGGCGACTCGAAGCAGGACGGGGAACGGTCTCCGGTGCGGCGGACCCGAAGGCGAACATCCATCAGCGCGGCGGACGGCTGGGCGTACTCGTGGTCGGCGACCTGACCTGGACAACCGTGCGCGTAGGGAGCGTGCCCGCAGGTGGCACACCCCATCGGCATCGGCGGCACCTCGGCGAAACAACCGCAGTCGTGCACCGTGGTCCGGTCGGGAACCGCAGCATTAGGGGTGCTCACGGGGCGGGAGTCCCTTCCTGATCGAGGACCCGTCATGGTGTTCCGACTCCGGGCGGGCCCGCTTTAACGGTCTTGGGACGGATACCGAGCCTCCATGCCCTCCCCGTATATGTACTCGTCCATGCTCGTACTCACATGAGTGGCCATGAGCATGTCCGTCTATCGTCTCTTCATGATCGAGTTTGAGCGCGATCGGCCGATATGGATCCAGGTCGCGGAGACCCTCACTGAGAGGATCGAGAGCGGCCAGTACCCGCCGCGCCATCTGATCCCCTCCGAGGTGCAGATGGTGCAGGAGTTCGGCATCGCCCGGGGCACGGCCAGGAAGGTGGTCGCTTACCTCCGAGAACAGGGGGTGATCTACACCGTCCCGCAGATCGGCTCGTTCGTCAGCCCAGCGAAGACACCCGCCGACGAGAAGGACTGAGCCCACCGTCGCGACTTTCTCGAACAGGTGGAACCCTTGTACAAATCGGCCCACAAGTGTCATGGGGTCCTCACTGTGAGTTAACGAACCAGGCCGCAATCAACCAGCGCAGGTTGCGGCGCCGGTCGGACACCCTTGCCTTCATCACTCTTAGTATCTGTCTGACTCCTTGCAGTGTGGCGTGCAACTTACATGACCACAAGCGCCTTCTAGGAATTTGCTCGGCGCACGACGACAGTGATCAGGCATGCTGGTCGGCATGGCTTCCGCGAGTCCTACCGTCCGGCACCGCCGCCTCGGCCGTGAGCTGCGAAGACTTCGCGAGAGAGCGGAACTCACACTGGAGGAGGTGTCCACTCCGCTCCGCTGGTCCACGGCCAAGCTGAGCCGCATCGAGAACGCCCGAACCATGCCCAGCAGCACGGACATCGCTGATCTTTGCGATCTGTACGCCGTGGACCCCTCGGCGAAGGCAGGGCTGATCCAACTCGGCCAGGATGCCGGTCAACGTGGCTGGTGGACCGCCTACAGCGACGTGTTCGCCGGCGCCTACGTCGGCCTGGAATCCGAGGCCATAACCATCCGCACCTGGGAACCACTGCTGGTGCCGGGCCTCCTGCAGAACGAGGACTACGCGCGTGAACTTATCCGCACGTCACGTCCCGGACTGGCCGTCACAGAGTTGGAGCGGTATGTGGCAGCTCGGATGGCACGCAAAATCAGCCTTCTCAGCTCAAAGGCGCCCTCGCTGCACGTACTCATGGACGAATGCGCGCTGCGTCGCCCTGTCGGCTCGCCCGCCATCATGGCCCGCCAACTTGGAGACATCCTCCAGGTCACGGACTGGCCCAATATCACCGTTCAGATTCTTCCGCTTCAGATCGGTGCGCACTGTGGCCTGGAGGGCGCTTTCTCTCTGCTGGGGTTCGATGCCGAAGATCCAGAGGTGGGCTACACCGGCTGCCCAGGCGGAGACGTCTATGTAGAGGCGACAGATCAGGTGGAGAACCTTAAGCTGACGTTCGAGCGTCTTGCTGGTGCGTGCTTGTCCCCCGAGGAGTCTGCGGCGTTCATTGCTGCGATAAGGAGTGACCATGCCCCCCTCTGACCTGACCAGTGCCGCATGGCGTAAAAGCAGCTACAGCGGCGGAAGCAGCGACAACTGCGTGGAAGTAGCCATGAACCTGCCGGGCCTCGTCGCCGTACGCGACAGCAAGGACCCGTCCGGTCCGATGCTCACCTTCTCCCCGACAGCCTGGAACGACTTCCTGACGGGCATCCGCAGCGGAGAGATCTGACCCGTCCACGAACGCCGCACAGCGGAACGCGTTCAGACGTAACCGGACGGGGAACCGGTCAGCGGGCTCGGACGGTGTCCCCGACGAGCATGCGGGGAACGTCGTCCGGGGTGCGTCTGTGTATCGCGACGGCCCGATGGGCCGCGGAGGCCGTTCGGTTCTTCTCACGGCCGGGACGTCGCCCTCCCAGGATCCGCGGGACAGGCCATCACGGCACGGAGAGGTGCCGGTTGTCCGGTGACGCCGACGCGCTGGGGGCGCGGAAGAACCGCGCGGAGCGGGCGTGCAGGGTCCGGGTGAGCAGCCAGTAGACCGAGGCGCCGTCCGGCCACTGGGTGACCACCCGGCCGCTCGCCGAGCGGAAGTAGTTCGGTGCCTGGGCGAACGAGCTGGCGTCCAGGCGACGCTTCAGCCAGCGGTTCAGCCGTCTGACCGCCTCCGGCCTGACCTCGACCGCGCTGGCACCGCGGCGGCGCATCTCCCGCAGGGAGCGCACCACGAACTTCGCCTGCTGCTCGAAGTTGAACACCGGGGCGTAGTAGTTGGTGTTGGGGCCGTACATCATGAAGAGGTTCGGCATCTCGTCCACCATGATGCCGAGGAACGCCATGGGGTCGTCGCCCCACTTCTCCTTCAGGTCACGGCCCGCGCGCCCGTGGACCTCCAGGCCGCAGAGGAACTCGGCCGCGCGGAATCCCGTCGCGGTGATCACGACGTCGAGTTCGTGCTCCTGGCCGGTGGCGTCGACCACGCCGGTCTCGGTCACTCGTTCCACGGCGTGCGGAACGAGGGTGACGTCGTCACGCAGCAGGGTCGGATAGAAGGTGGAGCTGTGGATCGCCCGTTTGCCCAGGTAGGCCGAGGTCGGTGTCAGAGCCGCCCTGAGGTCGGGGTGGTCGGCGAAGACCTCTGCGAGGTAGTCCTGGCAGATCTTGACCGCCCGGGTGTCGACGGTCCCGCCGGGCCGGATGATCCTGCCGCCGAGCCACTTGCGTTCCAGCTGCAGGAACAACCGCCACCGGATGAGTCGCCGCGTCACCGGGTGACGCCGTCGAGCGCGTTCCTTCTCGGTGAACGGGAGCGAGACCTTCGGGTCCACCCATGCGGGCTGACGCTGGAACACCGTCAGATGCCTGGCTCGGCCGCCGAGCTCCGCGACGATCTGGGCGGACGTCGAACCGGTGCCGACTACTCCCACCCGGCGTCCGTCGAGCGTCACGTCGGAGCGCCACCGCGCCGTGTGGAAGATGTCGCCGGTGAACAGCTCGCGGCCCGGCCAGGCGGGCTCGTTCGGGACGTTCAGGAGTCCGACGGCGGTCACCACGGCCGTGAAACGCAGCACCTCACCGGTGTCGAGGTGCACGGCCCACCTCTGACCGTCCTCCTCCCAGACCAGCCGCCGGACGGTGGTGCCGAACCGGAAGTGGGCCCTGAGCCCGAACCGGTCGGCCACGTGCTCAAGGTAGGACTGCAGTTCCGCCTGGCCGGGGTAGGAGCGTGACCAGTCGTACGGGGCGAACGAGAACGAGTACATCGGGGCCGGAGTGTCGACCTCGGCACCGGGGAAACGATTGACGCGCCAGGTGCCGCCCGGCCCGTCCTCGGTCTCGAACACGGTGAACGAGTACCCGTTCCGCTTCAGTTGGTGGGCCGCCGCGAGTCCGGCGAACCCGCCACCGATCACGGCCACAGAGGGCATGGCTCCGCCCGTCGATGGCATGACTGCCTCTCTCTGTCGAGCTCGTGCCTGGGCACGATGATGTCTGTCGGGCTCGTGCCTGGGCACGATGATGCTGTCGAGCTCGTGCCTGCGCACGACGATGTGCGGCGCCCACGGGCGCCGGGGCTAGAGGACCTTGCTGAGGAAGTCGCGGGTGCTCGGATGCTCGGCCTCGCCGGACAGCCGGCTGGACGGGCCTTCCTCGACGATGCGGCCGTCCTCCATGAACACGAACCGGTCGCAGACCTCGCGGGCGAACCCGATCTCGTGGGTGACGATGATGGTGGTCATCCCGTCGAGCACGAGTTCGCGGATGACCTGCAGCACCTCGTTGACCATCTCTGGATCGAGCGCCGAGGTCGGCTCGTCGAAGAGCAGCACCTGCGGCTTCATCGCGAGGGCACGGGCGATCGCGACGCGTTGCTGCTGGCCGCCGGAGAGCTGGGCCGGATAGGCGTCCGCCTTCTCGGCCAGGCCGACCCTGGCGAGCAGTTCGCGCGCCTGGCGGCGCGCGTCCGCCCCCGGGCGTCGTAGCACCCGGGTGGGCGCTTCGATGACGTTCTCCAACACGGTCTTGTGCGAGAACAGGTTGAACTGCTGGAACACCATGCCGAGGCGTCGGCGCTGCCTCGCCTCCCGTCGCGCCGACAGCCGGTGGATCTTGCCGCCGCGTTCCTCGTAGCCGAGCAGCTCACCGTCGAGCATGATCACCCCCGAGTCGGTGCGTTCGAGCAGGTTGAGACAGCGCAGAAAGGTGCTCTTGCCGCTGCCGGAGCGTCCGAGCAGGCAGACCGTCTCCCCCTGGTGGACGTCCAGCGACACGTCGTGCAGGACCGTGTGCCGGCCGAAGGACTTGCGGACGTTCAGTGCGCTGATCAGCGGTGTCGTCATGACCTGGCTCTCACTCATCCCGGTTCACCCGGTGCGGCGCGTCGTGGCGGTGCTGCGGCCGAGCGTGCGCTCCAGGTGGTACTGGGCGACCGACAGCAGGCTGACGAGGATCATGTACCAGATGGTCGCCACCATGAGCAGCGGGACGACCTCGAACGTACGGTTGTAGATCTGCTGGACGCTGTAGAGCAGGTCCGAGACCGAGATGAAGGCGACGAGGGAGGTGGCCTTCAGCAGGTTGATGAGGTCGTTGCTCACCGGCGGCACCGCGATCTTCATCGCCTGGGGGAAGACGATGCGACGGAACGTGTCCAGCGGCGTCATGCCCAGGGCGAGCGCCGCCTCGCGCTGCCCCTGGGGAACCGCGAGCAGTGACGATCGGATGATCTCCGAGGTGTAGGCGGCCTGCTGAAGGCCGAAGGCCAGCACGGCCGACCAGTAGGCGGTCATGAGGTTGCGTGTGTCCAGCGCGAACAGGTCGCCGCCGAAGGGGTTGGGGAGGCTGAACGTCGGATAGATCAACGAGACGTTGAACCACAGGATGAGCAGGACCAGCAGCGGGATGGATCGGAAGAACCAGACGTACGTCCCGCTGACGGCGCGCAGGACGGGGTTCGCCGAGAGCCGCATGTTCGCGATGACCACCGACACCACGAGGGCGAGCCCCATCGACAGGGCGGTCAGCGTGATGGTGTTGACCAGGCCGTTCATGACCTGCTCGGAGAAGAAGTAGTCGGCCACCGTGCCCCACTCGAAGGCGGGGTTGCGGGCGACGCTGATCGCGAGGCCGACGACGGCGGCCACCATCAGTACCGCGAAGGTCAGCCGACCGAGGTGGAGCGGACGTCCGTGGGGAAGCCGTGAGATCGATTCCATCCGCCGGCGCCAGTCCTCCGGCGTCCCGTCCTTTCCCGCCTGTTCCGAGGGGGACCCGGCCGTGCTGACCTCACTCATGCGTGCGGCTCTGGGTTGATCACGGAAGCCTTGATCGACATGTTCTCGGTACCGTACTTGGCGAGGATCTTGGCGTAGGTACCGTTCTTGATCAGCGCTTCGGTGGCCTGTTGCAGCTTGGCCGCCATGCCGTCGCCCTTCATCGAGGCGAACCCGATGTCGATCGCCTGATAGATCGGTCCGGTGATCTTCCACACGCCGGGCTCGGTGCGAGTCTGGTAGCCCAGGCCGCTGGAGGTGGCCGTGGAGGCGTCGGTCCTGCCGCTCTTGACGGCGAGGTCGGCGGTCGCCTGGTCGGCGAAGGTCTGCACGTCGACGGGCTTCTTCCCGGCGGCCTCGCACTTCTTGGACTGATCCTTAAGTGTCGACACCGGGCTCGAACCCGCGGTCACCGCGACGGAGACGCCGCACAGGTCGTCGAGTGAGTCGCCGATGGTGATGCCGTCGGCCTTGACGCGGAAGCCGTAGCTCTCGACGAGGGTGGTGGCGAAGTCGAACTTCTTCAGCCGTTCCGCCGTGACGTCGGCGCCCGGCACCCAGGCGTAGGCGCCGCGCTGCAGGCCCAGGAGCGAGTTCTCGAACGACGCCTGCTCGTTCTTGACGGTCACCCCCATCTCCTCGCCGAGCGCGGTGGACAGGTCGGGCAGGAGTCCGACGAGTTTGCCGCCGTCGTCGAGGAAGCTGTACGGCGGGACACCGACCTGCTGAGGGATGACGTAGACCTGCGACTCGGAGGTACCGGAGGTAGGAGCGGAGGCGGACACGGATTCCGTCGAGGAACCGCCGCACGCCGAGAGGACGGTGGTGCCGAGCACGCCTACGGCGACAACGCCGAGGGCGCGTCGGATGCGAACCAACGCCATGTTGGTCCTCCTGGTTTCTGGGAGTTTCGGTTGGTCGACCGTTGGGGGTGCTGTCACCTTAAAACGACGAACTGTTCACAAGCTTTGTGGGGATGTATATATTTTTGTCCTGTTTGATAGATAGTTGGACAAGTAGATCACGCCCATGTCACAGAGTGCGGGGTCCTGTGAAATCTGTGTATCCGCGCTGGTCATCCACCCTGGCCGAACTCATCGACGTCGTACGCGACCCCTTCGTGTCGGTGGTCCACGCCCCCGGCGGCCTGGACGTTCCCATCGGCGGCTGCGTCACCCTCGACGTGTCCGACGGCACGACCCCGCCCGATGACCACGAAATGGACGGCGCCGTCGTCCTGCTCCTCGGCGTCCGCGGCCGTGACGCGGTCGAGGCCGCCGTCGATCTCGCCCGCCACCGGCCCGCCGCGCTCGTCGTGAAGCTCAAGGACGCCGACCCGCGGTCGCTGCGCGAACTCCCGGTCCCGATCATCGGGATCATCGACCGGACGCCGTGGTGGCGCCTGGTCACCATGGTCGAACGCTTCGTCCGGGAATCCGATGGATACGAGCGACTGGCGCGGAGGACCGGTCCCGCGCTCGGCGAGCACAACGACCTCTTCGGACTGGCCAAGGCGCTCGGCATGATGACCGGCACGCTGATCTCCATCGAGGACGTGCAGGGACGGGTGCTCGCCTTCTCCCCCTACAGCGACCAGGCCGACGACATCCGGCGTCTCACCATCCTCGGGCGCGAACCCCCGGCGGAACACATGGCGGAACTGCAGGCCATGCGGGTCTACGACCGGCTACGGCGTCCTCGTGCCACGGTGACGCTGAACGAGAAGGACGGGTTCCGGCGCAGGCTCGGGGTCGGCATGCACGATCCGCGGTCCGGCGAGTACCTCGGCACCATCTGGATGCAGGAGACGAACCGGCCCTTCTCCCAACAGACCGAGGAGCACCTCGTCGCGGCCTCGATCTTCGCCGCGCGACTCGTCGGCCAGAGCCGTCTCATCCACACCATGGGCACCGAGTTCGTCCAGCGCATGCTCGCCCCCGGCTCCCAACGCGACGAGACCGGGTTCGTGCGGCAGTTGAGCCTCGACGCTCCCCGGGAGTTCGCCGTGGTCGCCTTCGAGGCGGTCGGTGACGCCGACGCGCGCCAGTGGCTGTCCTCCACCGAGGCGGTGACGATGCTGACGGTGCACGCCCACTCCGTCCGTGACGAGTCGATGGTCGCCCCGGTCGGACTCCGCCTGTACGCCGTCCTCCCCGGCCAGGTCGAGGTGGACCGCTACCTGAAGTGGGCCCGCCGCACCCTGGTGGCGTTCGAGCGGCACCGGGGAGCCACCTTCCGTGCGGCGATCGCCTCGTCCCTGTCGGTGCCGACCGTGGCCGCGGCCCGCGCGGAGGCCGACCGCGTGTGCGAGACCGTCGCCCACACACCCGACCGGCCGGTGATCAGTCTCGACGGCCAGCGCACGGCGGTGTTGCTGTCGGAGGCGCTCACGACACTGGGGGAGACGGATCTGCTGGCCGACGACCGGTTCCTTCGCCTGGTCAAATACGACCGGAGCCACGGCAGCAGTCTCATCGACACCGTCGCCGCCTACCTCGGCGCGCTCGGCGACGTGGGCGCCACGGCGCGTTCACTGCTCGTGCATCCCAACACCGTTCGCTATCGCGTGGCACGGCTGGAGCAGGTGGGCGGCTACCGCCTCGACGACCCCGACGACAGGGTGGTGCTCGACCTGCAACTGCGTCTGTGGCGCCGTGAAGGGCCCGGCACCGCCTGATCGACGCGCTCCCGGGGGCGGGACGAAGGGCCCGGCACTACGCTCCGAGCGGGGCCGGGACGAGGAGCCTGGCACCGCCTGATCGACGCGCTCCGAGCGGGGTCGGGACGGCCGCCCCGCCCCCGCTCTGCCGTCGGCCGTTACTCGCCCTGGCCGATGGGAACCTGCACCTCATCGCCGCCGCCGTCGGGGCCGTCGGCGTTGTTGTCGGGGCCGTCGTTGTTCGACGGGGGCGGCGCGGGCTGGCAGCTCTGGCCACATCCGCCGAACCGCTCCGTGTTGAGCGGGGTGAAGGACGTCGGCTCGACGTTCTTCAGCGCCGCCAGCATCGTCTCCTTCCAGATCGGGCCCGAGATGCTGGCGCCGACGACCGAGCCGTAGTAGCGGCCACCGATCGTGACGCCGTTCAGCTTGTACTTCTGCGAGCCTCGCGGGTCACCGATGCTGACCGCGCCGGCCAGGTCGGGGGTGAACCCGGCGAACCACGCGGTGGCGTAACTGTCGGTGGTGCCGGTCTTGCCCGCCGCATCGCGGCCGATGCCGCCGACGCCCCGCATCGTCCCCTTGGTGAACACGCCGGACAGCACGTGGGCCGCCGCGTCGGCGACCTCGGGGTCGAGAGCCTGGCGGCACTTGGGCTTGTAGTCGGTGACCTTGCCGTTCCTGTCGGTGATCCGGGTGATCGCCATCGGCGCGCAGTACTTGCCGCGCGCGCCGATCGCGGCGTACGCGTTGGCCACGGTCACCGGGTCCATCTCGTTGGTGCCGAGCGTGAACGTCGAGTACTCAAGGAGCTTGAGGCCGTCGGAGCGGTGGATGCCCAGCGACTTCGCGGTCTTGATCGTCTCGCAGAGCCCGACGCGCTGCTCCAACTCCATGAAGAACGTGTTCACCGAGCCCCAGGTGCCGGTCTGCAGGGTCTTCCAGCCGGGGGCGCCCTCGTCGTTGGTGACGGTGTGGCTCGGGTCGCCGATGTTCTCGCCCTTGCAGTTCTTGAACGCCGAGTAGCCGGAGGCGCGGAAACCGGCACCCGCGCTGAAGCCGTCGTTCACCTTCATGCCCTGCTTCAGCGCGGTGAGCAGCGTGAACGTCTTGAAGGTCGAGCCCGCCTGGAAGCCGACGCCGCCACCGTGCGCGGCGTCCGCGACGAGGTTGTAGGACATCTCGTTCTTGGCCTTGCTCCGGCCGTACTTCCTGCTGGCCGCCATGGCCTTGATCGCCCCGGTGCCCGGCTGGACCAGCGCCTCGGCCGCCACCGGGTTGTCGGAGGGGAAGACCAACTTCCTGATCGCCTTGTCCGCCGCCGCCTGCATGGACGGGTCGAGCGTGGTCCTGATCGTCAGGCCGCCGCGGTTGAGGAACTGTCCCCTGGCCTTGGCCGTCTTGCCGAAGTCGGGATTGTTCAGGACCTCGTTGCGCGCGTAGATGCAGAAGTACGGGTAGTCGCTGGACTCGCAGCCGCCCGGAAGCTTCGTCCCCTTGTAGCCGAGCTTCGCCTTCTTCGCCTTCTGCGCCTCTTCCGGGGTGATCTTGCCCAGCTCGGCCATCCGGTCGAGCACGACGTTGCGCCGGTGCAGCAACCGCTCGCGATACTGCTTGCCCCGGTTGGGGTCGGTGGCGTTGGGATCCTGCACGGCGCCGGCCAGCGTCGCCGCCTGCGGCAGGGTGAGCTTCTCGGCCTTGACGCCGAAGAACCGCTTCGCCGCCGCCTCCACGCCGTAGGCGCTCGCGCCGAAGTAGGCGATGTTCAGATACTTCTCCAGGATCTCGTCCTTGGAGTACTTCTCCTCCACCGCCATCGCGTAGCGCAGCTCGTTGAGCTTGCGCGCGTAGCTGGCCTCCAGCGCCTTGTTCTTCTCCTCGTCGGTGGCCGCGGAGTTGAGCAGGACCTGCTTGACGTACTGCTGGGTGATGCTGGAGCCGCCCTGGCTCACCCCGCCCGCGTGCAGGTTCTTGGCGAACGCGCGGATCGTGCCCTCAAGGTCGATCGCCCCGTGCTGGTAGAAGCGGTAGTCCTCGATCGAGATGATCGCGGTCTTCATGATCTCGGCGACCTGGTCGAGCTTGACGACCTCGCGATACTCCTCGTAGAACCGCGCGATCTCGTTGCCCTTGGCGTCCTGCACGATCGAGACCTCCGCCGGCGGAGGTTCTTTGAGATCCTCGGGCCTGAGGTTCAGCTCGTTGGTCGCCGAGACGATGCCGAGGCCCGCGCCTCCCACCGCCGGTAGTGCGATCCCCGCGACCAGCAGACCCGCCGCCGCCGCGATGGCGGCGAGACGCCCGACACTGGACGCGACCCCTGACTGTCCTTCACCCCGTTCAGACATAAGCCATAGATTATGGGATTTTCCAGGTGCTCCTCGCCGTAATCCGCGATACCCGATCCCCCTCACGGCGGTGATTCCCGGTCACCACGGCACGGTTTTCCGCCGGGTTCGCACCACGACCGCAGGGCCGAGGTGCGCGAGGTGCTGTTTCGCACATCAGGATGAGCTGTACACGGATGGTGGTAAATGCCATGATCACGCCTCATGGACACCGACGCCCTCCGAGAGACGATCGGGGCCGTCGAACCTGAAGACCGACCACCAGGTGAAGCCAGGAAGCGGGGTGGCCGTTGATGGAGTTCCAGGTGCTGGGACCGCTTCAGGTGATCCGCGACGGTCAGGAGGTCTTCGTCGGTGCCGCGTACAAGCCCCGGCTCGTGCTCGCCGTCCTCCTCGCCCGCGGAGCCGGGCGGACGGTCTCGGTCGACCAGCTCGTCACCACCGTCTGGAACGACAGCCCTCCGGCCTCCGCGCGGCGCAACATCCAGCTGTACGTGCACCGGCTGCGGAGCGTGCTCGGCAACGACCGCATCGTCCGGCAGCCGGGCGGATACACGATCGTCACCGGCGACGGACTGGACTCCACCCGCTTCCGTGAACTCGCCGCGGAGGGGAGCCGGACGCTCGACGGCGACCCCGCGCGGGCCGGCCGCATCCTGCGCGACGCCATCGACCTGTGGCGAGGTCCGGCGTTCGCCGAGTTCGGCGACTGCGAGCCGATCGCCGAGGAGGCGGCGCAGCTGGAACAACTCCGGCTCGTCACCCACGAACGGTGGGCGGAGGCGGAGCTCACCCTGGGCAGGCACGGCGAACTGATCGGCGAACTGACCCGGCTCGCGCTCGCGCACCCGTACCACGAAGGGTTGCGCGCCCACCTCATGGTCGCGCTGAACCGCAGCGGTCGCCAGGCCGAGGCACTGGAGGTCTTCCAGCAGACGCGCGCCCTGCTCCACGAGCAGCTCGGGGTGGAGCCGGGCCCCACGCTCCAGCGGCTGCACCAGGACATCCTCCGCGGCGACGACCGACCCCCCGCACCCGAGCGCGCCGCGCCCGCGACGACGGTCACGGCGTCGGACGCCGCCCGTACGACACCGCCGGTGCCCAGAGAACTGCCCACGAACATTCCCGGCTTCATCGGGCGTCAGGACGCGTTCGAGGCTCTGGACAGGATGCTGCCCGGCGGAGCCGCCGACCCGATCACCATCTCCGCCATCACCGGGATGGGAGGCGTCGGCAAGACCGCACTCGCGGTGCGGTGGGCACACCGGGTGGCCGACAGGTTCCCCGACGGGCAGCTCTACCTCAACCTGCGGGGGTATTCGCCCGGAGCGCCGGTACACCCCGCGGACGCGCTCGCCGGTTTCCTCCGGGCGCTGGGCGTCTCGCCGGGACAGGTGCCCGTCGAGGCGACGGAGGCCGCCGCGCGCTACCGCTCGCTCATGGCGGGACGGCGGATCCTCATCCTGCTGGACAACGCGAGCTCGGCGGAACAGGTCCGGCCCCTGGTGCCGGGCAACGCCGGCTGCGCGGTGCTCGTCACCAGCCGTGACCGGCTCACCGGGCTGGTCGTCCGCGAGGGCGCCCAGCGCATCACCCTCGACACGCTCGCCCCCGCCGAGACCGAAGCCCTGTTCGGCCACCTTCTCGGCGCGGACCGCGTACGGGCCGAGCCCGAGGCCGTCGCCAGGCTGGGAGAGGTGTGCGCCCACCTGCCCCTCGCGCTGCGCATAGCGGCGGCGCGCCTGCTGGACCGCCCGAACTTCCCGATCGGGGACTACGTCACCGAGCTGAGCACCGGCAGCCCGGTGAACGCGCTCACGATCGAGGGCGACGAGGAGACCGCCGTCCGCGCCACCTTCGACCTGTCGTACCGGCTCCTGCCCGAGCACGTACGGCGGATCTTCCGGCGGCTCGGTCCGGTCGCGGTCCCCGACTTCACCCCGGCCGCGGCGGCGGCCCTCGCGGACGTCTCCGAGCAGGAGGCGGCGGCGGCACTGGAGCGGCTCACCGGCGTCCACCTGGTCGACCAGCACGGCCCCGACCGCTTCACCGTGCACGACCTGCTCCGCCGGTACGCCGACGACCTCTCGTCCGCCGAGGACGGCGCGGAGGAACGGGCGAAGGCGACGGGCAGGCTGTTCGAGTGGTACCTGTCAATGGCCGGCGACGCCGCGAAGGTGCTCTACCCGGACATGCTCCAGCTGCCCGCGCCCGACGAGATCGTGGCACGGACCGCGACCACCGGCACCCCCGCCACCACGCGAACCGTGACCGTCGACGACCCGGCCGCGGCACAGGCGGCCATCGACGACCCGGCCGCCCCACGAACGGCGACCGTCGACACCACCGCCGCCGCGCGAACGCCGGTCATCGACAACCCCGCCGCCGCCATGGCGTGGTTGAGCGCCGAACACCACAACGTGGTCGCGGCGATCGGTCACGCGGTCCGGTACGGTCCCAGACCCATGGCCTGGCTCCTGGCCGACCGGCTCCGCGGCTATCACAACTTCTCCAGACGCATGGTCGACTGGCTCGCCACCGGTCGCGCCGCACTCGCCGCGGCCCACGCGGAACGGGACCGGCGGGCGATGGCGTCCGCGTTCCTGAACCTCGCCCACGCCTACCACTGCCTCGCCCGCTACAACCGTTCGATCACCTACCTGAACAGGGCGATCGCCCTCAGCCACGAGACGGGATGGACGCAGGGCGAGGCGAGCGCCCTGAGCAATCTGAGCACCACGTTCATGTTCGTCGGGCTCCCCGACGAGGCCACCCGCCCCCTGTCCAGGGCGCTCGAACTCCATGGCCGTCTCGGCTCCGAGCAGATACGCGCCAAGATCCTGAACAACCTCGCGAACGCCTGCAGAGAGTCCGGCCGGCTCCGCGAAGGGCTCGACCACGCCGTCCAGGCGTTGACGCTGATCCGCGAGACCTCGGCACCGAGAGCCGAAGCGGTCGCGATGACCACCATCGGCGAACTCCACCGCCAGCTCGGCCACCTCGCCGCCTCCGCCGACCACCTCACCGCCGCCCTGGTCCGTCACCGGGAGCTCGGTGACCGATATCTGGAGGCCGACACGCTGGCGTGGCTCGCCCTGGTACGCCGCGACTCCGGCCGGCTGGAGCAGGCCCACGACACCGCCGAGGCCGCGCTGGGGATAGCGGTGGACATCGGCGACCGATTCACCGAGGTCCAGGCGATGAACACGCTCGCCTCCATCCGTGACCACTCCGGGAACCCCGAGGAGGCCCTGCGTCTCCACCGGACCGCGCTGGGCATCGCCAGGGAGATCAACGCCCGCCACCTCGTGGGCGAGGCGCTCCTCGCGCTGGGCATCACCCACCACCGCGCGGGCGACCACACCGCCGCCGCCGACCTCGCCGAGCAGGCGCTGGAACTCGTCGGCGAACCCCATTTCCGCGTCGTCGAAGGACGGGCGCTCACCGTGCTCGCCTACGCCTGTCACCGGCGGGGGCTCCTGACGGAAGCCGAGAAGTACGGCCGTCGCGCCCTGGACAACCACCGGGCGACCGGGCACCGGATGGGCGAGGCCCAGACCTGGGTCGTACTCTCCGCGATCTCGCGTGACAACGGCGACACACCCACCGCGGAAACCCAGGAACGCCTCGCCACGGAGTTGTACGCGGAGATCGGGGCCCCCTTCTCGCGGGAGCTGACCGGCTGATCCCGGCGTTCCCGCGCCTCGGGCTTTTCCCGTACTCCGGACCGTCTCCATCCCCTGGGTCTTTCCCGTGCCCTGGGCCGTTTCCGCACCCTGGAGCGGAGAGTGCGCGTCCTCGACGTCGGCGAACGCGGCGAAACCGCGCAGCCGACGCCCTTCCCCGGAGGACGGCAGGCTCTTCACTGGTTCGGATCAGGGACAGATGCCGTAGAGGTAGCAGTCGTCGAAGACCGGACCGGACCGGTTCTCGGCGATGATGGGCCTGAACCAGTCGTACGGGTCGGGATAATCGAGGGGAGGAATCTCGGCGACCGCGCTGTGAGCGGACAAACCGACAACCGCGGTGGACAGCGACGTGGTCAATACGGTCAGCATCGCGAGCGTCGCCCAGCGCTTACGCAACATGATGAGTGTCTCCTTGCTCGACGCGCCGCCAGGCCCCGCCAGCGAAACGCTGCGCCAGAGTACGGAGCATGTGTATATCGGCGGTATATCACCTGCTCAGCGAGGGTTTTCTGGGGAGCGGAACCTTGGCGCGACCTCCCCACACCCGTTTTTCCCGACAAATCCGGCTTTCCCGACAGCGCCCTGGTCCCGTTTTCCGGCCGGGACCTCGAAGCCGGAACCCGGAGCCGGAAACAGTCCGGCGAGAATGGCTCCGACCTGCGGGTCCACGACGGGGACGCGCGATGCACGGCTGTTATACCGCCGCTATACCGGGTCACCGCAGAATCCTTCACAGCACCACGGCGTCGGCTCGGATCTCCCGCAGGACTCGGACCGGCGCCCTCGTGCCGGTCCGGTTCCGCCGCGGGACCCGGACCGGCCACCGTCGTGCCGGCTCGGATCTCCCGCAGGACCCGGGCCGGCATCGGAGAGACAGTCTGGTTTGCAACGGGGCCGCGAACCAGCTGCGATCCACCGCGTACCTTCGGGGTCGAACGGGAAAGCGGTGGATCGGCTGAGCGGACAAAGAAATAGACGGCTCGGACTCTTGAAGAAGTCCCTGGTCCCGTCGTTCCGGCGGGACCAGGGACTTCTCTCCGTGTGGCGAGAGCCGATCGGGCGGTTCGGCGCGCGGCTTGGAGCACATCGGGCCGACTGTCGCTTGACTCAAGGTCGGCACGACGGATGTCGGGCGGCCGGGGTCAACGCCGGTGCCGGACTACCCGGGGAATCTCGCAGGTAGCCGGCGAGGCACCCGCTCCAGGAGGGGCGGTCGGCAAACAGAAATATATTTATGCGTTTATCGCAAGGGAACATATCCTCGCACTTTTGCCCGGAAACCAAGATATCTACCTTACTGTGCGGGCAAGTTGACGGAAGCGAGATGGATTGCGTTCCATTCACGCGTTAAGTTGCGGATACATCCGACTCTGAGACTGTTTTCCCAGGTGACGGCGACAGGGCGGGATGCACGACCGAAGAGGACAGGTTCGAAGTCGCTCGAAGGGCGCACGTTATGACGGTATATGCCTATCGGTGCCCTCACTGCTCCGAAATCGAGGTCGCTTTTCCGATCGGAACCGCATCCGCCGCGGTGCGGTGCCCAGACTGCGGCGCGGTCTCGGCTCGGATGTTCTCGGCGCCGATGCTGGCGCGCTCCCCGGACGCCGTGTCCACCCTGTTGCAGCACGCGGAGCGCAGCGCCCACGAGCCCGAAGTCGTCACGTCCCTGCCGCGGCGCCGCACCGGACGCGCGGTGACCGCCCATCCCGCTACCAGCCGCCTGCCGCGGCCGTGACCGTCTCTGTCTCACAGCGCCGAAAGGAATCCGAACCGTGCCGGAGCTGATTTTCCCGCTCGACTCATCCAGAAGGTTCACCGATCAGGCCAAGATCGGTCACAACCGCTGGCACCCCGAGATCCCGCCTGTGGCATGGGTAAAGCCTGGCGACAGCTTCCGGGTCCACTGTCGGGAGTGGTTCGACGGTGCGATCCACAACGACGACTCCGCCGAGGACATCCGCGATGCCCCGTTGACGAAGGTGCATGCGCTCAGCGGCCCGTTCGCGGTCGAGGGGGCCGAGCCGGGTGACCTGCTGGTCGTGGACATCCTCGACCTGGGGCCCATCTTCCAGGAGGACAGCGGCCCGCTGGCCGGTCAAGGATGGGGTTACACCGGGATCTTCCCCACCAAGAACGGCGGTGGGTTCCTCACCGAGCAGTTCCCCGACGCTTACAAGGCGATCTGGGACTTCTCCGGTCAGGTCGCCACATCACGCCATGTCCCGGCGGTGTCGTTCACCGGCATCACCCACCCCGGACTCATGGGCACCGCGCCGTCAGCGGCGCTGCTGTCGAAGTGGAACGCACGAGAGTCGGCGCTGAGGGCCACAGACCCGGAGAGAGTGCCGCCGCTGGCCCTGCCTCCCGAGCCTCGGGACGCCGTCCTCGGCTCTGTCTCCTCCTCCGAATTCGACAGAATCGCAGCCGAGGCGGCCCGCACCGCGCCACCGCGAGAAAACGGCGGCAACCAGGACATCAAAAACCTCACCCGGGGATCCCGCGTGTTCTATCCGGTGTACGTATCCGGTGCGAACCTCTCGGTCGGCGACCTGCACTTCTCGCAGGGCGACGGCGAGATCACCTTTTGCGGTGCCATCGAGATGGGCGGCTTCATCGATCTGCGGGTCGACGTCATCAAGGAGGGCATGCGGACGTACCGTGTCGACGAGAACGCCATCTTCATGCCGGGCCGCACCGCCCCCCAGTACAGCGAGTGGCTCGCCTTCTCCGGGGTGTCCGTCACCCTGGACGGCGAGCAGCGCTATCTCGACTCGCAGCTGGCCTACCAGCGGGCCTGCCTGCACGCGATCGACTACCTGACGGCGTTCGGCTACAGCCCCGAACAGGCATACCTGTTGCTCGGCGCCGCGCCGATCGAGGGCCGGCTGTCGGGGGTGGTGGACATTCCCAACTCCTGCGCCACCGTCTACCTGCCAACCGCGATCTTCGACTTCGACATCCGCCCCGGCGCGTCCGGCCCATTCCGCGTACCCCAGGGCACCAACGCACCGCACGCCGCCTTCGGCTGACCTCTCCGAGAGCGTTTGGCCGATAAGTAGGGTGTTTTGTGCTTGTTTCTGCAAGCAGCGGAAAGTACAGGGAGTGAAACGTCTGGAGAAGTCGGTACCCATAGTGATCTGTTGTGGATGCGACAGTGATTTACGGCTTTTCTCCTGTCTGGCTCAAAGATGATCTGTTGTGGGTTTTTTGTGGCCGACGGTGGCGCTGTAGTTCGCTGTCGTGACCTGCGAGTTTCCAGGCTCGACGATCTGGTCGGCGATAGACCACTGCCGTGGCTGGGCCTCCCCCTTATCCCAGCGATCTGTCCGATGCCCGCCGACAGCTGATCGAACCCGTCCTGACCGCCTGGCGCGCCCGCCGCCAGGCCGGCACCCCGGGCTTTGGGCGGCCCGCCGAGCACGATCTACGTACCGTCATGAACGCGATCATGTACGTGGACCGCACCGGCGTCCCCTGGCGCTACCTGCCGCGCGACCACCCGCCGTGGGCCACGGTGCAGGAGGTGCTGCGCCGCCTGACGCGACGAGGGGGTGTTCACCGAGCCGAACGGGTTGCTACGCCGCCAGGTACGCCAGGCCGAAGGACGCAACCCCGAAGCATCGGCGTGCGTGATCGACGCGCAAAGCGTCAAGACCTCCACCAACGTCCCTGCCACCGGTCAGGGCACAGAAGCGGCCAAGGAGATCGTCGGCCGCAAACGCAGCATCGCCACCGACACGCTCGGCTTACCGCTCGCCGTCCTGGTCACCGCCGCCGGCGTATCAGCCCAGCCACGTAGTTCGGCGTCGAACGCGACAAACCCACGGCGGCGCGCTGGAAAAGCACTCAAAGCTCCTGGTTCCGACGGCCTGATTGTGATGATCAATCCGCCTACCAGGAGCTTTCCACATTCTTCAGGCGAACACCGAGTCTACGGTCACTCCGTGATCAGCAGACCGTCACAGGGGGACGAAAATCGTTCAATGCGCAGCCGAAGAGCCGGCGGATACCGCGGAAGTCACGCTGCCTCCCAAAAGAGCAGGTCGGCCGATCAAGAAATTCACGTCCCGCGGATCCATGAAGCAGGCTGAAAAGCACGCAGTACGCGACCCAAAACACCCTCACGAAACATCGAGGCCGGTGCGCCAGGCCTACCCGCCGGTAACGGCTTTCTTATGCGCCGGGCCACCCAAGGGCGCCCTCAACCGATGATCGTCGCTTTTCCGTCATGTCCAAAAGCGGACAACTAATGACATGTGCTATTGGCTGGAATTATGACGGCCTGTAAATGTATATCCGCAGGTCAAGTCGCAGTTAGCGCTATCACTTCCCTGTGGGCACAAAGCCGGAAAACCGGCATGCAGCCGATGCTTTACCAGCCACAATAACTAGAGTCAAGTCATTGATTAACCACTTAATACATGGAATACCGGATGCATCCGATCAAGCGTCCCACAGAGGAGTATTCCGGTGGAAATCCCCCCAACTGCCGCAAGATCCCCACGGTCCTTCCGTCGTCTGGCAGTGGCGCTTGGCACCACCCTCGTCCTTGTCGGGATGAGCGCCGGGCAGGCCGTCGCAGCCCCCGCCCCCGCCCCCGCCCCCGTCAAGGACACCACCACCCGGCCCATCGAGCCGGCCGGCGCGATCCCGGGCGGTTTCGCCTCCTGGAAGGACCTGCTGGCCACCCAGGAGAAACTGGTCAAGGCCGCCGACCGCGTCACCGCCGCGGTCAAGGCTCAGGGCGGCGCCGGGTTCGCCGGCATCGTGGCCGCGCCGGAGAACCATGAGCTGCGCGTTTACTGGAAGGGGAACACCCCCAAGCCCATCCGCGACCTGTTGGGCCAGGTGCGCCAAGAGGTGCCCGTCAGCGTCCTGTCCGCCGCCTACTCGGCCCGCGAGCTGGAGCGGGAAATGAACCGCCTGACCCGCACGTCCGGCGACGTGATCACGGCGATCGCGCCGAACGTCGACGGCTCGGGCCTCACGGTATCGGGCGCCGACTTCGGCCTCACCCGCTCGAAGGTCGCCGACTCGGCGGTGCCGGTCACCGTGGAGGCCGGCGTCAAGCCGACGCTGGCCACCCGCTGGGACGACTCCCCGCCCTGGTGGGGCGGCGCGGCCTGGCGTAACGCCAGTACCGGCGGCGGCTGCTCGACGGGCTTCGCCGTCACCTACGGCGGGACGAGCAGGATGCTGTCCGCGGGCCACTGTGGCAACGCCGGTCAGACGGCCACCGACCCGACCGGCCAGGTGATCGGCTCGATCTCGCCGGACAACGACGGCCTTGACGTGCTGCTGATCAACGGCTCCTCCGCGGGCCGGGTCTTCAACAACAACCCTGGCTCCACCTCGCCGGAGTTCAGCAACTCGGTCATCGGCACCTCCAGTTCCTACGTGGGCCTGTGGGTGTGCACCTCCGGCGCGTACTCGGGCACCAACTGCAGCATCCAGGTGCAGCAGGTCGGTGTCACGATCAATGTGGGCTACCTGATCACGGGCACGGTGCGGGCCGAGCAGTCGGCGCGCACCAACGCGGTCGGCCAGGGCGACAGCGGCGGCTCGGTGCAGGTCATCAATTCGGCCAACACCTCCCAGGTGTACGCGGCGGGCGTCAACACCGCGATCGACGGCAGCACCGCGGTGGCCTGCACCGGTTACGTGACCAGCGGCCGCGTCTGCGCCTGGCGGATGTACTACTCGCCGTGGAGCAACGCGACCGCCGCGTTCCCCGGTATCGCCATCGTCCTCGGATGATCGACGAGATCTGATTCGAGCGATCAGGGACCGGCGCGCAGGCGCCGGTCCCTGATCGTCGCCCGCACGCGGCCGGCCAGACCCCAGCCGACGTGGACGAAGTACTGATCGGCCGTCGCTTGCCGGAAGTGCCGAGGTCGTCGCCTAGGAGGATCCAAAGTGCGCACCCCCCTGAGAACCCGCAGGTCAACTCGATTCCGTCACCTGGCCACGGCGGTCGTCGTCATGATCGCCGCCGCCGGGACGGGCACCGCCCAGGCCGCCGGCGCACCGGACCCGGCCAAGCCCCGGACCACGGGATCCGTGGAGCACACCGGACCGGTGCCGGGTGGCTACGCCTCGTGGAAGGACCTGCTGCTCGATCAGCAGAAGATGGTCAAGGCCGCCGACCGGATCACCGCCGCGCTGGCGGACGACGGCGACGGCTACGCGGGCGTCATCGCGGCGCCGGAGGACCGCGAGCTGCGCGTGTACTGGAAGGGCAAGCCTGCCAAGGCGATCAACGACCTCGTGGACCGGTTGCGGCGCGACGTGGCGATCAGCGTCCTGCCGGCGCGGTACTCGGCGCGTGAGCTGGAGGGCGAGGCGAATCGCCTCATCCGGGCAAACCGCGATCTGATCACCTCCATCGAGCCCCTTCAGGACGGCTCGGGCCTGAAGGCCACCACTGCCTCGGTCGGCGCGACCCGCACGGCGATCTCCGGCGCGGCGGTGCCGGTCACCCTTGAGCACGGTGTGCAACCCAAGGTGGCCAGCCGCTGGAACGACAGCCCTCCGTGGTGGGGCGGTTCGGTGTGGGGCACTCCGTCACCCGCCTGCACGACCGGTTTCGCGGTGACCTACCAGGGCGTCCCCAAGATGCTGACCTCGGCGCACTGCGCGTCGGTCGGCCAGACCGCTGTGGACCCCACCGGCCAGGTCATCGGCACCGTCACGCACAGCAACTCCTCCCGTGACGTGCTCCTCATCGGCACCAACGCCGGGGGCCGAGTCTTCAACAACCCCGTCGGCAGCGTCGCCACGGAGTTCAGCAGCAGCGTGATCGGCACCACCGGTTCGATCGTCGGCCAGTTCGTCTGCACCTCCGGCGGCTTCTCCGGTACCAACTGCACCATCAAGATCATTGCGGTCAACGTCACGATCAACGTGGGCTGGCTGATCCAGGGCACCGTCCGCGCCGAGCAGCAGGCGTTCACCAACGCGGCCGGCGGCGGTGACAGCGGCGGCCCGGTCGAGGTCACCAACCCGGCCAACACCGACCAGGTTTACGCCGCCGGCACCATCGCCGCCACCGACTACGGCACCCAGGTCCCCTGCACCGGCTACCGGCCCACCGGCCGCGTCTGCACCTGGCGCATCTACTACTCCCCGTGGAGCAACGCGACCACGGCGTTCCCCGGCATCGCCATCATCCCTGGATGACCGACCTGACACCTTTCTGAGTCGAGTGATCGGGACCGGGGCCAAGGCTCCGGTCCCCTTTGTCGTTCCCCCCAACGCTTTCGTTTCATCGACTCCCGCAGGGAGGACCTCAATCCGGCCGGCAACATATTCACGGAAGACAGCAACCCGGTGACCGGCACTCAGAATTTCCACGTCGGCCTTCTCGTCTGCCCCTCCAGCGCCTATTCCGAGACCAACTGCAACATCCGGGTCATCACGGTGGGTGTGACTCTCAATATTCCGAGCGTCCCTGGAGGATTTTTCTTCGGCATGGTCCGGGCCGAGCAGCGGACGTTCACCAACGCGATCAGCGAGGGCGACAGCGGCGGCCCGGTCGAGGTCGTGAACCCCGGCGGCAACACCCAGGTGTACGCCGCCGGTGTGGCCTCCGCCCACGACAACGGCACCTCCGTACCGTGCACCGGTCATGTGAAAGCCGGCCGTACCCGCGCCTGGCGCATGTACCACTCCCCGTGGAGCAACGTGATCGCGGCCTTCCCTGGAATGACCATCGTCACCGGATGATCGGCGAGCTTGGGTGGGACATGCGATGACCGAAAGGGATCGGCGCTCAGCGCCGACCCCTTTTTCGCGCCATGAGCCGATCGTTCCCCGGAAACGGCGGGTCATCTTTTCAGTCCCGGTTCGAACGCATCCCGTCCGCTTTTCGTTCTAACTGTTTGTCGGACAATATGATCGGAGGCGTCCTCATGAATGCGAGGAATCACATCCGCACCACGGCCACCGTCCTGGGCGCGACCCTCTGCCTGGCCACCACCACGGCGGCATGCGCGACTCCCGGCGGCGACACGGCCGCGCCCCCCGAAGGCCCCACGCCCTCCGTTCCCCACCTCACCGCCGCGAGTTCCACACCCACGGGCCAGGCCGAGGCGCCCTTCCTGGCCGACCGCGTCAGCGAGTACCTACGCCGGACCTACCCCGACCAGTATGCCGGGATAACCGTCGACGGCTCCAAGCTGATCGTCTACCGCGTCCCGTCCTCCACCCTGGACAGCGCTCTGCGTAGCAGGTTCCCCGCCGCCCCCGTCGAACTTCGTGACGCTGCCCACTCCGCTCGCCGCCTGGAGGCCCTGGCTCAGCGCATCACCGACGACATCGACTACTGGACCCGCAAGGGGGTCCCCATCACCACGGTGGCCGCCCGCTTCGACGGCGCCGCCGTAGAGATAGGCACCACCGACCTCCGAAAGGCAACCGCCGAACTCCCCGAACGCTACGGCCCCGTCCCCCTGCGATTCACCGAAGCCTCCCCCACCCTCCTTCTCCCCACGACGACCTCAACCTAGCCTCGGGCTTTCACCTGGAAGGTTTGCGTAAGTCGATTCAACGTTGACTTCGAGACCGTTTACTGGGCGTCCCGCAGTTTTGGTACCGCCACCCTCGCGGCCCGCTTGCTGAGGCCGGGATCGAACGTCGCAAAAAAACCGTCGCTCACCAGCAGCGTGACGGTGTTCTTGACTCTGATGAGCACAACGTCCATCGCGTGGACCGGACTGATTTTCGCCTCCGGGACCGTCTCGCTGTACCTGATCCCATACACCCAGTCCCCGAGTTTGCCGATGGAGAGCTTGGTGATCCTCTCCCTGACACCGTCGGCACTCGTGTTGCCCCTGGTGCAGTCACGAACCATGACCTTGCCCACCGTCTGCCAACGAGCCATCTGGGCGGGAGTGCCGCTTATGGCGAACTGCTTGACGCCCGACGGCTTGCCCTCCTCGTCGATGAAGACCGCCGCCTTACTTCCAAGGAGGGGTTTCAGCGCCTTGATAACCTTCACGCACTTTTTTGTGCGGGCCGTTTCAGAGTCCAGCGCCTCGCGGTTGCGCTTCGAGTTGGGGGTGTAATCATCGCCCAGGTCCTCAGGAGTGATGAGGGCGGCGCGCAGCTGGGCCGAAGCCAGAGGCTTGACGGGGGCTGCGACCATGGCGGGAGCGGTGGAAGCCAGCAGAAGAGCGGCGGCGAGGCCGCCTAAGATCGCGGGGGGCATGGAACGGCATCCTAGAGTTTCTCGACCCAAACGATCAATGAGCGCCATGAGGCGGCGCAGGTTGCCGATATTTCCCATGCGCACGATCGGGACGCGACACGACAGAGGCCCTCCCGGACGAACCGGAAGGGCCTCTGACTCGGGAGCCGCCTTGGGGAATCGAACCCCAGACCCCTTCATTACGAGTTAGATCACGACCGTCCAGGGCCGTCCACAGCCGTCTTCCGGGCCTGCTCGGGCGGGCTTCATGAGGTCCCTCAGTCCACGGTCGTCCAGGTCCGTCCAGACCCGTTGTTAGCATCCGCGTTAGCAAGATCACCATTCGCGTGGCCAGTCGCCTGGCCGATTGCCGCTGAGCTTCCCCCGCAGGATAGACACCTCGCCTGAGTTGGCCTTGTGTCGGCTGGGAAGGAAGAGGCGCGTCGCCAACTACCCAACTAATGCGAAAACCGGCATTTCAGAGGGTGTCGGTTGCTAGCCATAGAATTACTGCATGCCCAACGGACGCCCCGCCATCCCTGCTCAGCTCAAGAATGATCTCCTCATCGAGGCTGGCCACCGCTGCGCCATCCCTGCGTGTCGGGCGGCGGAGCCATTGGAGTTCGAGCACATCAATGATTGGGCGAAAGTTGGAAGGCACGAGTTTCACAATATGATCGTCCTGTGTCGCAATTGTCACGGACGTAAAGGTAGCGGCCCCGGCAAGATCGATCGGAAGGCGCTTCGCCAGTACAAGGCCAACCTGGCCGTTGTAAACGGTCGTTATGGCGACTTGGAGAGACGCATTTTGGACTACGTGGCCGAGAACCCCGAAAAGACCATCATTGGCCTGCCCCCTTACATTGGCTTCCTACTGTTGTATTTAAAGAAGGATGGATTCATCAAGAAATCCGACCCTAAAGGAGACTTCTACACGCGCACTCAGGGCGTTTTCTCCCTCGAAGTCCCAATCACACAGTTCTGGGAAGTGACCGAGGCTGGCAGGGAATTCGTTGAGCGGTGGAAGCAGGCCCAGCCACTCATCTGAGCTTCGGGCAGTTCGTGGTGAACGAACCCCAGAGTTATGAGCTTCTCCTGCAGCCTGGACACCGTTGAAGAACAATGTGATTCACTCAGCCATCATCCAAGGCTGGCCACAGCATGTCTCCTCGGGCCTACGCACAGCCGCTCGATCACCGCTCGGCGTGCAGGATCTCCAGGGCTTGGAGCACGTCAGTGACGACATGATCAGCGTTGTGATCGTGGTCGGGCCACGTGCCTCGGTCGACCCAGATCGTACGCAAACCGGCTGCGCGTCCTCCGCCGATGTCGGCAACGAGGTGGTCACCGACCATCCACCCCCCATCGGCCAGAGCCACGCCACAGCGCTTGGCCGCGACCTCGAACAGATCAATGTCGGGCTTACGCATGCCGTCGACTCCTGAGAGCGCGTAGGCGTCGACGGCCTCGGCCAGTCCCGTCCGCTGGATCTTGCCGAGCTGGTTGTCCGCGGTGCCGTTGGTGACGATCGCTACCTTCCAGCCGGACGCGCGGAGTCGAGACAGCCCGTTCATCACCTCGGGTCGACAGCGAACGAGGTAGGGCATGCGCTGGCGGTAACGGCTCCACAGCTCATCGACCGACACGGGCAGGGCGAAGCGGTCACGAACCTCGGTGAAGAAGATCTCACGGTGCGGGTAGCCGGCGCGATCGAGAGAGAGCAACCAGTCAGCCGCCTCGCTCTCCAATTCGTGTTCCTCAGCGAATTCCTCGGCCCATACCTGGAATGCATCGTCCAGGTTGATGAGCGTGTTGTCCAAGTCGAAGAGCACGAGTTGCTGCACGGCAACCCACCTTATGAGGGAATACTTGATCCCGAGACACCCGCATTAGGAGAACGCGGGTTGACTCGGCCATATGGATAGGTTTACCTGCTGAAACACGGGCACGGGCTCATGCGGATGGCTTGATCATCCCGTGCATGTCCCGCGTCGCCCACTGCCCACGGTCACCGCGTCATCCGGTGGCAAGCCGACCCGGAGCGCAGGGCCGCTAGGCCCGAGCACCGGAAGCGGTGCGGCAGCATTTCATTACGAATCACATGAACAAGATCCATATCCGTCCAGATCAGTGCTAGCGCCTCGTCGATTGCATCCGGCGACACCAACATCGCGCCCGCACCAGCCAGTCATGCGCTGCCGCTCCGATATCCACAAAAGTCTAGCTGTCGCGCTAACCTTCGTAAGGGCCGAGGAAGCGTGAGCCATTTAGGTGAATCATATGATCAGGGTCGTCCGCCACCCAAGATTCAGTCTCCCAAGCGAGCTCGGGGAGCCACTGACGCATCGCCTCACGATTCTCGAAGCAATTTACAAAAATGAGTCCCGCTACAGGATTTGCGAATATCTCTCGTAGGGTACGGTGGCGCTCATCATCGAACGGACCCTTGCTTTTTACAGCTTCCATAAGGAAGAGCCACTCACGAACTTCGTCATATAGGACGAGGTCCGGCATTCGCCCATGGGGATCAAAAGTCAGCCCAAACCTCTCCTCGAAAATCCTTTCCTCGAAGAGAGCGTGCTTCCCCCGGGTATCTCCGAGGTAGAGTACCTTTGCGTCGGGCGCAAAGCGCGGCACAAACTCCTCGACCATTTTCTTCAGCAACGGATTCTGCCCAGCAGGAGAGAGTAGGAACGCTTCCCCGTCAGGCAGATCAACAGAGATCATCGCGGCGTGGAGGGCTTCCGCCCGCGCTTTAACTGCCTCCGACGCTTCATTGAGAAAGCTCACAAGAGCGTTCTCGAACGTGTCCGTGCCATATGACCTGACTGCTTGAACCGCCTCGTCGGACAGGCAGTACTCGTTGAGTTGCGAGTTTGTGGCGATATTTAGGTTGTCCGGGTTAAGGATCGCGAATCCGTTATCAACCCACTGACGCAGGGTCTTCTTGCGGAAATCTTCCCGACTACCGGTGGCGTAGGGCTTGGCCCAGTGCGCGCCAGACCAGTCCATGATCTTCTGCACACCGAGACGCGGGGTGGTCGAGTCGGCCCAGCGGTTTCCCGGCTTCAGGCCAGCAAGCGCGAGCAGCGTCACCGCACTGCGGACATTGTGTCGTTGTGCGTCGAACCCGAAGCTCTTCAGCAGCGCCCGTGCGGTGTCGATGGTCGCTACCGTCTCGTCGATGTTGTTGCCGTCGGTCACGCGGTGGAGTCTGGCATCTCCGAGAAGAGTTTGGCTACCACGGCATCCAACGCCTCCTGGTTGGGCAGGCCATCAGGTGCGGTCTTGGCGAGAAGAACTAGGTCCTCACGAGAGGGGAACGGGAGGCGCCGTAGATCTCCCGCGTTGACCTGGGTATGGCCCGAGAATGCTCGGAAGTATCGATCCAATACGGTCGAGTTAAGCCAGAGCATAAGACCGCGGGCAAGGTTTATCTCAAGCGGATTATTCGATTCATGTAGATAGTTCGTCTTGTTGTCAAAAGCGACTCTACTGGGTCCATCCCAGAGCGCAGCAATGATACGTCGAGGATCCTCCTTCGCAGTTTGCCGTTTTACGACAACATACGGGCCTTGAGGGAGGAGTTGACGGATTGCAGCATCGTCGAGGGCTACGAATCCCTGCGGCTTTCTCGCGTTTACTTGCGGCCATTCGATCCCGCCAGATCGAATGTTTGACTGATAAATCATTGGGGTGACACCGAGGGCATCGAGGTTATCGGTCAGGTATTGGCGATTGCGAAAATCGACCACCTTTCCCGTGCTGACGTCGATGCCGAGGTCGGACAAAGTGAATCCCGCAGCCGAGGGCACTGATGCTCCTTCGACAAAGTGTACGACTTTGTCGTCGTCTTTACCTTGAACAATCGCGGAGAACGGCACGGAACGTGCGATGGGATCCTCGTCGTGCGCAACCGATTTTGAGAGGATCACGTTGGAATCTTGAGGCCTCAAACTGAAAACGACAATGACGTTTTCCTGCTTTACCCTCGTGTCCGCGAATATCTTGGTACGGCTTTCGAATTCATGGAGCATGTCGAGACTTGCGGTCGATAGTAGCCAGTGACGGAATGGACGATAATAAGTCCCGTTTGCCCATGAGCGGGGAACGATAAACAATCCCTGCCCGCCCTCCTTGAGTGAAGCGACTGCCCGTGCCCAAAAGGCCACGTAGACGTTGGGGGTATCGACGGCGCGCGCTGCCGTTGCAAGCCGTGCGGGCGAATCTGCGGAAAGTTTTCCATACGGCGGATTGGCGATCACGAGGTCGAAGGGACCATCCAACTTGGCGCCCTCGTCAAGCAAGTAGTCACCCTCGACCAGGTCGTAGGAGATGCCATAGGCGGTCTGGCATTCCTCCAGAGTGGCGCGCAGGTAGGGCGTGATGAAGGGGTCGGTTTCCACGGCCACGACGTGGACTGCAACGTCGGGGCGCTCGGCATGCAGTCGAGCAACGAGTGCGGCGGTCAGAGACCCGGCGCCAGCGCCTGGATCGAGCACCCGGACTGTGCCGCTGAGGTCGTCGACTCGAAGCATTGAGGCCATCAGCGTGGCGGCCTTCACGGGAGTGAAGAACTGCCCTAGCACCGCTTGAGTACTCGGGTCTAGTTTGCCGAGAGCAGCTTGGCGCCGGGTCTCAGTGCTGGTGAGCGGATCCACGCGTAGAGCGTAACGGCTCAAAGTGCGGAGCACACTGACGGGCTACACAAGACAGTGAGGCTCATCGAAGGGCTCACTGGCGGGCGGAAGTGTGGTCGCTAACTACGCGAATACTCGATGTCGCATACCAACTGGCAGGTCGTCTTGGTGCCGACGGCCGAGTTCGCCCACATCGCGCACAGGACGATTTACCGAGTCAGTGGCCGCGAGTCCAGAGGGCTCTTGACCGTTGCGGATACGCCGGTAGGTTATGGATGTCTCGCCCCTTCCGCTGGGTCGAGGCTCGGCGGGCCTGGAGTAGAGGGATCTCCTTCGGGCCTGCCAGTGATCTTCCGTTTGGAGTCGGTTGCGTGGTGTCCCTCGCGCGTGGGTGGCGCTGGCCGCGACCGGCCGAAGAGCCGCAGCGCGGCCAGCGACCGCCCGACGCGCGGCGAGACGCCGTAGGCGGATCGCCTTTAAAGACGTATGGAAAGTTCTCATTCGGCTGGTGATGGCTCGGCCTCGGGGTGGTCCTGGTCGTCTTCGGGTTCGATGTGCTCGGGTGCCTTGCCGGTCTTGGGGTCGGCGACGAAGGTTCCGATGTTCCTGACGGTGTAGACCAGACCCTCGGCGATGAGGGCGTTGATCACCTTGCGGGCGGTGCGTCGAGCGATCCCGAACTCTTCCGCCATGCGGGGTTCGCCCGGG
Organism: Streptosporangium sp. NPDC000509; assembly: GCF_042898365.1. NCBI lineage: Bacteria > Bacillati > Actinomycetota > Actinomycetes > Streptosporangiales > Streptosporangiaceae > Streptosporangium > Streptosporangium sp. NPDC000509. The sequence goes on along the minus strand of NZ_JBIAYX010000005.1, from coordinate 39,026 downwards.
ATGGGATAGCCGGGCTTGTAGTCGCCGGCCTGGATGCGGCGGCGGATCTCGTTGAGGACCTGCTCTGACTTGGGCTGATCAGGCCGGAAGTGGATCACACGAAAAACGATAGGAAGCGACCGGTAGCCCCAGGTCAAGAGACGTTACGGTGCGTACCGGTCGTGATGGGTAGGAAAAAGCGTGGAGGGGTAGGCAGGGGTGATGATGCCTGCCTATGCTGTCGCGTAGCCGTCGATGAGGTCCCTGAGGTGCGTGGGCTTCGACTCGGCCGTCAGTACCCGATGCTCTCGACCTTGGGGACGTGATGAGACACGACGCGATGACCAGCACAGCAGAAGGGCGGGAGGTGACCGCGCTCTCTCCGGGCGACATGACGCTGACCGCTGCCGAGGAACTCCGGGATGCTCTGAGCCATCACGGGATCGTGGCTGATGTGCATGACGGGTACGGGCTGGCGCTCGTGTCGGTCTGGGTGGATCTGATCGTGTGGTGTCGTGGGGATCAGTTCTGGTGGCGTACCGGCTGGAATCCTCGCCAGCGTCGTCCCGTCTACGCTCGTCACCCGCTGGACGAACCGGAGCGGGCCGCCTACCGCGTTGCCCTGCGATATGCGGAGTTGCGGCAGACTCACCCGCTGCCGGAGCCGGAGTCGGCATCGAGGGTGGGGCATCCGTTATGACGGCGCCTGACCGACGTACGGGATCGCTGGTGTGGCCGCCTCGTTCGCCCGGGGTGGTTGTCGGGGCGTTGGTGCGGCCTGCGCAGCATCTTCGCCTCGGGGATTGGCTGGCCTTCGAGCGCGATGACGACCAGCCGTTTCGGATCACTCCGGTCCGGGGTGACGACTACGAGCGCGACCCTCGCGGGGTCGACCTCGTGTGGGGGCAGGTCACCGGACTGGACCGCTTGGGTAGCGGCGGCCGTTGGTGGAGGCCGCCGACGTTCTTGCTCTCGGTGTCCTGCTCGTTTTGCTGCGATGCCTCCATCATCACCACCTTGTTCAACCAGTCCCCCGTGCTGCTGTGGCCCAGGCGCGCGCATCGGGGCGGGGCGCTCCCTTGAACGGGCGTGACGGCGTTGGCTCTGGGAGGGGTGGCGCCGTCACGCCTCACCACACCGGCCCGGCTCAAAACGGAACGGAAACGAGGACGCGCGATGCCCAAACGCAGTGCTGACCGGTTTCTGGCCTGGCCGCTGCCCGCGGTGGCCGGTGGGCCGGTGATCGAGGGGTGGCGAACCGAAAAAAGTGGCTGGGGCGTCTTCTCCGCGCACCGCGACCCCGACCGCGTACTGACCGAACAGGAGACGCTCGCCGGACTCACCGCACATCTGGTCGCCGAAACCGCCGAGGAACTCCTCCACCTAGCCGACGAACAGCGCCGTATCGAGGCCCAGCTGAACGAGACACCGCCGGTGTGCCCGTACTGCGGGCGCGGTCAGGGAGACGCGCCGCTGATCGTGACAATGAACGAGTCGGTCACCGCTGAGCAATGCGCCCGAAGCTACGCCACCGAGACGGACTGTCCCCACGATGATGTGGAGTGGACCCGGCCGAACCCTTTGCCCGATGGCGCGCGTTGTCGACAGTGCGACACCTGGTGGCGGCTCGACCTGATCCCGGCGGAGGTGGAGGCTCGTCTCAAGGGCGGCACTCCTGCGGCTGAGGACAACCGGCCTGCCGTAGTCGATCGTAGGCACCCATGATCTCGTGTGCTGCGGCGTTGGCGCTGCGACGGTCGGTGTGAATACGCAGCTGAAAGAACTCGGCGCCGAGAGGGCTTTGCTCCAGGTCGGTGAGTGTCTCGTCCCATGCGGCAAGGCGCTTGCCGGTGTCGAGGTCACCGCGGCTTCGGGAGCGCTGTTCGGTGACCTCGCGCGGCACCCACAGCAGCACAGTGAGCCAGGAATTCGAGGGGCGGCCAATCAGGCGGCGCAGGTCGTCGAGGTTGCCCATGTGCACGACGGGGACGTAGCCGGCGGCGTGGCGGTCTTCGATGCTCTGGCGGTCGATGGCGTAGACGTTGCCGTAGCGGTGGGTCTCGGCGACCAGTCTGCCCGCGTCGCGGAGCTTGTCCAGGTGCTCGGCGCTGACGAACTCGTAGCCGTCGGCGCGGCCGGCGCCGACCTTCAGCTTGGGCAGCAACGTGAACCGCGCATCCAAGCGGGTGAGGGCGGCGGTAATGGTGTCCTTGCCGCTGGCGGGCGGCCCGTAGATGACGACTCCCTGCGGGCTCACGTCAAGATCCGTTTGAGGGCTTCGCGGGTCTGGTCGGCAAGGCTGATCGCGGCGCCGAGTCGGTTGTCGATGGTGACGTGTGCGGTGGGCGGGCTGGCCTCGACATTCAGACTCGCGGCGTACTCCTCCCAGTTGCTCAGCTTCCACGCATCGCGGGCGGCTCCGCGGAACTCGATGTACTCGCGCATCGACTCGGGGTCGCAGCGGACCCAGATCGCCGCGACATCGATTCCCTTGGCCGCGCACCGGTTCTCCAGGCGGGCGAACCATGCCTCGTCTTTGAGTTCGGTGATGAACGGGGCCGCCAGGATGGCCGAGGTGCCGACGTTGAGGTTGTCCCACGCGGTTTCCATCAGGCACCGGTACTCCAGGGGGCGGACCTCCTTGAGGTACAGATCGGTGTGGCGGTCGTTGGGGTCGCCGCCGAGGGAGACGAGGAGCCGCTCCACGATGGAGCGGGTCAGGGAGTCCTTGTCCAGGAACGCCCATCCGGTGATGTCGGACAAGAAGCGGGAGAACTCCGTCTTGCCCGATCCGGCGTATCCGCCGACCAAGGTGAGGATGGGGCGGGGGTTGCCTCCGCCATGTCGTCTGCGCCAGGCGTCGACCACTCGGCTACGCAGCAGCCCCGGCGGGGAATCGCTGGACTCGATGCCGCCAACGGAGACCTTGGTGAACGTCTCCTCGATGACCTGGGCGGCGGCGTTGTCGGCTGCGGGATCGGCGGGCGTAGGCAAATCGGAAATCACGATTTCCGCTTTCTGTGATTCACCGGGCAGAGGGGGACGAAACCCTAGTTCGGGTTCGGTGGCCTGGTAAAGCAGGCAGTAAGCGCGCCGGTAATGCGGTCCGGGGAACACGCTTCCTTGCTCATGTCCCCAGAGCGTTTGGAAGTTCGCGGCGGGCACGGTCCAGACCGTGGCGGCCTGCGGCCTGGCGGAGCCGCTCGCCTGCGGCCTCCAGCGTAAGGCCGTGAGCTTCGCGGTGTTCGCGCAGGCGGGAGGGGTTCCAGCCGGGTCGCTGGGTCGTCTTCAGTTGCATACTTTCGCCTTCACGCTTCGGGGAGGTGGCGCGGTGTGCGGTCGTGCATATGAAAACGCTTGTGTAAATGGCGTTGAGTGGAACTGAAGAAGCTTAACTAGATCGGTGTGATACCGGAAACCCCCAGCTCACGGTGAACTTAAGCCATGCCGAAAGGCGCAACGCACCGCAGAGCAAGGGAGGAACCGGTGAACGTCGACCCGCAGCGGATCATCTGGGAATTGACCGCGATTCGCTCAGAGCTGGACGAGTTGGCATGCCGGATCGGTGAGATCACTTCGGCTTTGCGAAGACTGCCGCCTCCAGAGCGGCGAGTCGATCACCCAGCTCCTTGACGCTCTGGCGTGTCTGGGCAAGCTGGTCCAGGATCTCGGCGTTCACATCCGGCGCCTCGGGCCTGGAGGGCTCGGCGGGGGGTTGGCGGACGAACACGCCCTTGCCTTGCTGACCGATCACCAACCCCTCGGTGCGAAGCACGCTGATCGCGGCTTTGACCACGCTGGCGGAGACGTCGAAGCGCTCACCCAACTGGGCGATAGAGGGCAGGGCCGTACCGGGGGCGAGTGAGCCGGTGCGGATCTGGCCGCGCAGCTCGTCGACGATCTGCAAGTAGGCCGGCTGGCCGGTCTTCTCCACCATCTACGTCTCGTCTCGTCGCGTCTGCTGCACCGTCTTGCACCACACGGTGCACCGTGACGTGTACCGCATGGTGCACCACGACTCCAGTTCAGCACACCCCCGTAAAGAAACCAACCAAGCCGCCGAAGAACTCATTGACAACTTAGAATTCCAAGTGTTCCATGTGTTCCAGGCATCCCAGCTAGCAAAGGAACGATCATGCGCGCCATCCCCATCCCCGTCGACGTCACCAAGCTTCAGATCACCTGCGTCAAGGCCGCCAAGCCCCGCCTCGTCAGCAAGGACACCGGCGAGATCAAGCGCGACAAGGACGGCAACGTCATGTACGAACTCACCTTCCTGTTCGAGGACGAGCTTGGCCGCATGGAGCTGGTCAAGGTCAGCACCACCCCGGAGCCGCAGATCACCCCCGGCGAGGAGGTCGTCCCGGTCGACCTGGTCGGCTACGTGTGGGAGCAGGGCGGACGCTGGGGCATCGCCTACCGGGCCGCCTCCTTCCGCCCCGTCGGCACCTCCCTCTCCGCTGGAATGGGGGCGGACCTGTGATCACCCTCGACCACCCCCTGTTCAAGGTCCTCGCCGTCGTGCTCGTGCTGCTGGCCTGGCGGCGCTGGGCTCCGGCCTCCTACTGGTACGCCCTGGTCTTCCCCCGTAAAGCCATCTGGCTGCGCTGGTCCTGGCGGCACGTCGCCTCCGGCTGCGGCCTGACCAAGAAGCGGCACCGCTGGTGGTTCACCACCGTCCCCGGCCTGGTCGCCTCGACCGGCGTCGTACAGGTCAAGCGGCGCTTCCAGCGGGTCGCCGTCGACACCAAACCGTGGATGGGCCTGCCCCGCCCCGTACGGCACGGCTTCCGCATCACCTTCCACCTTCTCGACGGCCAGGTGCCCGACGACTACGCCAAGGTCTGTGAACGGCTCGCGCACGCCTGGCGCATCGAGGCCGTTCGCGTCGTCGCCTCCCGGCCTGGCCGCGTCACCCTCCAAGGCATCACCCAAGACCCGTTAACCCACGTCGCCCCCGCCTCCCCTCCGACCGAACCGCGCGACGGCTGGCGGGCCGAGGACCTGCTCCGCCCCATCGTCGGAGTGCTGGAGACCGGCGCGGCCTGGCGCATGGACCTGCGCCTGATCCCGCACTGGATGAACGCGGGCGCCACTCAGTCGGGCAAGTCCAACCTGATCAACGCGCTCATCGTCGGCCTGGCTCCGCAACCGGTCGCCCTGGTCGGCTTCGACCTCAAAGGCGGCGTGGAACTGTCGGCCTACGCCGCTCGGCTGACCGCGCTGGCCACCAGTCGCGCCGAGTGCCTCGACCTGCTCGGTGACCTGATCGCGGTGATGGGCGCGAGGATGCTGGCCTGTCGCCGCTACGGGGTCCGCGACATCTGGCAACTGCCTGACGCCTCCCGTCCGATCCCGGTCGTGGTCCTGGTCGACGAACTCGCCGAGTTGTACCTGACCGCCGACAAGGCCGAGAAGGATCAGGTCACCCGGACCGCTACCGCGCTGCTGCGCATCGCCCAGCTCGGCCGCGCGTTCGGCATCCACCTGATCCTGTCCGGCCAACGGATCGGCTCCGATCTGGGTCCCGGCGTGACCGCGCTGCGTGCCCAGATCGGCGGACGGGTCTGTCACCGGGTCAACGATCCCGAGACCGCCGTGATGACGCTCGGCGACCTCGACCCCGACGCGCTGGTTGCCGCCCGGTCCATCGCGCCGGAACTGCCTGGGGTGGCTGTGATCACCGGTTCTGACGGCCGGTGGTACCGGGCGCGGTCCGGCTACGTCTCCACCACTGCCGCAGAGCAAGCCGCGGACACCTACGCGGACATCACCCCGTCGTGGAACCAGGTCGCCGCCTCCGGCCTCGGTCACGAACTGCCCAGCGTCGACGACATCCCCGAACTCATCGCCTGACCTCCGCAATTCGGAAGGGAGAACCACCGTGACCGCGACCGCGCCTCGTCTGGCCGTACGGCTGGCCGACTCCGCACCGGTGCTGATCCTCGCCGCGATCGCCGGGGCCGGCAGCTTCACCCACATCCGCGACACCGCCACCGAACACGGCCAGTCCGGATGGATGGCCTGGGCCATAGCGGTCTGCGTCGATCTCACCTGTGTCATGGCCGCCCGCGAACGACAGCGCGACAAGAAGAACGAACGCATGCGACAAGGCTGGATCTCCTGGCCAACCCTCGTCCTCATCGGCGGGATCACCCTCTCCCTGGCCGCGAACCTCGCCCAAGCCCACCCGTCGCCCTGGGGCTGGATCACCGCCGCGACCCCGGCCGGAGCGTTCCTGATCGCGGTCTCCATGCTGGAGCGCCGCTCCTCCGCCCCTCGTTCCGAACCGTCCCCGGCACCCGTTCCCGTTCCGGACGCCGTACCGCAACCCCCGGCCGAACCTGCCGCACTCTCCCCGTCGCCCGCTCCCGCCGTACCGACTCAGAACGGCACCGGGAACGGCCAGAACGGCACAGCGCCAACGAGCGAGCTCCTCGACTACGCGCGTCGCGTCGCCGACGAACACCACGCCCGGCACGGCAGACCCATCACCCGCGATGCCCTGCGCACCCGACTTGGGGTGTCCAGTCAGCTCGCCCCCGACCTGCTGCGCAACCTGCGCGACAGCCCCACCCCCGCCTGACCACGAAGGGGAACCCCATGCCCGACACCACTGCCCGCGCCGCTCTCATCAAGGGACTGCGCGAACTGGCCACCTTCCTGGAGGCCAACCGCACCGTCCCGGTCCCCTCGTTCGCCGGGCTCACCTACTTCGCCGAAGGAACCGACCTCGACATCCGCGCCGAGATCGACACCATCGCCGAACTCCTCGACACCCAGGCAGACCCCGGCGACTCCGAGCACGCCCACTACCGGGCCTGTCGCACCTTCGGGCCGGTCGAGTACACGGCCGTGGGCATCTTCGCCGCCTCTCGGGCTCGCCACCGGGCCAACACCTCCTATGAGGGGTGCATCACCCCCGACCCCGTCCCCTCCTCCCGTACCGCCTGACCAGAAAAGAGACCCCATGCGCATCCGCATCGACGGCACCTACGCCGAAATCGTCCACTCCGTCAACAAGATCCGCACGATCCTCCCCATCGGCTCGGTCTCCCCGGTTCTGCCGCTACAGCGGCCCCACACCTGGCGTGTGTTCCTCGATACCGCGCCCAAGCGCCCCGAAAGCAGGTGGATCACGTGACCGACACCTCAGACTCCCCGCTCGTCGACATCGTCCCCAAGCGCTGGCTGTGCTGCTGCGGCGGGACCGGCGTCGATGGCCACGGCCAGACCTGCGAGCACTGCGAGGGCCTCGGCTTCACCTGAGAGTCCTCGGCGCCCCCGGCGTGACCACACATCCGCCAAGACGTCCGCCACGTCGGGGGCCATCCCGCACCGAACCCGAAAAGCCCGGAAGGGACACCCCCATCATGCCAAGCAGCCACGCGGTAGCCGGGATGATCGACCGGCTCCACGACCCCCAATACGCCCGCTGGGCCGCCCAGATCCGCCGGACCGGCGGCTGCCGACAGCCCATCCACCTTCGCGGCCACGTCCACCACCTCGACCCCGCCACCGGCAACCGGCTGCACAGCTACAGCACCGCGACCGAACCGGACGGCATCCTGCGCGTCCCCTGCAAGACCCGCCGCGCCTCGCGCTGCCCGGCCTGCGCCGAGACCTACCGGGCCGACACCTACCACCTCATCCGCGCGGGCCTCGTCGGAGGCAAGGGCGTCCCGGAGACGGTCACCGCGCACCCCTGCCTGTTCGTCACCCTCACCGCTCCCTCCTTCGGCACCGTCCACACCCGCCGAGAGAAGAACGGCAAAATCCTGCCCTGTCACGCTCGACGCGATGCGACCACCTGCCCGCACGGGCGCGTCATGTCCTGCACCGCCCGACACGGGGCCGACGAACAATGCCTCGGTGAACCGCTGTGCCCGGACTGCTACGACTACGCGGGAAGCGTGCTGTTCAACGCCATGTCCCCGGAGTTGTGGCGGCGCTTCACCGAAGCTCTTCGCCGACGCCTCGCCAAGCTCGCCGGACTGACCCAGCGGGAGCTGCGCCAACAGGCCGTGATCTCCTTCGCCAAAGTCGCCGAGTACCAGCGGCGCGGCGTCGTCCACTTTCACGCGGTCATCCGCGTCGACGGCCCCGAGGGGCCGGCTACTCCTCCACCGGCCTGGGCGACGGCCGACCTGATGACCGACGCCGTACGGCACGCCGCCTCGGCCGTGGCGGTCACCGTCCCTGCGGTGCCTGGTGAACCCGCGCGGGCCTTCCAGTGGGGCGCCCAACTCGACGTCCGCGAAATCACCATGACCGGTGATCTCACCGAGCAGGCCGTAGCCGCCTACATCGCCAAGTACGCCACCAAAGCCGCCGAATGCGTCGGCACCCTGGACCGGCGCATCAACCCCCTCGACAACCTGGACGCGCTCCCGATCCGCGACCACGCCCGACGGCTCATCGCCGAGTGCCTGCGCCTGGGCGCCCTCGACGAACTGGCCGAACTCCGGCTCATCAAATGGGCGAACATGCTGGGCTTCCGGGGCCACTTCTCCACCAAGAGCCGCCGCTACTCCACCACCCTCGGCGACATCCGCCAGGAACGCACCGACTACATGCGCGCCGAAGCGATCACCACCGGACGGCTTCCGTTCTTCGACGAGGACACCGTGCTCGTCGTCTCGCACTGGGAGTACGCCGGACAGGGCCACTCAGCCGGTGACGCTTTTGGTAAGCGCCCTCACCGGAAATCGCCTGTCCGCTCTCTCCGGGGGTGGCTCATGACTCGGCTCCTTCTCACCGTTCCCGAAGCCGCGGCTGCCCTGGCGGTCTCCCGAAGCAAGCTCTACCAGCTGATCGCCTCCGGCGCGGTCGACTCAGTCCGGATCGACGGCTCCCGACGGGTCCCGGTCTCGGCTCTGCAGGACTACATCACTCACCTGACCTCGGCGGAGCGTGCGGCATGACCAAGTCCCTCGTCGGCACCCCTGACAAGCCGAACAAGAAGAGCACGCCCAAACTCCGCGACGGCGTCATGAAGCGCGGAAACACCTGGTCCTACGTGATCCGCGTCAAGGACCCGGAGACGGGCGAGAGCAAGCCCAAGTGGGTGGGCGGCTTCGCCACCGAGGAAGCCGCCAAGGCCGCTCGCGACGAGGCACGTGTGAACGCTCGGCGCGGCGAGTACGTCGACCGGAACGAGATCACCGTGAGTGAGTACCTCGATGACTGGATCGAGGATCACGCCATGGAGATCAAGCCGGGGACGCTTGAGGACTACCGGATCACCATCCGCCTCTACATCAAGCCCCACATCGGGAAAACGAAGCTTCAGGCGGTCCGGCCCTCCACAATCACCAAGCTCTACCGGGATCTGCTTGCCAGGGGTGGACGTGGCGGGAAGCCGCTGGCGGTCTCCACCGTCGTCCACACTCACGCGATTCTGCGGCGTGCTTTCCGTGACGCCGTCGAAGTCCACGAGTACCTCAGCAGTTCACCCGTCGACAAGGCCAAGCGTCCTCGTGGGGAATGGCGGGAACCAGGCATGATCTGGACTCCGGCCCAGCTCCGGACATTCCTGGGGCTAGCCCGCTCGCATCGGCTGTTCCCCTTCTTTCACCTGGCCGCCTATACGGGCGCAAGGCGGGGTGAGCTGCTGAATCTGCGGTGGACTGACATCGACTTGGACGGAAGACAAATCATCATCAAGGGCTCAACGGGCGTTGTCGACGGTGAGCACATCTCAGGCACCACGAAAAGTGGCCGAACTCGCGTGATCACCCTCGACGAGGGGACGGTGAACGTCCTTCGGGCGCACTTGGAAGCGCAAGAAGCCGAGAAGCTCCGGGTCGGTGACGTTTGGAAGGGCGAGGAGAATGGCCACGTCTTCACGACTGCCTGGGGCGGCCCCATCTACCCGACCACCGTGACGGCGCTACCGGGCAAGCTCATCAAGGCGTACAACGAGCCAGAGAACAAGAGCCAGGTTCCGGCCGAACCTCTGCCCTACGCCCGTCTTCACGACCTCCGGCACATCCATGCGACCACGCTCCTATTAGCCGGCGTCCCGGTCCATGTGGTCGCCGCCCGCCTCGGCCATGCCGATCCGGCGATCACCCTCCGTGTCTACGCCCATGTGATCCGCTCTGCGGAAACCGCCGCCGCTGACGTCTTCGCTCATAGCCTCCAGCTCAACGAAGGAACTTAATACATACGTGCACCCCATAAGCCTCGTCCTTAAGTAGAGGGCTCTTAATTTTCGTCAACCACCAACCCTTGCCGCGGCATGCCGCGGCAAGGGTTGGTGTACGCTGTTCTAAGACAGCCTCAACCGGCAACCTTCAACACGATCGTCACAGGAGAGACAGATGCACCCCATCGCTTCTCGCGGGCGCCCTAGCTGGCGCAGCAGGAAGCTGGGTACGAGAGTTCGGGTTGCCCTCTGGCTTCTAGATGAGGTTGGCGAAGGAAAGACCTTCACGACTGATCAGCTACAAGAGGCATTCCCTGAAGATGGGCACGTCAGTCGGCGTCTACGGGACCTTCGCAGGTCAGGATGGGTAATCCAAACTTCCAGAACCTCCTCGGAGCTGGGCGGCTCAGAGATGCTCTTTGCGAAAGCAGGCGAACCCGTCTGGGAGCCAGATCCCGCCGTCCACACGAGGCGTATCCCAACCCGACGAATCCGAGACGAAGTCCTTGCACGCGACGGCTACAGCTGTACCAACTGCGGGCTCTCAGTCGTCGAAGGATTCATCGAAGCACCCGTTACAGCCGTACTTGAGCTTGCCTACCTGAAGCCCCTCACTGCTGGCGGCAGCAACTCTCCCGAGAACTTGATCACGCTCTGTGCCAACTGCCACATGGTTTTTGACCGGGAACGAGACAAGCTTCTCGACACGGAAGATGTATGGAACCTGGTGAGCGTGCTCTCTCCGCAGAATCGGGCTCGCTTGCTCGCCTGGATAGCCATAGATCAAAAGCCACCCACCCCCGCAGAGAAGGCTTGGGCGCTGTATCGGCGCCTTCGTCCCGATCAGCGAACTGCCATAGCACGCCGCCTAGGGCAGGCCGTAATCGATCAAACGGAGTCCGACACGCCTACTTGATCATCCACCTCAGAGTCCGTCGGCCCCTGGCCACCTCTCACAGCAACACAGGGACCGACGGCTCACCCATCCTCAAAGAACAGGTGCACTACCTATGATGACCGATCCACGCCCCGAACCCTCACCCAGGTTCAAAGCTCCCCGCCCCTTGCTGATCATCGTCCTCGTTCTGGTTCTCGGCTTCCAGGCCGAATACACCCCGGAGCAGGTTGGGGAGATCCTCACCATCGTTGTGGCTTCGCTTGTAGCCCTGGCAGCAGCGTGTGTCCTGAACCACCCGCTTGCTGAATGAGATGAGTGAGGTTGGAGCCTCGCGTACAGGTACGCCTAGCGAGGCTCCACCTCCTAAGTAAGACCCGTCATGGCGTAAAGCGCGTAGGCAATGCCGCACCTACCGTGACAGATGATCATCTGCTCTAAACGGTGACACCATCAATGCCAACAGACTTACCGCTGTTAGCAAGGGTGTTAGCAAAAGGCCCCCACCGGAACCCGGTGGGGGCCTCTGACCTGGAGCCGCCTTGGGGAATCGAACCCCAGACCCCTTCATTACGAGTGAAGTGCTCTGGCCGACTGAGCTAAGGCGGCGTGCCGTGTTCACCACGGCCTACGGCAGTCTACAGGCTCCCGGGGCCTTCTCGCGCCTTGGAATCACCCGATCTTGGGGCAGCGGGTCCCGGTCTTGGGGACGGCCAGATCGATCAGGTAGTCGTCCACCAGGCGGTCCACACATGCCGAACCGGTCAGGTACGCGGTGTGCCCGTCGCCGTCGAAACCGACGAGGACGCCGGAGGAGAGCTGGGAGGCGAGGGCCTCGGACCACTGATAGGGGGTGGCCGGGTCGCGTAGGGTGCCGACGACCATGATGGGCGGGGCTCCGGGGGCGTCGATCTTCTCCCGTGGGCCTCCCTTGACCGGCCAGTACGCGCAGGGCAGCGAGCTCCACATCACGTACGCGCCGAAGAGAGGGGCCTCCTTGGCCGCCTCGCGGGCCGCCGCGGCGTAGGCGGCCGAGTCGGCGGGGTAGGGGGCGTCGACGCAGTTGACGGCGAGGTTGGACTCGGTCTGGTTGGTGTACTCGCCGCTCGCCTCGCGGTCGATCAACAGGTCGGCCATGCGGAGCAGGGTGGTGCCGTCACCCTTCAGCGCCCGATCGAGCGCCTGCCTGAGCACCGGCCAGGCCTGCCGGTCGTAGAGCGGGGTGATCAGGCCGAGGGTGGTCCAGGCCTCGGTCACCGTACGGCCGTCGCCCGTCCCGTTGCTCAGGGGGGTCGTGTCCGCGCGGCGGAGCAGGGCGGCGATCTCCTCGCGGGCGGAGGCGACGGAGCCGCGGAAGGGGCAGTCGGTGGCCGCGAGGCAGTCTTCGAGGAACGCGTCGAGGGCGACCTCGAAACCGCGTGCCTGCGCGGTGTTCATCTCCAGCGGGCCGAGCGAGGGGTCCACGGCGCCGTCCAGGACGAGGGCGCGGACGCGGTCGGGGAAGAGGTCCGCGTAGGCGGCGCCCAGCTGGGTGCCGTACGACTTGCCGAGGTAGGTGAGGCGGTCGTCGCCGACGGCGGCGCGGAGCAGGTCCATGTCCCTGGCGGCGTTGGCCGTGCCGACGTACGGCAGGAGTTTGCCCGAGCGGGCCTGGCAGCCGGAGGCGAACCTCCGCGAGCCCTCCTCCAGCATGGTGACCTCGCCCGGCGAGTCGGGCGAGCTGTCGAGGCCGACGTAGGTGTCCAGCTCGCTCGACGACAGGCACCGGACGGGCGAGGAGTCGCCGACCCCGCGCGGGTCGAAGCCCACGACGTCGAAGCGGTCTCGTACGGCCTTGCTCACCGCCGTGCGGGCACTTCGGGCGTACTGGACCCCGGAGGCGCCGGGGCCGCCGGGGTTGATGAGGATCGAGCCGACCCGGTCACCGGAGGCGGGAAGCCGGATCACGCTGATCTCGATCTTCTCGCCGTCCGGCTTGCCGTGGTCGAGGGGAACGGGAAGTTTCGCGCACTCGAATCCGTCCCCGCAGTCTTTCCAGACGAGCGACGACCCCCCTACCTCGCCACCGCCCGTACCGCTGCCCCCGTCGCCGCTGCCGGCGTTGGCGCCGGTTCCGGTGCACGCGCTCGCCAGCAGGGCCACCGCCGCCAGTACGGCGGCCACATGGGATCTCACGCCTTGTCCGCTCCGTAGTCCGTGGGTCGGGATCGCACGCGGGTCCGGCGGGGGGAGCCGACGCGCGCGGAGAGGCTGACCGCTCGCATCCTACGCCCGCGCGGGCTCAGTCGGCCGTCGAACCCGAGCGCCACACGGGCTCAGCGGTCATCGAAACGCGAACCCTCGCGCGGGCTCGAGCGATCGGCGACCGCACGGGCTCGGGCGGCCGCTGAAACCCGGGCGCCCACGCGACCTCCGGTCATCCCTCAGGGCCGCCGTCGGCGGCCTTCACCGCGTCCCCGTACGCCGCGTCGTGCTGCTTGCGCGGGGAGCACACCGACGCGGACGGGCACGCGCAGCGGCGGCCGCCCTCCTCAAGGCGGACCACGACGGAGTCGGAGGGTACGTTGCGGCCCACGACGGTTCCCGCCCCCTCGGGGGTGTCGACCTTCAGCCCGAGGCGGGGCATCCTGCTGTGCGCGTCGAGGTAGAGGGGGTGCTCGTACTTCAGGCAGCACATCAGCCGTCCACACGCCCCCGCGATGCGCAGCGGGTTCACCGGCAGGTCCTGGTCCTTGGCCATCCGGACGGAGACCGGCTCGAAGTCCTTGAGGAAGGTGGCGCAGCACAGGTCGCGGCCGCAGGGGCCGATGCCGCCCTGGAGGCGGGCCTCGTCGCGGGGGCCGATCTGGCGCAGCTCCACCCGGGCGCGCAGGTTACGGGCCAGGTCGCGGACGAGGGCACGGAAGTCGACCCGCTGTGGGGCGGAGAAATAGACCGTGTAGACGTTCTCGGCGTCGGTGTAGTCGACGCCGACGACCTTCATGGGCAGCGCGTGCCGCTTGATCAGACGCTTGGAGACGCTGCGGGCCTCGGCGCGGCGTCGCTTGTTGCCCTCGTCACGGGTGAGGTGCTCCTCGGTCGCGATGCCCTCGCACACCGGCAGCCCGCCGACCTCCTCGCTCGTCCACTGGGGCGCCCAGACGCACTCGGCCACCTCGGGGCCCGCATCGGTGGGAACCAGCACCTTGTCTCCGACCTTGGGAGTGTGCTCACCGGGATCGAGGTAGTACAACCTGCCGTAGCGGGTGAAACTCACCGCCATGATCATGCCCATATGGCTCCAAACCTGGGGGTACGGCTCGTGCTCACCTTATGCGTCATGCCCTCGGATGTGGGGTGCCATCCGAGGGCGATCATGGACAAGCCACCCGACAATGCCGGACGAGCCTGACGGTGCCGCACACCAGGCTCGTCCCGGTCGTGGGTCGCGACCCATCCGTACCCCCGTCGCCGGCTCAGCTCGGCTCCGGCACCTCGAACGCCGGGAACGAGCACTGCTCCGGCTCCGACCACGGAAGGACGTACTCGACGAGCGACCACAGCGACGCGTTTCTCAGCATGCAGGGCGTATCGATCGCGTTGGACACCCCCGGCTGTTCGCCCATGGCGCGGGCGACGGCCTTGGAGTCCGCCTCCGGCCTGAGCCAGGCTCGGAAGGACTCCGGCATGTCCTCGACGGCTATCGCCTTCAGCAACGTGGGATCGTCCGCGTTTTGGCGCCGGAATTTCTCCAACGCCTGCCGGCGATCCTCGAAAAGGACCCTGTCCACCTCGGGCCTGGCCTCCAGTGTCCGTCGGATCTCCGCCTTCTCGTCCTCGGTTGTCGCATGGCCGCACGTGGGGATGGGGTCGTCCTGTTTGCAGAGGAAGACCGACACATCGGCGTATCCCGACTGCTCGGGGCCGCTCATCGCCATGGCGACGATGTTCTCCCTCGACAGCGAGGAGGCATTGTCGAGCCGTACGACTCCGAAGGCCGTCACGGCGATGGCCAGGGCCACGGCGGCGCCCCTGAAGGGAGTCCTGGAGCGGCGGCGGGCGGGGACGGTGAGCGGGCGAACGTCCGCGGCGGTCGCGGCGGCGGTGGAGAGGGCGTCGCGGAG
The DNA here is from genome assembly GCF_042898365.1 of Streptosporangium sp. NPDC000509. NCBI lineage: Bacteria > Bacillati > Actinomycetota > Actinomycetes > Streptosporangiales > Streptosporangiaceae > Streptosporangium > Streptosporangium sp. NPDC000509. Next base: position 23,899 of record NZ_JBIAYX010000005.1, on the reverse strand, counting down.
GCGGTTCTCGATGTCGGTCATGACTCCTCCTTGAGCATCCGGGCGAGGGCGGCCAGCCCACGCGCGAGGGTGGAACGGGCGGTGCCGGCGGCGACACCCATGGTCTCGGCGATCTCCTGGTCGGACAGGTCCAGGTAGTGACGGAGGGTCAGCGCCTCCCGCTGCCGCCTGGGCAGCGCACGCAGGGCCACGAGCACCTCGCGGCGTTCCTCGCCGAGCAGCGCCGCGTGCTCGGCGGACCAGACCGGCGGCTCGTACGGCGCGGCCCGTCGGAAGGCGACCGCGCGACGGCGCAGCACCGACCGCGACCCGTTGAGTACCGCCGAACGGATGTAGGTCAGCGCCCTGTCCGGGTCACGCAGCCGGCGCCGTCCCGCGTGGGTGCGGGTGAACGCCTCCTGTACGACGTCCTCGGCGGTGGCCTGGTCGCCCACCATGAGCAGCGCCAGCCGTACCAGCCCGAGGTGATGTTCGGCGAACAGCGTCGCGATGTCGACGTGGTCCCCGGCGCGGGGCTCTCCGTGGGAGAGCAGTTCGACTTCCACATCACAGAGACGCCGTGCCGGGCCTTCTGCTGCTTCGCCCGGCCCACGAGTTCCGCCCCGTCCGCGCTCTCCCCGCCTGCGGCCCCCTTCCGGCCCACGTGTCCCGTCCGGTGCGCTCCGCCCGGCGCGCGGGCTCGGCTCAGCGGCCGAGTTCGGCGAAGGACTTCTCCCAGCGGTCGGCGATCATGGAGATGTCGTAGCTCCTGGCCGTCTGGAGGGCGTTCTCGGCCATCCGGCGGCGGCCCTCCTCGTCGTCGATCATCTGGATCAGCCCGGCGGCCAGGGCGTCCACGTCGTCCGCGGGGACGAGCAGCCCGTCGATCCCGGGCGTGATGATCTCGCGAGGCCCGCGGGGGCAGTCGAAACTGACCACCGGCACCCCGGAGGCGAACGCCTCGATGATGGTCATGCCGAAGCCCTCGAAACGAGAGCTGACCACGTGGATCGAGGCCTTGGCGAGCTCGCCCTCGATGTCTCCCGTGGATCCCATGAACGTGACGTTGTTGTGCAGGCGCAGCTTGACGGACTGCTTGATCAGCTTGTCGCCGACCCGGCCCTCGCCGTAGATGCGCAGCTTCCAGTCCGGGCGCTCCTTGGCCACCCGGGCGAACGCCTTCAGCAGGCGGTCGTACCCCTTGACCGGCACCAGCCTGCCCGCGGCCAGCACGATCCGGTTCTCCTGCCGGGAGCGCGGACGCGGGCCGCCGGGCAGCCCGTTGCCGATGGTGAACACCTGGGTGGGCGCCCCGTCGAGCATCTTCCGGTAGTCGTGCTCGTCGGCCTCGGTGAGGGTCACCACGGCGTCGAGCTTCGGATACCACGTCCGGATCTCCTCGAAGATCCCGGGCTGGTGTGCCTCGAAGTGCAGGTGCTCCTGGGCGATCGTGATGACCCGTTTGCGCGCGTACCTCGCGGCCATGATGTTGAGCCCCGCGCGGGTGGTGATCAGCACGTCGCTACGGAGCCTGCGCAGCTCGCGAACGAGAACCTCGTCGCTCCAGGCGCTGAAGGAGGCGTACGCGCGCTCCTCGGGGTGGATCAGCGCGCTCTCCCGCGCGCTCAGCCGCTCGGCCTTCTTCGTGTACGGCCAGCGGACCCTGGCCCCCTCCCGCAGGTCCACCAGCGACCGCAGGCGAACCTGGGAGCCCAACGGCAGGAAGGGGACGTCGGTGTGCTGGAAGACGCTGACGATCTCGACCTCGTGCCGCTCGGACATCGCCGTGGCCAGGTCGAAGGTGGCGCGGATGGTTCCGCCCATGCCGTAGGCGTTGAGGATGAGAAAGGAGATCTTCACGCGCTCTCCTCCTCGACGCTGAGCGCGACGGCGAGGCTGTCGGTATCGGTGTAGTACGGCCGGACCCTCACCTGTCCCACGCGCTGGGCCGGGAACCGAATTTTGGTCTTCTTATCCGTTATGTCATCAAGGCGAGTCGCGAGCGGCAGACGGGTTCCGGAGAACTCCGCGTAGAGATCCCAGAAGACCCGGCGCCGTACCTGCGCCTCGGCCATCGGCGCGATCTCGATCCCGCCGTCGAACCACCGCCCCTGGAAGTTCGCGGGCCCGCTCACGGGCTCGGGTCCCCGGCGGGCCACCGCCACGAGTTTCGCCGCCCCCCGGATCGGTTCACCGTACGCGACGGCGCCCTCGACCTCGATCACCCCATCCTCCGCGGTCACGCGGATCACCTCGACGTACGGCTCGACCTCGCGGACCCGCAGGGCCAGCGTCCCGACAGAGGTGCGAAACGCCCTGATCTCTCGGTTTCTGGGGGTCTCCGCGTAGGCCCACAGGCCATCGAGCGAGAATCCCGGGTCGTCGGTGGCGATGGGTTCACCGCCTCGCGACGCCGTCCAGATGCCCGCGGAGAGTGCCTTCAGATTCGTGGCCTCGCATTCCTCGCCGGTCTCCACGTGCCGCAGAACGATCCCGGGATCGTTCCCGTCGGCCCCGTGGACCGGCTGCGGCCACTCGATTCTCAGCGTGTCGTCGTCGCCCACACGGCTCGTGACGGCCCGCTCCTTCGCGGGCGGAATCCCGCCGTAACGTGCCCCAATGCTCACCAAGAGTCCCCCGGTCCTCGCTGCTCACATCCCCATAGAGCAGGACACTGTCCACCGATTTATAACGAAATAACCTATTTTGCCGGTTAATCTTAACGACCCGTACTCGTACTTTGAGGTGACTTAGCGATGAATGGTTCCACCTAATCGGAAACAGACGGATAGCGACTACTTGATGAGGGTTACCAACTACCCTCCTACCAGCAGATATTCAGTCACCGACCAGGAAAACTGGAAAATGTCCGATGTCGGCCAGAGCCTTCCCCGAACGGCCCCGGCCCGGGTGTCGCGACGAACGAGCGAGCATCGCGCCGTCGATCCGCGCCCCGGGGACGGCGGGCGGTAATCGGGCCCTCGCGGCGTGGAACCGGCCCCGTGGACGGAGTCCCTGAAAGCGGCACCCCGAGCCCCGCGCGATCTCACAGCCGGGTCCGCCGGCCCCGTACAACCGGATAAGACCGGTCCGGAATCGACCCGGTACGACGATCAGGGCCGGTTCATAGCTGGTTCAGGACCGATTCAAGCCGGTTTAAGCCGGTTCGGGCTGGTTTAAGCCGGTTCGGGGGCGGCGAACCCCATCCGGTACGGTCCGGGGACGGCCGAGGCTCAGAGCCCGGGCCGGTGCAGCGAGATGGTCATCGACTCCACCGCCATCTGCGGACTGACGTTGGACGCCAGTCGCCTCCGGCAGCGCATGATCGCGTCGATCCTGCGCAGGGTGTCTTCCGGTGTGGAGGCACGGGCCAGTTCGTCCAGGTCGGCGCGGCGGTCCTCACTCGCCAGCTCCACGTACGCGCCGAACTGCACCGCCAGCACATCGCGGTAGAACGCCACCAGGTCGAGCAAAGCGGCATCGATGACGTCGCGCTTGGTACGGGTCGCCCGGGACTTCTGGCGGTCCTCAAGATCCTTGAGCGCCCCGGCGCCGCCGCGGATCAGGCCCCTGTTGAGCCCCTTGCCCGTGGAGCCCTCTCCGTAGGCCTGCCGCAACTCGGTGATCTCCGACTCGTTCAGCACCGCGGTGACCGCGGCGGCCTCGTCCTCGGCGGTCTTCACCAGCCGCTCGGCGGCCATCACGCAATCCCCGACACCGGTCAGCGACCGGGGGATGGACAGCACCGCCTCGCGGCGCGCCCGCGCGTCCCCGTCCAGGGCGAGCCTGCGGGCACGGTCGATATGCCCCTGGGCGGCCCTCGCCGCGAACTCCGCCATCGCCGGCGGCACGTTCTCACGGGTGGCCAGCACGTGGGCGACCGCCGCGGTGGGCGGGGTGACGAGCGTGACGATCCGGCACCGGGACCTGATGGTGATCATCATGTCGTCCGGGGAGGGCGCGCAGAGCAGCCACACCGTCCTCGGCGGCGGCTCCTCGATGGCCTTGAGCAGCGCGTTGGACGCCCCCTCGGTCGCCCGGTCGGCGTCCTCGAACAGCACGACCCGCCAGCGGCCCAGCGTCGGCGCCCCGGCCGCGCGCAGGATGAGCCGCCGGGTGTCCTTGATGCCGTACGAGAGCCCCTGCGGGCGGACGATCTCCAGGTCGGGGTGGGAGCCGACCGCCACCTGGTGGCACATGTCGCAGTGGCCGCACCCCTGGTCCGGGCAGAACAGCGCGGCGGTGAACGCCCGCGCGGCCTCCTCACGACCGGATCCGGGCGGCCCGGTGAACAACCACGCGTGGGTCATCCCGGCGCCGCGCCCCCCGGCCAGCAGATCGGCCCCGGCCGCCGCCGCCCGGCGGAGCGTCGCGGCGGCCCGCTCCTGCCCCACAAGATCGTCAAAGACTCCCACGCCCCCAACCTACCGCCGGGGACGCGGGCTCAGTCGCGGATCGCGGGCATCGTCCCGGTGACGTCCTCCGACTCCTGCGGCACCGGGTCGGGCAGGATCTCGCGGATCCGGTCGTGGACGATCGAGGAGATCTGGTTCTGGGGCAGGGTCCCGTCGACGACCAGGTAGCGGTCGGGCTCGGCGGCGGCCAGTGCCCGGAACTCACGGCGGACGCGCTCGTGAAACTCCAGAGGCTCCGACTCGATGCGGTCGGCGGCCCCGCCCAGCCGGGCCAGCCCCACCGAAGGCGGGGTGTCGATGAGCACGGTGAGATCGGGAACGAGCCCCCCGGTGGCCCAATTGTTGATCATCGTGACGTCCTCGGTGTCCAGGGCACGGCCCGCGCCCTGGTAGGCGAGCGACGAGTCGACGTAGCGATCGGAGATCACCATCGAACCCCGGTACAGCGCCGGGCGGATGACCTTCTCCACGTGCTCGGCCCGGTCCGCCGCGTACAGCAGCGCCTCGGACCTCGCCGACAGTCCCTGGTGCACGGCGTCGAGCAGGATCGCCCGCAGCCGCATCCCCACCTTGGTCGAGCCGGGCTCACGGGTCTGCACGACGTCGAAGCCCTGGTCGCGCAGCCAGATCGCGAGCAACCTGGACTGGGTGGTCTTCCCCGACCCCTCACCCCCCTCGAACGCGATGAACATCCCGCGCCCCTGCTCGGCGCTCTCGGGGGCGAAGCGCTCCCCGCGCACCGCGGCGAACAGGTCGGCGACGATCGAGACGCCCCTGCGGTCGTCCATCTGCCGCAGCGCGACGATCCCGACGATCACCGCGAGCAGCCCGCCGACCAGCAGGACCAGGTTCGAGCCGTCGAACCGGTAGACCGGCTCCAGGCCGACCCTGATCTGGCGTTCGCCGAACAGGCCCGCCAGGGTCGGCGCGACCGCGACGACCAGCAGCAGGGTCACCCGGGCCAGCGACTGCAGGAAGGAGAACGTACGGCCCCGCAGGCTGTCGTCCACCTCCAGCCCGATCATGGTGTAGCCGATGATCCAGGCGATTCCCGCGCACGCGCCGAGCAGCACGGTCAGCAGGACGACGATCACCAGGTTGTGGACGAGGGCGACCGCGACGAGGACGAGCCCCGCCACCACGATCGACAGGCCGAACAACCTCCGCCGCGACAGCTCCCTCAGCAGCCTGGGCCCGAAGAACATACCGGAGGCCATACCGACGAAGACCGCGCCGAAGACCACGCCGTACGCCGCGTCACCGCCGCCCAGCGCCTCCACGTAGATCTTGGCCACCCCGACCACCGCGCCACCGGCGGCGAACGCGCCCAACATGCCGATGATCAGACCGCGGATCAGCCGGTTGCCGCCGACGAACCGCCAGCCCTCGAAGATCTGCCGCAGCACCGACGGCGTGGAGGTGGCCCGCGCTCCGCTCTTCGGGATGTCCTTGAGCGAGAAGATGATGACGGCGGAGACCAGGTAGGCGAGCGCATTGATGAACAGCGCCAGGTAGGTCTCGCGCTGGGCGAGGAACGGCACCAGCCTGCCCAGGACGTCGTCGGCGACGGAAAGCAGCGCGAACAGCAGCGCGGCGACGGGCGCCGTGCCGTACGTGACCAGGAGGTTGAGCTGGTTGGCCTCCTCCAGCCGCTCCTTGGGCACCAGGTTGGGCACCGTGGCGTCCTTGGCCGGAACCCAGAAGAGGTTGACGCACTCGACCAGGAACGTTGCGATGATCACCCACTGGTAGCTGCCGACCAGCGGGATCGACAGCACCAGCGCGAAGCGCAGGAGATCGCAGAAGAACATCGTCAGCCGCCGGTCGAACCGGTCGGCGAACGCCCCCGCGAGCGGCCCCAGCAGGATGGCCGGAAGCATCTTCGCCACGAAGACGCCGCCGATGGCCAGGCTCTGAACCTGGTAGCCCGACGCCGCGGTGAGATTGCCCGCCAGGGCGGTCAGCGCGAGGAGGTTGAGCCAGTCTCCCAGGCTGCATACCGACATCGCCGTCCACAGCTTGCGGAACGGGGCGTTGGCCAGCACGTGGGGGGTCTTGCGTCGCGCGGTGCTCCGGCCAAGGGTGGTCATAGTGTCAGCGTATCCAGATGCTCGCTGGGCTTGGGAAAACACGAGCCAGGCGGAAATACCCGGCTGCCCGTCGCACGAGGGTAATACGCCGGCACCGCCCCCCGCAGGTCACACCCGCGAAAAGAGGCGCTCGGTACGACTGTTTCCAGAGGTGCTGCCGTTGGAGCTCCCAAAGATTTCTCCGCTGGAATTTCCGTAGGTGCTCGCCACGGACTCCCGGAGGAGCACTCCTGTCCGAGTTCCCCGGGTGCTCACCGCGGACTTCCTGAAAGGTGTGCCCAAGACCGGGTGTCCGGGGTCACTCGTTCCGGACTTCCAGAAGAGTGATCTCGGGCGGTGCGCCCACCCGGACCGGCGGCCCCCAGAAGCCCGCGCCCCGCGTCACGTAGACCTGGGTGCCGTCCACCTCGCCGAGGCCGGAGACGACCGGTTGCTGCATCGGGATGACCAGGTTGAACGGGACCATCTGGCCTCCGTGCGTGTGCCCGGACAGCTGGAGGTCCACGCCGTACGTCGCCGCCTGGACGGCCTGGACCGGCTGGTGGGCGAGCAGGACGGTGGACCGGGAACGGTCACGACCGCCCAGCGCCCGCTCGAAGTCGGGACCGTCACCCGAGACGACACCGCCGAGATCGTTGACCCCGGCGAGGTCGAGAACGGCCCCCCGGTGGGCGATCTCGACGCGCTCGTTGCCGAGAGGGCGGATGCCGAGCCCGCGCAACTCCTCGATCCACTCCTGCGGACCGTTGGCGGTGTAGTACTCGTGGTTGCCGGTGACGAAGTAGGCGCCGTAGCGGGATTCGAGGTCCTTCAGCGGCACGGCCAGCGAGCCGAGTTCGGCCACCGTACCGTCGACCAGGTCACCGACGACGGCGACCACGTCGGCCTCCAGTGAGTTGATCATGCGGACGAGGCGACGGGCGTGTTCCGTGCCGGTGAGCGGCCCCAGGTGGATGTCGCTCACCACCGCGAACCGCAGGCCGCTCAGGCGCGGATCCAGTCTGGGCAGGACGACCTTGACCGGTTCGATCACCGGGTCGCCGAGAGCCGTCCTCACCCCGAACCCGACCGTTCCCAGCGCCCCCGCCCCGGCGGCGACCGCCGCCGTACGGGCGATGAACAGCCTCCTGCTCATCCCTGCCGGGCCGTACGGCCCTCCTGGGAACCCTCCGTCGCGCCGCGCGTCCCCGGCACCCGGAACGACGATCACGCCACCGATCTCGGTCCCCGGCTTCGAACTCGCCTCGGCCCTCCTCCCGGACCCCGCCTCGAACCCGGACCGACCGTCGGCATCGGACCGGTCGGCGACATCGGGCCGAACGGCGGGCACCGACCGGGCGGCGGGCACCGGCTGGGCGGCCATGAACGCGGTCCGCTTCCCCCGAGCGTCGGTCGCGTCCGGCGGAACCGGGCGGCCCTCCGCCCGCCGCTCCGTCCATCTCAGGACCAGCAGGGCCACGCTCCTGGGAATCTCCAGGATCACCAGGAACACGAAGAGGTAGAACATCACCGCGATCCAGAAGAACCCCGGCCAGGCCAGGAAATGGCCCCACTCACTGCGGGAGGCGACCAACGTCACCGGGGCGAGCACGGCCAGGGCGACGAGAGCCCACGTCAGCACCCGGCGGGTCCGGCCGGGCCTCGTGGTCGAGCCGATCAGGCGACGCCACAGGTAGAAGTGGACCAGCGTGATCGCGCAGATGACCAGCGACACGAAACCCACAACCGTCACTCGCCCCTCCCGCGCCCACCGGCCGTTCCCGGTGCGCTCCGAAGAACGCCCGGGCCGACGAATGCGTTCCCGGAAGCCGGAAGTTCAGAAACCCAGAAGGGTTCCGGTGCCCGGAAGCTCAAAAGCCAGGAAGCCCCTAAAAGCCCGCGAGCCCCCGAAACCCGGGAGCCCGCAGGCTCCCCAAAGCCCAGGAATCCAGAAGTCCGGATTCCCGAGGCTCAGGAGCCCCGAAGCTCCCGAAAACCCGGAAGCTCAGGTGCCTGAGGGCTCCAACGACCCGAAGCTTCCAGGTGCCTGGAAGCTCCCGAAACCCTGGAAACGGGACGTCAGGCCTTCGCCTTGGCACGGGTGGTGCGGGGACGCTTGGGCGCCGGGCCGCGGGCGCGACGGTCGGCGAGGAGCTCGGCGGCGCGCTCGGTCGTGATCTGCTCGACCTCGTCACCCTTGCGCAGGGAGGCGTTGGTCTCGCCGTCGGTGACGTACGGCCCGAACCGCCCCTCCTTCACCACGATCGGCTTCTTGGAGACGGGATCCTCGCCCAGCTCGCGCAACGGGGGCGCCGCCGCGGCCTGCCTGCCCCTCGCCTTGGGCTGGGCGAACAACTCCTTGGCCCGCTCAAGGGTGATCGTGAACATCTCCTCCTCGGACGCCAGCGAGCGCGAGTCGGTGCCCTTCTTGACGTACGGGCCGAATCTGCCGTTCTGGGCGGTGACCTCCTGGTCGTCGATCACCCCGAGCACGCGGGGCAGCGAGAGGAGCTTCAGGGCGTCTTCCAGGGTGACGGTGTCCAGGGACATCGACTTCAGCAGCGAGCCGGTGCGCGGCTTGACGGCGTCGGCCTTCTTGGTCTTCTTCTTGGCGCCGTCGGCCGGCGGCGCCTCCTCGGGAAGGATCTCGGTGACGTACGGGCCGTAGCGGCCGTCCTTGGCCACGATCACGTGCCCGGTCACCGGGTCCTTGCCCAGCTCCCTGTCACCCGTCGGACGGGAGAACAGCTCCTCGGCCATCTCGGCGGTGAGCTCGTCGGGCGCGAGGTCCTCCGGCACGTTCACCCGGGCGCCGTCGCGGTCCAGGTACGGACCGTAGCGACCCACCCGGATCATGATGTCGGTGCCCCTGATGGGGAACGAGCTGATCTCCTTGGCGTCGATCTCACCGAGGTCGGTGACCAGCTCCTTCAGGCCCTCGTCGCCCTCCGCGCCGAAGTAGAACCGGCGCAGCTCGGGCACCCGCTCCGCCCGGTCGTTCGCGATGTCGTCGAGGACCTTCTCCATGTCGGCGGTGAAGTCGTAGTCGACGAGGTTTCCGAAGTGCCGCTCCAGCAGGTTCACCACCGCGAACGCCAGGAAGGACGGCACCAGGGCCGTGCCCTTCTTGAAGACGTAACCGCGGTCCAGGATCGTCCCGATGATCGACGCGTACGTCGACGGGCGGCCGATCTCCCGGTCCTCCAGCTCCTTGATCAGCGACGCCTCGGTGTATCGCGCGGGCGGCTTGGTCGCGTGCGCCAGCACGTTGAGCGCGGACGCGGTGAGCGGGTCGTTCTCGGTGAGGTTCGGCAGGCGCTTCTCGGAGTCGTCCCGGTCGGTGGACGGGTCGTCGGCGCCCTCGACGTAGGCCTTCAGGAAGCCGTGGAAGGTGATCGTCCGGCCGGAGGCGGTGAACTCGGCCAGCTCGCCCGAGCTCGACGTGCCGTTCACCTTGACGGTGACCGACTCGCCGACCGCGTCCTTCATCTGGGAGGCCACGGTCCGCTGCCAGATCAGCTCGTACAGGCGGAACATGTCACCGCTCAGCCCGGTCTCGCCCGGCGTGCGGAACTCCTCGCCCGAGGGACGGATCGCCTCGTGCGCCTCCTGCGCGTTCTTGACCTTGCTCGCGTACACGCGCGGCTTGTCGGGCACGTACGCCGCGCCGTACAGCTTGATCGCCTGGCTGCGGGCCGCCGCGACGGCGGTCTCCGACAGCGTGATGCTGTCGGTTCGCATGTAGGTGATGAAGCCGTTCTCGTACAGGCGCTGGGCGACCTGCATGGTCGACTTCGCGGAGAAGCCCAGCTTGCGGCTCGCCTCCTGCTGCAGCGTGGTCGTCCTGAACGGCGCGTACGGCTTGCGGGTGTACGGCTTGCGCTCGACGGACTTGACCTTGTACGAGACGCCGGCGAGGCGCCCGGCCAGGGCACGGGCCGCCTGCTCGTCCAGGTGGAGCACGTCGGCGCTCTTGAGGGTGCCGTTGCTCGCGAAGTCACGGCCCTGGGCGACGCGCTTGCCGTCCACGCCGGTCAGCATGGCGGTGAACTCGTGCGGGATCTCGTCGCGGCCGGTGTCGAGCAGTGCCTGCAGGTCCCAGTAACTCGCGCTGGTGAACGCGAGGCGCTCGCGCTCGCGCTCCACGACGAGCCGGGTCGCCACGGACTGCACCCGCCCGGCGGACAGGCGGGGCTTGACCTTCTTCCACAGGACCGGGCTGACCTCGTAGCCGTAGAGGCGGTCGAGGATGCGCCGGGTCTCCTGGGCGTCGACCAGCCTCAGGTTCAGGGCGCGGGGGTTGGCCACCGCCTCCTGGATCGCCCGGGGAGTGATCTCGTGGAACACCATGCGGTGGACCGGCACCTTGGGATTGAGCACCTCACGAAGGTGCCAGGCGATCGCCTCGCCCTCGCGATCCTCGTCGGTGGCGAGATAGAGTTCGTCGGCGTCCTTGAGCAGCTGCTTGAGCTTGCTCACCTGCGCCTTCTTGTCGTGGTTGACGACATAGAGCGGCTCGAACTCGTGATCCACGTTGACACCGAGGCGTGCCCAGGACTCCCCCTTGTACTTCTCGGGGATGTCGTCGGCCTTCTCAGGGAGATCGCGAATATGTCCGATGCTGGACTCCACGACGTAGCCGCGGCCGAGGTACCCGGCGATGGTCTTCGCCTTGGAAGGCGACTCGACGATCACCAGGCGGGTTCCACCGGCGTTGCCGTTCTTGGCTGGCACGCTGCTTCCTACCTCGCTGTTCGCATTCGTTCCCCGTTTTCTTCCCCTCGGGTTACCCGGTCTCGACCGGGAACACTCCCAAGGGAAGCCGCAAGGACGCAGAATAAAGCCCTATGAGTGTCGACGTCCCCCAGCTCACCCTCGGAGACTAATCGCTGTGCTCGACTACTCCTACTTGGTCCTCCACCTTCCGCGTGGCACATCCCGGGACGCAGCCCGGCGGATACTGACCGAACATGCAGAATACGGCGACTGGGAGCTCGACCGCCTGCGACTGTATCCCGACGGCCGCCGAGACGTTCGACTGCGCCGAAAGATAATACGTGTGACCAGGACGATGTGACTCCGGGTGACTCCGGACATGGCTTTGCCCGCTCCGGGCCGCGCCCCCGGAACGGGCAAAGCTTCGGTGCCTCGCAGGCCGAGCGGACGCCGCGCCACGAGGGCGCGGTCGTCCTGTCTCGCCGCCTTCGAGGCGTTCAGGCGCCTTCCTCAGCGGCTCTGGGAAAGCATGTCCAATGGGTTACTAATGTCTTACTTCTCGCCTTGCTTCCCGTTCCCCTACTTCTTGCCGAAACGGATCCGGCGGGTGGTGCCGAAGACCGTCGCGGCAGCCGCGGCCAGCGCACCGACCAGGAGAGTGACCAGAGAACCGACGTTCATCCCGGTCACGCCGACGGGCTGGGCCGCGCTCATCAGGCCCAGGTCACCGACCGGCAGGGCTCCGGCCGGGGTCGAGGAGGTCAGGTCGGCGACGGGAGCCGACAGCGAGCCCTTTCCGGCCTTCGTGGCCCGGTCGCCCACCTCGCTCGCGGGCGCCGCGGGAACGGCGGGGGCGGCGGGGAACTCGGGCAGCCTCTCGGCGGCAGGGAAGCGCGACCGGTCCGCGGTCGTCGACGACATGCCGGAGGCGGACGCCTGTCCGGCCGCGCCGCCGAGAGCCGGGACGGCCGGGAACGCGGGCAGCAGACCGCTCGTCCTGTGCTTGCCGGGCTTGGAGTCCCAGTCACCGTGGCCCTTGCCGTAACCGCCGTGCCCACCGTGCCCACCAGGGCCGCCGTGGCCACCGGGGCCACCCCACTGGCCGCCGCCCGGACGCCCGGACGGGCCGCCGACGCGGGAGCCTCCGAGGCAGCCCGCGGCGGCGTCGCCCAGAACCGCCACGGCGTTGCCGCAGATGTTGATCGGCGCGGTGATCGGCGCCACCACCTGGTTACCGCCCAGCACCGAACCCCGGCCCGAGGTGCGGTTGCCACCGGCACCCGTACCCGCGCCCGCACCGCCCGAGACCGAGGCGCCACCCCTGCACCCGGCCGCGGCCTGGCCGAGCACGCCGACGGCGTTGCCGCAGACGTTGATCGGCGCGGTGATCGGCGCCACCACCTGGTTACCGCCCAGCACCGAACCCCGGCCGGACGTGACGTTGCCGCCCGCGCCGGCGCCACCGCCCACGACGGACGCGCCACCCTGGCAACCGGCGAACGCCCCGCCCAGGACGGCCACCGCGTTGCCGCAGACGTTGATCGGCGCGGTGATCGGCGCCACCACCTGGTTACCGCCCAGCACCGAACCCCGGCCGGACGTGACGTTGCCACCGGCGCCACCCGCACCGCCACCCCGGCCCGTCCCGGCCGACGCCCCTCCCGGGCAGCCCGCCGGGCCGTTGCCGACGCTGTTGCCGCAGACCTCGGCGGGGGCGGTGATCGGCGCGACCACCTGGTTGCCGCTACCGGCGCCGAAGCGCCCGTCGGTGTCGTTCCCCGGCCGGCCGTAGCCCCCGGGACGGGGACCGCGCTCCCAGTCGTCGCCGTGGCCACCCGGACGCGGGCCGTGGTCCCAGCCGCCACCGGGACGCGGCCCCTTCCCGTGGTCGCCGTGGCCGGGTCCGCCGTGACCGTCAGGCTTACCCGGCCATCCCGGACCACCCGGGTGTCCAGGACCGCCGGGGTGCCCAGGCCCACCGGGGTGACCGGGACCGCCAGGGTGGCCAGGACCGCCAGGGTTCCTCGGGCCACCGGGACCTCCCGGGCCACCCGGGCCACCGGGCGTGCCGCCGCCGACCTCGGCGCCGCCCTCGCAACCGGAGAAGGCCTCGCCGACGACGGCGACCGCGTTGCCGCAGATGTTGATCGGCGCGGTGATCGGCGCGACGACCTGGTTGCCGCCCAGCACGGACCCCCGGCCGGACGTGCGGTTGCCACCGGCTCCACCGGCACCGCCCTGGCCGCTCACCGAGGCACCGCCCCGGCACCCGGCGGTCGCCCCGCCGAAGATCGCGAAGGAGTTGCCGCAGGCGTTGATCGGCGCGGTGATCGGCGCGACCACCTGGTTGCCGCCGCCGATGCTGTGGTCGCCGTTCGTACGGTTGCCGCCGGCCCCGCCGCCGCTCCCGCCCTCGTTCCGCACCGAGGAGCCGCCACGGCAGCCCGCCTCGGAGCGGCCGAAGACCGACACCGCGTTGCCACAGGCGTTGACGGGTGCGGTGATGGGGGCGACGACCTGGTTGCCGCCCAGCACCGAACCCCGGCCGGATGTGCGGTTGCCACCGGCGCCCGCACCGCCGCCGTCGCTCTCGACGGCGGCGCCGCCCTCCGAGGAGGCGGACGACTCCCCGGCCACGGCGGCGGAGTTGCCGCTGATGTCGATCGGCAGGGTGATCGGGAGGTTGACCTGGTTGCCGCCGCCGATCGAATGGTCACCGTCGGTGTCGGCGAAGGCCGTACCGCCGCCCATCGCCATGACGCCCAGTGCGAGCAGTGCCGCGGGGGCCGTACCCGTAACCCACGTACGCATTATTGAAGCTCCTAGCATTTCGGGGGGGACCTGACCCTCGTGAGGGTGTGCGAGGCCATGGGAGGGCCGGAAAGGCCCGCACAGCGGAGGCCCCGAGGGCCGTCACGAGGAATGGCAATTGCCTTTTCTTCGGCCTGCTGATCGCTCACCGAACGGAGCGGTTCTCCTGGGGACGGAGGATGAAGGCAGGCTCCGCGACCGGCGGATCACCAGAAAGGGGATGGGCCGGTCCGCGAGACGCGATCAGTCAGGAGAGAAAGAAGGGTCGTCCGCCGCTGTGCGGACGACAGGGGGAAGCACGAACGCGGGCGGGACACGCTGCGTCGTCGGCCGCGGGTCGTAGGCGAACCACGCGACATCCCCCGGACCCGGCCCTGGGGTGCCGGATCCACTACCGCTCTGGGGCACGAATCCGTTCGCGCCAGAGCCGTGCTCGACGGGGGCGGGCGCCGGGAACTCCGGCTGGGACTGGCTGGTGAGCCCGTCCACACCTCGCCCCGCCATGGCCTCGGCGTTTTCCGTCGCCGAAGGCCCGCCGCCGACCGTGGGGAAGACACCGGCCCCGAGGGCCGGTCCGGAGGCGGCGGTGTGAGCTGTGTGAGGGGTCTGGGAGCGGGCCTCTCCTGTCGTCGCGGTGGCGTCCGCGACCGCGGGAGCGGCGCCGAGGAGCCCGAAGACGACCGCGAGCAGCCATGCGACGGCCAGGAGACCGCCGATGGCGAGGGCTCGCATGAAACCCCACCGAGTGCCGGCCGCGAACCGCGCCATCCGGTCAGCCCGGCCGGGGATCGTGTCGTCGACGGGAGGAGTCACGGGCGCGCGTCGAACAGCGGGCGATGACGCCCTCCACTGCTCGTGCGGCACGCGTGCCACGTGACCTCCCCAAACTCCTGGACGGGCCCGCTTGGACGCGGACCATCCCTCAACGGAGAGTTACGGTAGCACCACACCGAGTCAACTCAACGGTTTTCCCGGTAAAGGCTCAGCAGCCGTCCAGGAAACGGTCAAGGACCCGGACCCCGAACCGGAGCGAATCCACCGGAACCCTCTCATCGATGCCATGGAACATCCCGGAGAAGTCCAGGTCGGCGGGGAGCCGCAGCGGCGCGAAGCCGAATCCCCGCATGCCCAGCCTGCTGAACGCCTTGAGGTCCGTGCCCCCCGACAGCGTGTAGGGCACGGCCAGCGCGCCCGGGTCCTCGGCGAGGAGCGCGTCGGCCATCGCGCGCACCAGCGGCCCGTCGAAGCCGGTCTCGATGGCGATGTCGTGGTAGACGAACTCCCTGGTCACGTTGGGGCCGAGCAGCTCGTCGAGCGTCTCGAAGAACTCGTCCTCGTATCCCGGCAGGAAGCGGCCGTCCACGTGCGCGGTCGCGGTCTGGGGGATCACGTTGGCCTTGTAGCCCGCCTCCAGCATCGTGGGATTGGTGGTGTTGCGCAGCGTGGCGCCGATCATCCGGGCGAGCGGCCCCAGCTTGGCGACGGTCTTCTCCGCGTCGTCCAGGTCGAGTTCCAGCTCCAGGACCCTGGAGGTCTCCTCAAGGAACGTCCTCACCGTCCGCGTCATCCGGACCGGCCACTCGTACCGGCCGATGCGGCCCACCGCCTCGGCCAGCTCGGTGACCGCGTTCTCCGCGTTGAGCATCGAGCCGTGCCCGGCCCTGCCGGTGGCGGTCAGGCGCATCCAGGCGATGCCCTTCTCGGCGGCCTCGATCAGGTAGAGCCTGCGCGCCTCGTCGATGGAGACGCTGAACCCGCCCACCTCGCCGATCGCCTCCGAGCACCCGTCGAACAGGTCCTTGTGCTCCTCGGCGAGCCACTGGGCGCCGTACTTGCCCCCCGCCTCCTCGTCGGCGGTGAAGGCCAGCACCACGTCCCTCGGCGGCCTGCGCCCCTCGGCGAGCCGCTGCCGCACCACCGCGAGGATCATCGCGTCCATGTTCTTCATGTCGACCGCTCCGCGCCCCCAGACGCAGCCGTCGGCGATCTCGCCGCTGAGCGGGTGCTGGGTCCAGTCGGCGGCGTTGAAGGGGACGACGTCCAGGTGGCCGTGGAGCAGCAGGGCGTCACGGGAGGAGTCCTCCCCCGCGATGCGGGCGATCACGTTGGCCCTGCGGCTGTCCGACTCCAGGATCTTCGGCTCCAGCCCGACCTCCGCCAGCTTCTCGGCCACGTACTCGGCGGCGGCACGCTCACCGGGCCCCGAATTGTCGCCCGCGTTGGTCGAGTCGATCCTGATCAGGTCGCGGCACAGCCCGACGACCTCGTCCTCAGCGTTGATCGCCGTCATGGTGGACTCCTTGGGGTTTCGGTACGGCTTCCGTCTCCCATCCTGCCGCCGAGCGCCCCTTCCCGGCACCCCGCCCGCACCTGCCCTCTTACCGATATGACGGCGGCTCAAGAGTTTGCTAACCTAAGTCCGCCGACGCGGGATGACGGTCCCACGTGCAGGCACCACGTCCGGGTGGCGGAATAGGCAGACGCGCTAGCTTGAGGTGCTAGTGCCCTTTGCGGGGCATGGGGGTTCAAGTCCCCCCTCGGACACAAACCGGTCACCTATGGGGTCCTGGTCATGTGTAGACGTGACCAGGACTTTCTGTTTTGACGGGTGGTAGATCAGCCGCAGTCCGATGTTCGCGTAGATCTTGGCCTTCCGGATCGGGTCGGCATTCGAGAGAACTCGCACCATGTCTCCAAGCCTGTGCGTGATCTCCGCCAGCTCATCACGCCCCATCCGCCTCTGAGGCAGTACGTGCGCGCGGCCGAGGCGTTGCTCGGCCGCGGTCTTGCGGACAAGCTCTTCCTGGATCCATCCAGCGACGAGCGCCGGGTCGGCGCCCGCCTCAAGGGCAGCCCGATGCTGGGCGAGCTTCTTCTCGGCCTTGGCCTTCTGCCTGGTCAGCGCCGCGTTCTCCTTGCGCAGCCGCTCCAACTCCAGTTACTCGGGCGTCTTGCGGACGCGTGGCGAGGTGGCCGGGTTCGAGGTCAGCTCACCGTTGTCCCGTTGGCGCCGCCACAGTTGGACGCTGGAGTCATACAGGCCTTCCCGGCGCAGTACCGCGCCCTTGTCCCCGCCGGGGCGGCCTCGTACTCCGCGACGATCCGCAACTTGTACTCCGCCGAGAAGTGCCTCCGCTTGGGCCGGTCGCCTCGGGGGCCGTTACCGCGCTGAAGGTCGTGGCTGGTCATGGTCACTGTGCTCGATATCCATTCTCGCCCTACTCATGCCAGTTAAGGAATTTAGTTCCTTTTTGTCTCACTTGAGCCTGACACGGAGGGGTTCGGCGACCTCGGCGCCGAAGCGTTTGGTGACATCGGCGACGGCAGCGGCCCGGTCGCACAGCGGGCCGGATTCGTCGTGGCGCAAGGTAGTTCGATCGGAGCCTGCACCACCGGTGTTGCCAGCGGTTTGGTGGCGGCGGTGCCGTCGGTGAGGCGCAGCCGGACTCTGGACTTGTCGGTCTCGCCGCTGCGGCCATCGCTCAACTTCGACGGTATTTCCGGCGCCATCCCTTTGGGACGCTTGACACCGGGCTTGGGTCCGGTTATGCGGTGGTGACCTGCCCGTCGACGACTTGCACTGGCACGTTGATCAGGGGTTTTGTTGCCGGCCCGCCGGTGACTTGGCCGTTGCCGTCGAAAGTGGAGCCGTGGCATGGGCAGCGGAAGCCGGAGCCTGCGGGCGTGATGGGGCAGCCCTGGTGTGTGCAGGTGGCGAGGAATGCCATGAAGGTGTCGGTCGAGGGGCGTAACAGGTATGCGGCGGAACCGTTCGGTGTGGTGAAGCTTGTCGACGAACCGACGGCGACGGCAGAGACCGCAGCGATCACTGTCGGGGAGTTCGTTCCTGGGTCTGTTGGCTGGCTTGGTTTCGGGTTGGTGGTGGTGCGACGGGTAAGGGCGATGACGCCGCCGCCGAGGGCGGCGGTCGTCGCGGTGATCAGGCCGCCCCAGAGCAAAATGCGTCGCTTGACGTCGCCTGGGGTGGAGTTCGGCTGGCGACGACGGCGTATCGCGGCGCGCAGGCGGGCCGTCGTGGAGAACAGGCCTGCGTCGCCGGCAACCAGCAGCGGGGTCCAGGCGGCTGCGAAGACGATGTCGGCGCCGAAATAGTACGGGCGGGTCGTCCAGCTCACGGTGAGGAAGAAGCTCAGCGCGAGGAGAAACCCGCCGAGTGCGGCGATGTGGGTGAACAGCCCGAGCAGAGTACCCAGCCCGACAGCGACCTCGCCGAAGGCGATAACCAGGCCGGTGACGGTCGGGTGTTCGGCCGCGAATGACACCAGCGGGCCGATCGGGGAGGTTGTCGCGGCGTGCAGCATCTGAGCGTGGACGCCAAGGGGTGAGGTGTGGTCCAGGTAGTGGGTGTCGAGGATTTTGGAGAGGCCTGCATAGAGGAATGTGCCGCCGAGGAAGACGCGTAGCGGCAGGAGCGCCCAGATCGGTGTCCGTAGTGGCGCATCGGCCCGTGGCGTTGTTTCGCCGGGGGAGGGCGTGGGGGACAAGAGAAGTCGCCTTTCATGTCGCAGGTGTGGCGACGAGAATCCCGGTGCACATTTCGTCGCTGGTGCCGTCACCCCACACGACGTATCGCAGCGGGAGTTTTTTCAGCTGCGGCAGGAGTTTGCGCAGCCCGGCGTCGTGGGTGCAGGTGACCCGGAGGTTGTCTCCGGCCTTGAGGACGAAGAGAGTGCCCAACTGCTCGTATTTCTGGTCGTCGAAGTTGAACGACGGCACGTCGAGAATGGTGTGGGCATCGGTGGGGGCGGGGTTGACCTCGACCTTCATGGAGCGTCCGAGCAGGTGATCGACCGCTCCGCTGCCGGGTCAGCCGCCCACGTCACCGCCCGTCCGACCGCCACGACGCCGCACGGGTGTGAGTTCAGTGCGGACATGTGTGAACTCAGAGCTGTTTTTCGGCTTGTTGACCTCAGTGAGCTCACACACGTTCGACGCCTCGTCAGGACTTGCGGGGGGAGACCGCCATGATGCCAATGCACATCTCGTCGCTGGTGCCGTCGCCCCACACCACGTAGCGCGGCGGCAGCTTGCTCAGGTGCGGCAGGCGTTTGCGCAGCCCCGCGTCGTGCGTGCACGTCACCCGCAGGGTGTCTCCCGGGCCGATCTCCACCGGCGACGGCAGCTTCATCAGCCGCTGGTTGTCGAAGTCGAACTGCGGCACGTCCAGCACGACCTTGGCCTTCGGCGTGCCCGGGTTGAGTTCGACCTTCATGGCCCGCCCGAGCATGTGCATGTGGCCGAAACCGGCGAACAGCGTCATCGGCGCCTCCACCTTGTGGTCGCAGGTCTGGGTGTCACCGGGCTTCGGCGCGCCGCCCTGGTTGCACTCCTCCACCTGACGGTCCGCCATCTCGCCGACATCCGGCCCGAACCGCTTCGTCACGTCCGCGATCGAGGCCGCCCGGTCACAGAGCGGACCCGACTCGTCGGCGGCGCAGGGCAGGTCGGTCGGCGCGTCGAGCGACCACGTCTCGAGTTCCCGGGTCTGCGGCGTGCCGTCCGTCAGCCGCAACCGCACCGCCGAGCGGTCCGACCCGGCCGACTTGCCGTCGGTCGCGAGCAGGTTGTAGTGGATCTGGAGGACGAGCAGGCCGCCCGGCTCCAGCTTGTAGCCGGCGTCCTGGTCGAGCAGCGTCTCCTCGGCGCCCGGCGCCCAGGTGTCCACCCACGCCGCTTCCCCTTCTTCCACCTCGGCGCCGTCCACGCCGGTCCCGCCGAAACACTGCCAGCCGAGGCCGGGGGTCTTCGCGTCCTTCTCGCGCACCGCGGCAGCGCCGCCCGGCGGCACCGCGTACACGATGGCGTGGTGTGCGATGGCGACGTTCTCCGGCGTGAACTGGGTCCCGGTCAGGAACGCCGCCTTGGTCAGCCCCGGATCGATCATCTGGCACCGGTACTCGTCCGTGCCGCCCTCCGGCGGCGCGGGCGTGTATGCCTCGGCCATCTTCAGGTCGACGAACCGCTCGCCGGCGCGCAGCGGCTGCGGTGGAGCCGACGACCCGCTCGCGTGCGCGCCGTGCGATCCGGTCGCGGCGGGCGCCGCACTGTTGTCGGCGTCCGACCCGCAGGCGACGACAGCGAACGCCGTCGCCAGCACCATGGTGGCCGCCCCGAACCTCAACCGCCCGGGCGGCGCTTTCCCTGACGGCGCTGCGTCGACTGCCATCACTAGCCTCCTACATACGGGTTGCATCGCTTATTTGGATGCCTACTTCCTACCGAGCGAACCTGAAACGAACGTTAGAACCCGTCCTTAAACCGTCGCGATGCAGAGGCCGGACGGATGCTCGACGGCCGACGCTGTCGCATATGGCTCTCGTCGCCCCGTTCGACCGGCCTTCAACAGGTCCAGGACCTTACGACGAAACTCAGGGGGATATCTCTTCGACATGCCGACCTCTCCAAGGGGGCGGAGGCATGCAAGTCAACCAAAGCGACTCCACGAAAGCCGGAGTACATCAGCCAGGGCGATACCGGCCAGCGTGGTCGCCAATGTCGTGGTCACCACACGGGAGACAGGTCTGGTCTTCATCAGTCACGGACTCCTTGCGTTCGTTCAGGCCACTGCCCTGACATGACCACCACGCTAGGAACTGCGGCCCTGCGCCACGATCAAGCAGGCGGGCCGACCGATGGGGGTGCACTCACCCCGGAACGGATAGCGCCTGCTGTACTGACCGGGCTCCGGCCTCAAATGCCACGAGTGCGGTTCACCCCAGGCCGGCCGCCGGCATCAGAGCGCGATCCCCAGCGACGCTCTAATCCTGGCCTCAGGTTGATCGGGGACAATGAGCGGCAAAAACATCGACTGGAAGGGGGCGGGGCCGACGTGCGGATCATGATCGCGGATGATGAAGCGGCCATCCGTGACTCGCTGGAGCGGGTGCTCCAGGTCGAGGGTTACGACACCAGCACCGTCGCCAACGGTCTCGCCGTGCTCGACGGGGTCGGTGGGGCCAGCGGCGACACGCTGGATCTGCTGATCCTCGACGTGATGATGCCCCGCCTCGGCGGGTTGGAGACCTGCCAGCGGTTACGGGCCGCGGGTCGGGATCTGCCAGTGCTGATGCTGACCGCCCGTGACCAGGTCTCCGACCGGGTCACGGGGCTGGACGCGGGCGCCGACGACTACCTGCCCAAGCCGTTCGCCACCGAGGAGTTGCTGGCCCGGGTGCGGGCCCTGCTGCGCCGGCGCGCGCCGACCGACGGGGAGTCGCAGATCCTGTCGTTCGCCGACGTCCGGCTCGATCCCGACAGGTTCGAGGCGTGGCGGGGCGGGCGGCCGCTGCGCCTGACCCGGACCGAGTTCTCCCTCCTGCAGGTCCTCATGAGCAACGCGACCCGGGTCTTGACCCGCGACGCGCTGTTCGAGGCGATCTGGGGCTTCGACATGAGCGCCACCGCCAACAACCTCCAGGTATACGTGAGCTACCTGCGCCGTAAGATGGAGGCCGAGGGTGAGCCGCGATTGATCTACACGCTGCGCGGCCTGGGTTACGTGCTGCGGGAGACTCCTCCGTGAGCAGGCCCGCCGGCCGGGAACCCCGCCGGCTGACCCGATGGTGGCGCCGGCGGTCCCTGCGGACCAGGCTGACGGTGATCGCGGCGACGGCCATCGCGGTCAGCGTGTTCGTGGCCTTCCAGGTGGCCAGCGAGCTACTGGACTGGGAGCTGCGGGACACCACCGAGAATCAGCTGCGCGCCGACTCCCGCGTCCTGGCGACGAACGCGCAGCGCGCCGGTCTGGCGCAGGTCCGGCTACCGCCGTATCCCGGATCCGGTCGCCTGGTGCGGGTCATCCTGCCCGACGGCTCGACCCGGACGCCGGCCGGCCAACCCGCGCTGCCCCCCGTCAGCGAGCACGCCGGGCGCGTGGCGCAGGGCGCGTCGGCCGACCTGATGGAGTCCAACGACAGCGACGAGGACGGCTACCTCATCTACACGCTGCGGGCAGGCGACGGCGCGGTCCAGGTGGCCCAGGTCGCCGACGACAGCCCGATCAACCAGTTCGGGTTCGGCATGCTGCTGATCGGGCTGCTCTGCGTGGCCGGCGGCACCCTTGTCGGGCGGACCGTGGCACGGACCGGGCTGGCACCGATCGACCGGCTGACCGCCGCCGCGGTACGTGTCGCGCACACCCGGGATCTCGACGCCGACATCCCGGATGAGGGCGGCGGGGAGATCCGGCGGCTGATCCAGTCGATCAACGACATGCTCGCCGCGCTCCGGGACTCCCGGCGGGCCCAGCGACTGCTCGCCGAGGACGCCGCCCACGAGCTCAAGACCCCGCTCACCAGCCTGCGCCTCAACGCCGAGCTGCTGATCCGGCTCGATCGGCGCGGCACCCTGGACAGCGCACTGCCAGCGGAGAGCCGGACCCGGCTGCTCAACGATCTCGGCGCCCAGGTGGCCGAGTTGGGCACCCTTGTCGCCGAGCTGACCGACCTGGCGCGCGGTGACGTCAGCGACGAGAGCACCGAGGTGCTCGACCTCGCCGACGTGGTGGTGGCCGCCGCGACCCGGGCGCGTTCCCGCGTGCCCGACATCGAGGTCGTGCTCAACGTGACCTCCGTGTGGGTGAGCGGGCGTCCCGCTGCGCTCGAGCGGGCGGTGCTCAACCTCATCGACAACGCCGGCAAGTGGTCCCCCGCGGACCAGCCGGTCCAGGTCCGGCTCCGTGCCGAGGACGCGTCGGCGGTGCTCGAGGTCGACGACGCCGGACCGGGCATCGACGCCGCCGACGTACCGCGGGTGTTCGACCGGTTCTACCGTGCCGACAGCGCCCGGGCGTTGCCGGGATCCGGTCTGGGGCTGTCGATCGTGCAGCGGGTCGTCGACGCCCACGGCGGCCGGGCCACCGTCGCCCGCTCCGCACGCGGTGGCGCACTGCTTCGGGTCGACCTTCCGGCCGCGGCCCCGCCCGCCCCGATCGCGCGGCTCACCGCCGGGGAGGACGCCGCGGCGCGCTGACCCGCCCCGGCGGCGCGGCGCAGGACAAAGGACGGCGGCCCTCGGGCACGGCCCCGCGCGGCTCACCGTCGGGGCTGGACACCGCGGTGCGCCGACCCCAGCCCCGGCGTGTGGCGCAGGATCAAGGGCGGCGACTGTCGGGCCCATGAGAAAAGTCCGGGACGGGCCTGGGTCCCCGTCTCGGATCTCGTCCGTGCCGCCGCGCTCACCGTTGCAGCGCGGGCTCCTCGTCGTCGGCGAGCGGCTGTTGACCGTCCGGCAGCTTTGCCGCTGGACGGGACGGCCGGCTCGGCCACCAGATCCGGCGGCCGATCAGCAAGGTGAGGGCGGGCACCAGGACCGACCGCACCAGCAGGGCGTCGAGCAGCACGCCGAAGGCGACCAGGAACCCGACCTCGATCAGCATCACCAGCGGAAGTGTGGCGAGGACCGCGAACGTGGCCGCCAGGACCAGGCCTGCCAAGGTGATGACTCCACCGGTGGCGGAGAGGGCTTTGAGCATGCCCTCTCTGGTGCCGGGGTTGCGGGCGGATGATGCGGCGCCAGGTCTCCTCCAGGTCCGGATCCAGCACGACGATCCGTCACCGGCTGCTTCTTGGGAACGCCCCCTTGCCCGACACTCTGGCCGCCCTGGAAGACATGGAGGCCATTCTCCGGACCGCACATCGCCCCTGACATCACGGCCGACCCCGGACCCCTCGCCAAAGAGGCTCATCACGGAAGAGGGTGTAGTCGGGGTCCGTCGGTTCTCGAGGTCGCCCGCACTCCTGTCCGGGCGCGACGAGACGTGTGCCGGGGAACGGGCTATGAGCCGTCGTTGCCGTCGCGCAGGGAATGGATCATGCTCTGCAGGATCCGGAACGCGTCTGACTGCTCGGTCTCGGTCATGCCGGCGAGCATTCTGACCTCGACGGACCG